>CAYVGW010000368.1:0-1500 GCA_964450895.1 uncultured Occallatibacter sp. | reverse complement strand
GCATTGGGAGCAGCAGGCGCGGGACTGGGGGAAGCGGCTCGCGCCTTCGCTCCAAAATTGGCTGATACTGCTTTGCATATCGGTGCGGCACAACGCGGATTCAGCAAGACTCCCGGGCGCGCTGCTCTTGATCTGACCAAAGGCGTTAGTCCTGAAACAGTGCTGTCCAGCGGCCGTGAGAGCATGGGCGGCTTGATGAATGATCTTGAGAGCCATGTGAACGCCGCCAGCGTCAAGCCAGCACCGCGCATTGCAGGGTTCTTACAGCCGCCACGCGAAGAGATTCCGCTTCCGAACGGTCCCGGAGCGCCGGGCAGATTATCGCAACCAATTACGCTGAACCAAGTTGATAGGCCAGCCCTTCCTCAGTTGGCTGGACCGGCACGCACAACGCCTATGTCGAGCCATACCGACATTTTTCCGGATCAATTGCCGTCTGGGCAGACTCGCATCCCAGAGCAGACTCCAACGCCCGCGCGGGGCATGGGCCCGGGCCAATATATTGGTGAGATTCCCGGCGAGCGCGGAGGTCCAGGGCAACCGAACGGCGTACTTCTGCGCAGGCCAGAGATGAGTGGTTCAGTTCCTCCGGCGATCCAGCCGAATGCCAATGCTTCGCTGGGGCCAGCGCGTCAAGTGCTCGGCGGGGCAATGGGTAAAGCGGCGCGCGAAGAGGCAGGAACGCTCCACGGGCAGCTTGGCGAGATGAACGATTTCCTTCACAAAGGCAGAGTTTCAGGCGAAGCCATTCCTGAGAACGTAACGCCACGGCGATTGCTCGACCTGAAGCGTGGTTTCAGCGATGAACATTTGCGCTGGAATCCGAATATCCACGAGGAAGCAACCAACACTGGCAGGCGGGCCTATGGCGCACTTGATCAGGAACTTGATAGAACCGTTCCCTCGGCAAAGAATACGAATCAGAAAGTATCCAGTCTGATCGAGGTTCTGCGCAATGCCGACCGTGAATCTCGCAATGCGACGACAGGCCAACGAATGCTGGGCAGGTTTGGCGCACATACAGGAGCACTAGCAGGCGCAGGTTTCGGTGGCACTCTGGGCTACCGCGAAGGCGGCGTCCCGGGCATGATCGCCGGGGCAACAGGCGGCATTCTGGCGCCTGAACTTATTGCTTCGCCTGAAGGCCAGATGGCTGCAGCCCGCGCGCTCAATGCGACCAGAACGCTTCGGCCCGCAGTAGGTGCAATATCGCAGTTGAGGAGGCAGCCATGAGGCGCGTCTTTTTGTTCTGTTTGTTTGGGCTTGGATGCGCTATCGCGGCGGTCGCGCAGCCTGCGAATAACACGATGATTTTGGTCAATAGCGCACCTTCAGGCTCGTGCAATGCTGGTGTATCGGCACAGCTAGTCGCTTCGACAGGTATTATCTATACCTGCCAGAGCGGCACGTGGGGACAAAGCGGAGGTACAGGAGGGCCGTTTCTCCCCCTCGCAGGCGGCACGATGACGGGCACCATTACGGGATCGGATGGCGGAACGT
>CAYVGW010000367.1:0-1501 GCA_964450895.1 uncultured Occallatibacter sp. | reverse complement strand
AAGCAATGAGCGCCCCGGTTGACATCAACGGCCTTGTCGAGCAGGCACAGGCCACGCTCACGGCTGTCGATGCCGTTGTAGCGCAACTCGGCACCATCGCAGAGACTCTACAGACGGTGCTGAACCAGGCCGTCACCGTCGAGCAAGACGCAGACGGCGTAATCAAGTCGGTCCACGTGAAGTGGCCACTCAACTGATTGGAGGAAATATGAGACGCATCCTGCTACTGACAGCACTCTTCACCTGCACAGCCATTGCCGCGTTCGCTCAGGTCGTAGTCTCGACCGGCTCGGAGGCCGTGGCCGTTCACTACAATGGCTCGTGGAGTGCTGGAAACCATACCACCGAATCCCTGGACGTGATCGACTGGGGAGTTGCCAAGGGCAACAGCTTTTCGGCTGAGGTCCACGAGTTTCTTCTCCCGGCCATCGGCGTCAACAGCTACAACGTGGGCGGGAAGGTGATTCCCGACCTGTCAGGCATCCTCAAAAAGACCAATGTGTCGCCGAGCCTCTTTCAGGTCTTTGCTCAGGCCGGCGGCGGCGAGACCACGCTGCCGGGAGCTACCAAATCGTCATTCTTTGGCGGCGGAGGGGCCATGTACCGGGCAACGCCGAACCTAACATGGACGATCATCGATGGCTATGCGCTGCGCTTCAACGGCCAGACCAGCTACGCCATCACGGCTGGCCTGTGGTACACCTTCAACCCGTCAGCCAGCAAGAGTATGGCCGTCAAGGCGTTGCTGCGTAAGGCGGCGAAGTAGGGTTTGCGCGGGCTCTCCTACCGCTTCCCGCAGCGCAAGATTTTGGCGGTACGAGCGGCCCGCGCAATTCAGGAGTGAACAATGTCCAACTCCACGCCCTCCGATCCGCCGCTGCCGCTATGGAAGCGCGTGCTGAGTGTTCTCACTGGCTGGCTGCCCAAGTGGAGCTAGAGAAGCCATGACGATTCAGGACCAAGTGCTCACCGCGCTCACCGCATGGCGAGAAAACCGCCAATCCGGCGTTCCGGGCCTCCAGAGCATCGTGAACGTCATTATGAACCGGGCGGCAAAGACGGGTGACAGCCCTTATGCCGTCTGCACGACTCACGATCAATTCACTTCGATCAATCCGCCATCGACTTTAACCGTCGCACAAACGGAAACGGGGACGTGGCCCGTCGAAGCCGATCCGCAGTGGCAGCAGGCCCTCTCCTTGGCCTCACAAGCCGCCGCTGGCACTTTGGCGGATATAACCCACGGGTCTACCCTCTACTACGCGCCCTACGCCATCCAGAGCACGGCAACCATTATCCTGCCGAGTGGTCAGACTGTCCCTTTCCCGAAGGGATGGAACGCGGACATGGTGGAATATTGCGTGTCGGTGGGCGGGCAACTCTTTTTCTCGGAAAACTGAATGAAAGGAGGTGCGCCAGAGCAGGGGCCGCTTTCGGGCGGTCCCTTACAATTACTCTGCCCTTCATTGAGTCCAGCCATGTAGAGGCACATATATGCGAT
>CAYVGW010000366.1:0-1513 GCA_964450895.1 uncultured Occallatibacter sp. | reverse complement strand
CCCTGGTTACAAAACATTCCAAGATCGAGTTTTTCCGCAGCCTGTGAAGTCGTGCTTTCAAATGATCCGGCACGAATGCAATGCGAGATTACCGCCGCAAAGCAACCGCAGATCCTTCGACTCCGCTGCGCTCCGCTCGGGTTGACAGGGTGTCTGGGGATTTGAGTGCAGGGCGCGCATGAGGTCGCGTCACGAATCAACTTCGCATCAGGGGGGCAGCAGGATTGCAGAGATGGGGGTGTCAGAGCCATAAACCATGGATTTCGTTGGTTTATGGCGGGGACGACGAGGCTCGAACTCGCGACCTCCGCCGTGACAGGGCGGCGCTCTAACCAACTGAGCTACGTCCCCACATAGAATGACAGGCCGCACCCAACCCGGACCGGCAAGCGCCGAAGAGTTGAGCAACAACCACTTCCTTGAATATATCAGAAAAAGGGGGCTTGCGTGGAGCGCCGCGGGAAGGAATTTGCCGGGCGGTTTACGGCTTCTCCTGAATCTTCATCACCAGGCAGGTGATGGACTGTCCGTCCGCGACCAGCATTTGGTGAGGCAGGCCGGCGGGAACGTGCGCCACGTCGCCTACGCGCATTTGCTGGCGTGCACCGCCCTCGATGTGGGAGCCGCGCGTCTCTCCCGATGCGATGCTGGCCGCATCCGCAATCACGCCGCCGGTGAGGAGCGACGCGTGCCCGTCGAGCACACAAAAGAGATCGGCGAAGTTTTCATGCAACTCGGCGAGGCCGTCACCCGTGCGGACCAGCAGCATGGCGCAGTGGCGGGGAAAGGCCTGCAGGGTGATGCTGGCCGCGCCGTCGCCTTGCTCGGCTCGCTCGCGCAGAGACGCCGCCCGCTTCATCAGCGCGTCTGGGGACCAGTGTTCCAAATGCTCGAAGGATTCTGTGGAGGATGCGTTCATATCGGTTTCATTTTAGAGTATTTTCTTCTTCCTATCCTGAGGGCTTCCGGTTTTCCGCTCATGCTGCAAAACAACACGAACTCGGCTGCCAAGTTCTTCCGGTAAAAATGGCTGCTATGCGGCGTGGGGGAAGGGCTCAATCTTGGGCTGCTGCTTTTGGGAGGCTTGCCAGAGATCGTAGTCGGTTTGCAGCTCGTACCAGATTTCGGCGTGGGTGCCGAAGGCGGCGGAGAGGCGCAGCGACATCTCGGCGGAGATTCCGGCCTTGCCGTTGAGAATGCGCGAAAGCGTGGCGCGGGAGACCTGCAAATGCTTGGCGGCCGAGGTTACGTCGATCTCGCCCAGGAACTCGCGAACGATTTTGCCGGGGTGCGGCGGATTGTGCATACGCATGGCGTTTCTCCTAGTGATAATCCTGATAGTCAACGAGGATTGCGTTCTCGCCTTCAAATGTGAATGTCAAGCGCCAATTGCCGTTCACCTTTACCGCCCAATGGCCCTTCAGATCGCCGCGTAGTGGGTGCAAACCCCATCCCGAAGCCAGGGCAATTGCATTTGAACTTCGCCTAACGCTCATCTTTGTCGCGATACTCA
>CAYVGW010000365.1:0-1552 GCA_964450895.1 uncultured Occallatibacter sp. | reverse complement strand
GTATAGGCGGCATGAACTCGATACAGGCTTTGGTACGGAACGTGAGAACTTCGTTTTGGATGAGAAGGGAAATGACAAGTGGCAGACACCACGAGGAAGAATACCGAGGCCAGAGCGAGGGTCGGGGCCGCTCATAGTAGCGTTGAAGCGCCTGTAATGGGCGTGGAGCGAAGGGGCGGAGTTATCCGGTTGACGAATTTCGCCAACCCAAATTTGCGGGGATGAGCGAGATGACATCGACAAAACCTTTTGTTATTGCGAAGCGGGCGGTATGGGAGGCTTACCAGCAAGTGAAGGCCAATCGCGGCTCGGCGGGCATCGATGGAGAAAGCATTGCGATCTTCGACGAGAAGCTGTCCAGGAATCTGTACAAGCTGTGGAACCGGATGTCGTCGGGGTCGTACTTCCCGCCGCCGGTCAAGCAATTGGAGATTCCGAAGGCCACGGGCGGCACAAGAAAGCTGGGGATTCCGACTGTATCCGACCGCATTGCGCAAACCGTGGTCAAGCGCGCCATCGAGCCGATTCTCGAACCGATATTTCATGAAGATTCCTATGGGTATCGTCCGGGCAAGTCGGCGCAACAGGCGATAGCCGTCACCAGAAAACGGTGTTGGCAGTATGACTGGGTGGTGGAGTTTGACATCAAGGCGGCCTTCGATCAAATCGATCATGGCCTCTTGATGAAGGCGGTCCGCAGCCACATCAGGGAGGACTGGATGCTTCTGTATATCGAGCGGTGGCTTACTGCTCCGTTCGAGACTGCGGAGGGCATACGGCAGGCGCGAGAGCGCGGCACGCCGCAAGGCGGAGTGGTCTCGCCGATCCTGATGAATCTGTTCATGCACTACGCGTTCGATGTCTGGATGCAGCGCACCAATCCAACCTGTCCGTTTGCGCGGTATGCCGACGATGCGGTGGTTCATTGCCGCAACCGGGAGCAGGCCGAAGCGTTGATGCGGTCCATCGCATCACGGCTGGCGGAGTGCGGGTTGACGATGCACCCGGAGAAGTCGAAGGTGGTCTATTGCAAGGACGGGAACCGAACCGCAACCTATCCGCATAAGCACTTCACATTCCTTGGTTTTACGTTTCGATCCAGGGGGGCCAGAGGCAGTCGAAACCGGAACTTCACGGGTTTTCTTCCGGGAGCGAGTGCGGCGGCACTGAAGCGTATGCGAGAGGTGGTACGGGGTTGGCGCATCCATCGGCAGACACCGGCGACGCTTGGTGATCTGGCGAGGCAGTACAATCCGGCGATACGCGGGTGGTGGAATTATTTTGGGGCATTCTATCGGACGGCGATGCAAAAGCTTCATCGATACATCGATCAGAGGCTTGAGCAGTGGGCCCGGCGCAAGTACAAAACGCTGTTGCGGCATCGGCTGCTCAGCGCGGTCTGGCTGCGCAAGATGAAGGATGAATCTCCCCGGATGTTTCACCACTGGAGTGTTGTTGGGTATGAGGTTGGGTAATGGGAGCCGTGTAAATCGAGAGATTTACGCACGGTTCTGCGAGAGGCTCAGAGTGAAATCCCTTGGGCCTACTCACC
>CAYVGW010000364.1:0-1561 GCA_964450895.1 uncultured Occallatibacter sp. | reverse complement strand
CCCTTCTCGCCGGAGTTCCAGTCGATGACCCTGGAAAAGGGCGCGATGATCTTCCACATGCTGCGCTGGGAGATCGGCGACAAGGCATTCCTGGCCACGCTCAAGGGCGCGCTGAGCCAGTACACCGACAGCGGGATGCGCGCGATTGACTTCGAGAAGGTCGCCGAGGCGCAGAGCCAGCAGACACTGACGCCGTTCTTTGCGCAATGGGTGGACGGCACCGGCGCGCCGCAGTTCACCAACAAATATGCCGTCTACCGGCTGGGCAACAACAAGGGCTTCCGCACCGTGGGCGAGATCGATCAGGATCTGGACCTCTTCCGCATGCCGGTCGAGCTGCGCATCGAGACCGACGGCAAGACCGAGTCGCAGCGCATCGAGATCGTCGGCACCGAGACGCAGTTTGTGGTGGAGACCTTTGGCCGCCCGCGCCGCGTCAGCATCGACCCGCAGAACTGGGTGCTCAAAAACACGCCGGATTTGCAGGTGCGCATTTGCATCCTCAAAGGGCAGCAACTGGTGGCGCAGGGCGACCGCGTGGCCGCGCTGGCCGAGTATCAGAAGGCGCTGGAGGCGAACGCGCAGAGTTCGCTGGCCAGCTTCCGCATCGGCGAGCTGCTCTTTGCGCAGCATAACTACCAGGCCAGCGTGAACGCCTACCGCGACGCGCTGCGCGGCGATGATGAACCGCGCTGGACCGAGGTCTGGAGCCACATCGCCATCGGCAAAATCTTCGACATCACCGGCCAGAGAGACCGCGCGGTGAACGAGTACCGCCTGGCCGTTCAGACCAACGACAACACCCAAGGCGCGCTGAACGAGGCGCGGCAATGGCTGCAAAAGCCCTTCAAGCTACCGGAGAGCGAGTGAGGGCTATGCCGATTTGGTGGTTGCGCAGGAGCTTTCGCCAAGCGCCGCTCCAGTTACAGGCGAGGACGAATCTGAAGGAACGCGAAACAGGTTCGAGGGATGATGAAATAATCTGCAAAAGTCTGAGGTCGTGATTTTACAGGAATTTCTTCGGAAAGCATTGATTTTATGGATTTTATAATTACATGCAAGGATTTCTGTGGAAAAATAAATATAAATAGGGGGGGAGGGGGGCTTTGGGCGGGAAAACGGGTGCCGGGAGCATGGCTTTCTCCCCGCTCCTTCCTTTTCATGCCTCTCTCCTTCTTTTTCATAGTATGCACGAACGGGGAATAATTCCCCGCAAAGTTCTTGAAGAAAAAGACGGCGGATTGAGGTTCGTGGACTCCCAGGTCCGAAAATCCGGACCTGGGGCACCAAGATTTATATGATTGATAATATGGGACATGGGCCACCCGCCGATAGGGACTAGGGGTATGAGTTGTAGCAAACTAGGACAGCGCCGTCCCTACGGGACTCCGGATGCATTGTTGGTTGCGCCAACCCCGCGTTGAAACGCGGGGCTAATTACCACTGCGCCTACGGCGCGAGGCACATAGTTGGTTGCGCCTACCCCGTATTATCCCAAAAACGGTAGTTGAAGTGTGGCCGGAACGGTCAACTATATCCAACGTAAATGTGTTGCAGACAC
>CAYVGW010000363.1:0-1604 GCA_964450895.1 uncultured Occallatibacter sp. | reverse complement strand
CGTAACGCATGGAGACATTGCTGACACTGATCATGGTTTTTCTTGGTTCCTAGTGCCATGACCGCATGAATTGGAAATGGCAGGGTTGTAGCGCCGACCTCCCGGTCGGCTGTAGCGTGGGCGTCCTCGCCCGCGCTTGTTCATGGTTGATTACAAATTCAAGCGGGCCAAAAGCCAGTGGAAGCGCGGCAGAACCCGGCCACGCGAGCGGAGATTTCCGGGATTTTTCTGCTCTTCTAGTTTCTCACAAACGGCGATTTTGAGTTTTTGTAGCGCCGCTCTCCAGAGCGGCTGTCGTGCGGGTCTCCAGACCCGCACAAACCACCTCAGACGGCGGGTATCCCTGTCACTTAGTGCTATACTCCTGACAGCCAACTGAAGGGGGAAAGATGCTTAAAACATATCGAAACAAGAGGATGGCCTCGGTTCATGAAAGGACAAGCGATTTTTACCGCGATGGTTCGCTGGACAAAAAAACCATGCCCGAGTTCGATGTGCTTTGCCTGACGCCGGTGCAGAAGATGACGCCGGAGAAGATTCGGGCGTTGCGCGAGCGCGAAAAGAACAGCCAGACGGTCTTTGCCGCCTACTTGAATGTCACGCCCAGCCTGGTGAGCAAATGGGAGCGCGGAGAAAAACATCCGCAAGGCGCCTCGCTCAAACTCCTCTCGCTGGTGGAGAAAAAGGGGTTGGAGGTCGTGGCGTGAGGAGGATGGTCTCCCAGGTCCGAAAATCCGGACCTGGGGCACCCGACCGGGGCATTCGCCCGCTCATCGCGAAAACCGCGATGAACGGGGCACAGCTATTCAAGGCTCAGGATGATTCTTTGGGGTTGTTGGGCGGACCATTGCTTACCCAACCATTATTGAGGAATCCAATCGTGACCACAACGATGACAGAACCAAGCAGCATCCAAATACTCTTGACGTTGCAACCATATCTTAAGCTGTTCCTTGCGCCCATTAGTCCCCATCACATAAATTGCTATCATTGCTCCTGCTAACAGAGCCCAAATCAAGGAAAATACTCCAGGCCCACCCTTCAATGAAAACAAAGAGGAAAGCCAAAAGGAAAGTATCAAGAAAAATCCGAAAATCACGGCCATCACAATGAGACCAGTTCCCTTGCTAGGTCTAGCGCCAGGATCAAATTTCTTGGCAAGTTCAGTTTGATTTTTCGTGCGTGTCGTAGTGGTGTGGGTTGAAGAATGCGTGCCAAATCCAGTTCCGTGGCTATGGGATGTACCGGAGGAAAACCCCGTTCCAACTGAAACGCCTGAGCTACTTCCAGAGGCGTGTAATATTTTCACGTTTTGTGTGTTCTCAGATCCGCATTTTGGACAGTTACAGTTCATCAACCTCTCCCTTTCCGAGTTTCAGAATGTTTTTATTTCCGTGAATTGAAATCGAGATAATAGTACGATGTCGGGGGGGGGGGGGGCAAGAAAAAGTTTACATTTGAATGAAAAAATGTCGAATCGAATCACAATGGGCGGGTGGCCCTGATCCCTGTGAGATTTCCAAACCCGCTGAGGGTGCCCCCGGTCCGGACCTTGGGCACCCATTATTATGTGATTCAGACTATGGGACATGGGCCACCCGCCG
>CAYVGW010000362.1:0-1636 GCA_964450895.1 uncultured Occallatibacter sp. | reverse complement strand
CGAAACTCCTCGATATTGTGCGACGAGAGTACCTGCGCTCTACGACGTGCCTCATCCTCCATACTCTGATACGATACCACAATAACCGTCTTTATGTCAGTTGTGTAATAATATGTTGAAGGGGATGAAAAGCGGGTAGTCGTGAAGGCGAGGTAGGCGCTGTATATACCGAAACTCCCTGCGGTCGTTTTGGCATATCCACCGGCCCCAACCCAATCCGCTTCGCTACTCGGGTTTGGGCCTGCGCACCTCGCTCAGGGCTTCGCCCCGAGACCCCACAGGAGCACCGAAATGGCAAGGCCAAAGCAGACAGAACATCGCCGGGGACTGCTCATCAAACTCTTGTCCCAAGAGAAGGAATTCATTCGCCAACAGGCTCATCTCGCTGGCCTAACGGTCAGCGAGTTCATTCGTAAATGCGCACTGAATAGGCCAATACGTTCGCAAGTAAGCCGCGAAGTTGCCGCCGAACTCAGCAAACTTTTCGGATTACAAAAGCACCTGCTAATGGAGATAAAAGGCCTACCCTACGAGGAAGAACTGCGCAGTGAACTCAACTCGGTACTTTCGGAGTTGCACACGGCACTTGCCACCTTCAACAAGAACACAGCGGAGTGAAGATGATTGCCAAAGTGCAACCAACTCGGCAACACGCGAGCAGTTTCAAACGGCTATGCAAGTACCTAACTTCGGAACGTGATGCCGATGCTGGCGAGCCTTTTTTGCGAGGGGACGTGGTATTGTCGGACAACCTTGCAGGCCTAGACACGGTGGCGGTTCAAATGGAGGGGATTGCATTTCTGAACCCACGCTGCAAGGATGCGCTCTGCCACTATGAACTATCATGGCCACCAGGAGAACGTCCAACGCAACCGCAATGGACAGATTGTGCGTTGCACACTCTTCGTGAGCTCGGTTACCAGGACCATCAATATATGGTTGTTGCCCATGATGACAAGAAGCACTTTCACATCCACATCATGGTCAACAAGGTTCATCCTGAGACCTTCAAGGCGCATACACCTTATCGCAACTGGTTGACGCTTGATGCCGCAATGCGCGTCCTTGAAGCGAAATATGGCTGGACACACACAGCGGGTCCAACTCGATGGGATGAGCAATCGAAGCAGGCAGTACGCGCGTCATATTCGGAACGTAACGCGCTTCGTACTGCGGGACAACAGCCTTCAGGTGCAGCGGCAAAGTTTGAACATTATCACGATGAAGAATCGCTGCAAACTTACGTGCGTCGAGAAGTTGCTCCGCTTGTACGAACGCTGCTAACTCGCCAGAATGTCTCATGGGAAGCCCTTCATACATTTCTTGCAAAATATCATCTTCGCATTGAGAAGGGGGAATCGGGCGGATATACGGTCCTTGCTGTTGACCACAACATTCGCGTGAAAGCATCCGACGTATTCCGCAACAACTTCGCTGGGAGGGTCAACCGTCAGACCACAGAATCCGCCCTTGGCCCGTGGACACCAGCCTCAACATCCATTCAACATTCCGCACCACATCTGGCACAACATGGCGAACGTAATATCGCACAGAGGGAGGAACGTAAGGCGCAACGACGGGCTGACCGTTCCGCTCTGATGAATGATTATAACCAGTATCGTAATAGGCAACGGGA
>CAYVGW010000361.1:0-1698 GCA_964450895.1 uncultured Occallatibacter sp. | reverse complement strand
CAAAACCGTGGGAGTCCACCACATTCTGCTCCTTCTTCGATAAAGCAACCACCACAAACGGGCGGGTGAATTTGCTGCCCGAAGCAGGCATTCTCCGGCGGAGCCGGGTGACTCCAGGTTGGAATAGGGAAAATCATCGCATCCCCGAGTGCAAGTACGCAATCAGCGCGGCCATCTGCTCCTCGGTGAAGCGTCCGTTGAAGCTGGGCATCATCCCTTTCCCTGTCAGCACATTTTGCCGCACCGCTGCGTCGGTGGCTGGCGCTCCGCTGGGCAGGGTATTACGGCCGAAGAGACCGCGCAGATCCGGCGGCCGCTTCTTCAGAGCCAGATCGTTGTCCTCATGGCAGTGAGCGCAGCGCGCCTGATAAAGGCGCTTGCCCGCGGCTTCTTGGGCGGTCAGATTGGGCGCGGAGCGGCAGCCGGAAAGGCAAGCCGCCCAACCCACGCAAAAAACTGCCCAGCCCGCCGCTTTCAACATCGCCTCAGCCACGCTGCTCTTACGCATTCTGCGCAAATTGCCCGCTTACGTAATCCCAATTGACCGCCTGAAAGTAAGCCTTCACGTACTCGACGCGCCGGTTCTGATACTTCAGGTAGTAGGCGTGCTCCCAAACATCCACCGTCAGAACCGGTTTGTGTCCCAAGGTGAGCGGGCTGTCCTGATTGGGAGTGGTTTCGATGGCCAGGCTCCCGTCCGGCAGCTTCACCAGCCACGCCCAGCCGCTGCCGAAGAGGCCCATCGCTGCCGCGGTCAGCTTCTCTTGAAAGCCGGAGAGCGAACCAAACTTCTGGTCGATGGCCTTGGCTAGTTCGCCCCTCGGAGCAGCGCCGCCTTTGCCCAGCGTCGGCCACCAGAAGGAGTGGTTGGCGTGGCCTCCGCCCTGATTGCGCACGGCAGTGCGGACCGCCTCCGGCCAGGAGTTCAAGTGAGCCACCAGCTCATCCACGCTTTTGCCAGCCAGTTCCGGGTTCGCGGCCACGGCGGTATTCAAGCTGTTCACGTAGGCTTGGTGGTGCTTGTCGTGGTGGAGATGCATCGTCTCCGCGTCGAAGTACGGCTCCAGGGCGTTGTAGGCGTAAGGAAGAGGCGGGAGCGTAAATGGGCCGGCCAGTGGCGCGGGCGCAGTTGCGGCCTGGCCGACGGCGAGAGCATGGCCACTCAGAGCTTCGGTCAATAGCAGCGCGCTTGCCACGCCGCCCAGATGCTTGATTGCGGTTCTGCGGTCCATGATGGAGGAACCTCCTTCCCCTTCGATGCGCGGAGGCGATGAAAGTCTGCGGAGATTTTCAAGTTATGGCTAATTCATGGGTTGCGTTAACAGCCTGTGGCGAAAGTCGAAAATCCCGAAAACCTTCCCTCAGGGGCTAAAGCCCATTCTTTTTTA
This sequence comes from uncultured Occallatibacter sp., assembly GCA_964450895.1. Taxonomy (GTDB): domain Bacteria; phylum Acidobacteriota; class Terriglobia; order Terriglobales; family Acidobacteriaceae; genus Telmatobacter. The sequence goes on along the minus strand of CAYVGW010000361.1, from coordinate 310 downwards.
TCAGCATTTTGCGGCACGACTGAAGAGGCTGCGGAAAAAGGGCTGAATTTGAGTGAAACCCTCGAAAAACATCCTGCAGGGGCTGAAGCCCATCTTTTATTATCAGCGTCTTGCGGCCCGACTAAAGTCGTGCCCTTCTTACAAAACCTGCCTGATTTGTTTTCAGCGATGCGTTTTTGCGAGAAAACAAAAAAGTCACAAGCTCTCAGGATGACAGATTTTTTATACAGCAATCCTTTCAGGCCGGATCAATCACAGGGCAAACGCATCTTAATTGCTATATGCAGTGCGGGTTTGGCTTGATGAGATG
>CAYVGW010000360.1:0-1824 GCA_964450895.1 uncultured Occallatibacter sp. | reverse complement strand
AGCCCGCTCAGGATGCGGTTGCGGCGGGGAAAGTTCTGCGGCGCGGGAAAGGTGCCCATGGGCAGCTCGCTGACAATCGCCCCGCCCAGCTCCAGAATCTCCTCGGCCAGCTTTTTGTTTTCTTTAGGATAGACCACGTCGATGCCGGTACCCCAGACGGCGACGGTGGGCATGCGCGCCGCCAGCGCGCCTCGGTGGGCGCAGGAGTCGATGCCGCGCGCCATGCCGGAGATAATCAGCAGCCGCCGGACGGCCAGGTCGCGCGCCAGCATCTCGGCCATCCCGGTGCCGTACGGGCTTGGATGGCGCGTGCCCACAACCGCAATTCCCGGCCGGCTCAGCAGCTTGGCCGCGCCCCGCACCCACAGCAGCGGCGGCGGGTCGTAGATCTCCTTGAGCCTCTCCGGATACTCCGGGCAACTGAAGGTCACCAGCGTCGCCCCCTGCGCCTGGACCCGCACCCACTCCTCTTCGGCAGCCTGACGGGCCTTGCCGTCGAAGATGAACTGCGCCGCCTCGGCGGGAAAGCGCAGCCCCTCCAGCGCGGTCAGCGGCAGCTCGAAGATTTGGCTGGGCGCATTCAACAGCTTTACCGCGTCCAATATCCTCTTTGGACCAAGCCCCGGCGCCAGCACCAGCGCCAGCCAAGCCAGCCGGTCTTGGTCCAACGTGCAGGCGGGTGGCAGAAGTTCAGTATGGGGCATCGTGGCCAATGGAGGCTACCCTTCAGGATTTGTACAGATGAGTTTCTTCACAGGAAACAAAGACCGGCAATCTTTGGTAATGAAGACACATTAACCGTCGAATGAGAAGATGTCAAGCTGGAAATCATCCTTCTGTGAAGACGCCATAGAATCAGCTTGCTCGAATTGGTACTCTAAGAGACAGTGATTGCTTCTCCGCCATCCCGTCTGCGCATCGCCGCCATCGGCTTTCTGAATCCCGCGCCTTTGATGTGGGACTTCGAGCATGAACCGCTCCAGTCCGAGCTTGCCATGCACTACCAGATTGAGCGCATGTCGCCGGCCGAGTGCGCCGACCGGCTGGCCACGGGCGCGGCCGAGATTGGCCTGGTGCCCATCGCCGCGCTGGCCGCCAACCCCGGTCTGCGCATCCTTCCCGGCTGCGTCATCGCCTCCAAGGGGCGGGTGCGCTCGCTCCTGCTGGTGCGCCGCGCCAGCCAAAGCCTCCGCCAACTCCGTTCCGTGGCCGCCGACACCGCCAGCCGCGCCACCCTGGCCTACACCCGCATCCTCTTCCGCCACTGGGGCAATGGCGGCGTGGTCCTTCAGCCCGCCGCCGCCCATCTGGACGCCATGCTGGAGCGGGCCGACGCCGCCGTGCTGATCGGCGACCCCGCCCTGCTCGCCATGGAGGAGCGCGACCGCCGCATGGAACGCACCGGCGAAGAGCTGGTCTACCACGATCTGGCCGCGGAGTGGTTTGCGCTGACCGGACTTCCCTTCGTCTCCGCCGTCTGGTGTACTACGTGCGGCGGAGCATTGGCGGAGAGGATTGCGTGCGATTTCATCCGATCCCGCGACCACGGACTGCAAAAGATCGACGCCTTGGCGGCCGAGTGGTCCCGCCGCATCGCCCTTCCCCAAGCGGCCATTCGCTCCTATCTGAAAACCAACATTCATTACATCCTGGACGAGGAATGCGTGGAAGGGATGAGAGCTTTCTTCCGCATGGGCGCAGAGGCCGGCGTTCTGCCGGAGTACCACTTCACTCTCGGATGACCGGCTCAGTGGCACGGGCAAACGCATTTGAAATCATCTGGAGGGAGCAGGGGCATTTATGCCCCTGAATATACGCCTGAAA
>CAYVGW010000359.1:0-1845 GCA_964450895.1 uncultured Occallatibacter sp. | reverse complement strand
CAGCGGCATGCACACCAACGTCTCCGTCTCCAAGGGCAAGACCAACCTCTTCTGGAACGAGAAGGGCGAAGAGCAGCTCGACGAATTTGGCTGGAAGTTCCTGGACCGCATCCTGACCAGCGCCCTCGATCTCTGCCTGATCTTCAACTCCAGCGTCAACGCCTATCGCCGCCTCGACCCGCACTTTGAAGCGCCCAACCAGATCCGCGCCTCGGCCACCGATCGCGGCGCCATGGTCCGCGTGCCCATCGGCAACCACCGGTCGATGAGAACGGAGGTCCGCGCCGTGGCCCCCGACGCCAACCCTTACCTCTCGCTTTATGGCATCTTCAAGACCGGCCTGGACGGCGAGATCAACAAGTCCAAGGACCTGCGCGCCGGCGGACGCTACCTGCCCGACAACATCCAGAAGGCCATCGACGACTTCCAGTCCTCCGCATGGATCAAGAAGATTCTGGGCGGCGACGTACAGGGCCGCTACGCCGAGCTCAAACAAGCCGTGGCCAACCGCTGCCCGCGCGAGCTAGGCACCTTCGTCAAAGGCGCTGAAGTCCAATTCCACCACGAGGTCTACAACCAGTCGCTGTGGAACCTGTTCTAGATCGAAAGCTGCTCATCAATACCAGAAAACTGGGTGCCCCAGGTCCCGATTTTGGGACCTGGGATATCGCAACACGCTACCAAGAGAACCTCGGCCAAAACCATCGTTTTGAAAGGGCACGACTTGAGTCGTGCCGCCAACGCAACAATAACGAGCGCGGGCTTTAGCCCCTGAGGGATGTTTTCCTCGGCTGACTCCAAAAAAAACAACAAGGGCGGCAGACCAGCTTCGGTTCGCCGCCCTTTTTGCGCCTGCCTCATTCCAAAGTGGGAAGCAATTCAGCGCGACCCTGAGATTTCTGCAATTCCCGCCCAAAGAATCTTTGCCCCCCTGTATTCTGTGGACGGATTCAAAGATCAACTGCCGAACAGACTGAAGAGGAGCTGCTGATCGTGTCAACCGCCCAGGACATCATCTACTCGTCAACCAACTATCATGCGCAGAAGCACGGCGTAACTTCCCGGGTCTCGGAGATCATCACGCGCTATCGGACCAGCAAATTCAGCGCGTTTTTGAAGAATGCTGACTCCGAGGTTCTCGAGGTGGGCGTCGGTCCTGGATGGAATCTCGTTCATCTGCCCGCCCGCCGCCGCGTGGGGATGGATGTGACCACCGCCTATGCCGAGCAGCTCCGCAGGGGGGGGGGGGAATTTGTCTCCGACCTGGAGCAGCTCTCCGGCCAGCAATTCGATCTGGTGATCCTCTCCCACGTCATGGAACACCTGCTGGAGCCGGCCAAAATGCTGGAGCAGATCGGCCGCCTGCTGAAGCCGGAGGGCGAGTTCCTGGTAATCGTTCCGCTGGAGGCTCCGGCGCGCAAAGTCTCTCCCAAGGATGACAACCACCATCTCTATTCGTGGAATGCGCAGACATTGAACGAATTTCTTCTGGCCTGCGGATTTTCCGCGCGCTCGCTCTCGGTCAAGCAGTATGGTTTCGACCGCTTTGCCGCCAACCTCGCCGTGCGGCTGATGGGCGGCTACAGCCTTTACCGGCTTCTGCTCTTTCTGCTGCGCGCCATCCGCCCAGGCTATGAGATCCAGGCGCTCGCCCGCTACAGGCCCATGGTCCAGTAAGGGCTATAAACGCAAAGAGGCCCTCCCCGAAGGAAGAGCCTCTCGCTGAAAACCTGGTCGCGGCTTACGCCACCACTTCAATGCCCATGGAGCGGGCGGTGCCCTTGATGCTCTTGATGGCCGTCTCCACCGAGGCGGCGTTCAGGTCGGGCATCTTCTGCGTGGCGA
>CAYVGW010000358.1:1541-1852 GCA_964450895.1 uncultured Occallatibacter sp. | reverse complement strand
AAAGCTCTTGATGCCGAAACCCGCACTGTCGCCGGTGCGCGTTGGAGAGAGGACGAGCCGCTGCTTGAGACTGTAGTACATCTTACGGAGTGGCCCACTGCGCTCATTGGCAACTTTGAGGCTGAGTATCTGGCGCTGCCTGAAGAAGTTTTGGTCACCGTGATGCGCGACCACCAAAAATATTTCGCCGTTGAATCGGCTGGAGGAAAACTCGCGCCGCATTTCCTCGCCGTGCTGAACACTGAAGTAGATGAAGAAGGCCGCGCGATTATTCGCCACGGCAACGCCCGCGTTTTGAGAGCCCGCTTCAA
>CAYVGW010000358.1:0-1531 GCA_964450895.1 uncultured Occallatibacter sp. | reverse complement strand
CCGCTTCAAGGATGCGCAATTTTTCTGGGAGACGGATCAAAAAACTCCGCTCACTGCGCGCCTGGAGATGTTGAAGTCTGTCACCTTCCAAAAGGAACTCGGCAACTACCACTGGAAGACCGAAGAAAATTTAAAGATTGTTCTCGCGCTCGCCGCTGCTGTTCAATCTGCGGGCATCAAGCTTGACGAAGCCGCACTTCTGAAGGCGACCGAACTTGCGAAGACCGATCTCACTGCCGAGCTCGTCAAAGAGTTTACCGAGCTTCAGGGCATCATCGGCGGACTTTACGCTAAGGCTCAAGGGCTCGGTGAAACCGTCGCTTCGGCTATCTACTCGCAGTACACACCGGCCTCCACCGAAGACGCAATTCCTCCGACCATTGAAGGCCAGTTGCTTGGATTGGCTGATCGCATCCAGACCATTACCGCGATGTTCTCAAAAAATTACGCGCCAACAGGCTCCAAGGATCCATTCGCACTGCGCCGTGCTGCAAATGCCATCGTCAAAATTTTGGCTGAGTCAGATATGCCCATAACGCTAACCGAGTTGGTTAGCTACTCATACGGTGATACTGGGACAGTGCTACGTGAACTAGATCAAGAAGAATGGCAGGCTCGGCGGCAAGTCCGGGTATTTTTAAATGAGAGGTTGTACTTTTACCTTACGGACGTTCGCGGCTTTACCTACGATGTGGCCAATGCTGTCCTCCACTTCGATGTCAGCAATGCAGACCTTAAGGCCGGGTATGATGATGTCCGCGATTGCATCGCCCGCGCCGAAGAGATAACTGTCGTTCGCGGCAACGAAGATTTTCTCGCTATTTCCGCCACCTTCAAACGCATCAAGAATATCCTTCGCCAGGCCAAAGATAAGAATGAAATTATTCCAGACACTGCGCCTGTTGAGTCTGAGCTCGTCGAGGCCGAGGAAAAATCACTTCTCGCAGCTGTCACTGCTCTCGTACCAAAAGTCGCAGCTCTTCAAAAAGAGCGCAACTACGCAGCCGCCCTCGAAGCCATTGCAACACTCCGTCCTGCCGTCGATGCATTCTTTGACAAGGTCATGGTCATGGCTCCCGAAGCCGAGCTCCGCGCTGCACGTCTCGCACTCATTCAATCCGTTTTCGCGGGATTCTCCCGCATAGCCGATTTCAGCGAGATTGTCACGGTATAGCGGCCTGTGGTGAAAGTCAAAGAGGTCACAAAACATCCCTCAGGGGCTAAAGCCCAGTTACTTTTTACGTCATTTACGGCACGACTAAAGTCGTGCCCTTTCAAAACAAGTGTTAGGCTGAACCAAACCAAACTTTCTCCACTGGCTTTTAGCCGTCTAAAATAAAAGCAATGGCCGACTCTCTCTATCTGAGCCTCTGGTACCCGAACCTGCGCACTGAGGAAATCGGTGACAAGCTGCTACGCGTTCTTTTGCAATTTGCCAAATACGGGGGCGAAGACCGCGTCTACTCGGCCACCGTCTGGCCCTTCAACTGGAGTGAGTCGCCGGTTTTTCAGCGTGTCTATCGTTCGGTCA
>CAYVGW010000357.1:693-1854 GCA_964450895.1 uncultured Occallatibacter sp. | reverse complement strand
ATCGAAACCGGCACCAGCTTGAATCAAGCCTTTCGCAAATTTCCGCTGTATTTCGATGCGTTGTTTTGCAATCTGGTCGGCGCCGGCGAGCAAGCCGGTATTTTGGAAGACTTGTTGACACGGCTTGCGATCTACAAAGAAAAAACCATCGCGATCAAGGGAAAAATCAAATCTGCGCTGTTTTACCCGATATCGATCCTGGTGGTGGCATTCGTCGTCACGGCGGTCATCATGATCTTTGTTGTGCCCGCATTCAAAAGCGTGTTTACCAGTTTCGGGGCGGATTTGCCGGCGCCGACGCTGATCGTGATGGCCATTTCCGATTATTTCGTGAAATGGTGGTATCTGATATTCGGCGGGATATTCGCGTTTTTCTACTTCTTCTTCCAGACCTGGAAGCGTTCGGAAAAAATGCAACGGACCATGGATACGCTCTTGCTTAAAGCCCCGGTCTTTGGCCCCGTCATTCAAAAAGCCACCATTGCGCGTTGGACGCGCACCCTCGCCACCATGTTTGCCGCCGGTGTGCCGTTGGTCGAATCGCTCGATTCCGTCGGTGGCGCGGCCGGCAACTTTGTGTATCAAGATGCAACCAAAAAAATACAGACCGAAGTCAGCACCGGAACCAGTTTGACCGCTGCCATGCAAAACGCCAAGGTCTTCCCCAGCATGGTGACGCAAATGGTTGCCATCGGCGAAGAATCGGGCGCGCTTGACCAAATGCTAGGCAAAGTCGCCGATTTTTACGAAGACGAAGTGGACGAGGCGGTGGAGTCCTTGTCGAGCTTGATGGAACCGATGATCATGGCGATTCTCGGCGTATTGATCGGTGGCCTGGTCATTGCCATGTATTTGCCGATCTTTAAACTGGGTTCGGTTGCCGGATGATGTTAGACCTCTTATTTTTCGCCGCCCCCGGAAATTATTTTCCGGCGGCGGTGGCAGGTTTGTTTGGATTGCTGATCGGCAGTTTCTTGAACGTCGTCATTCATCGATTGCCACGCATGATGCAACGCGAAGCCGACGATTACCTGGCGCTCGACAGCCAGAATCGGGAAGAGGCGCAAAAGCTCGGCTCCCCGATTACATCCATCACCTACCAAAGCGAGGTTACGCTACCGCACACGGACCAATACAACCTGACTTTACCGCGCTCCGCCT
>CAYVGW010000357.1:0-683 GCA_964450895.1 uncultured Occallatibacter sp. | reverse complement strand
AGCATCGGATCACCGCGCTGGAAAACATTCCGGTGGTCAGTTATCTAGTGCTTGGGGGCAAATGCAGCGAGTGCAAGAACCCGATTTCCATCCGCTATCCGATGGTCGAGCTATTGACCGGCGGATTGTCGGCCTTCCTGATCTGGCACTTCGGCAGCGGCTGGCTTGGTTTGTCCAGCCTGGTATTCGCCTTTCTGTTGATCGCGATGACCTTCATCGACGCCGATACCCAGTTCCTTCCCGACAGCCTGACCTACCCGCTCTTGTGGTGCGGATTGCTGGTCAACCTGTTCGGCATGATCGTGCCGCTGCAGGAAGCGGTAATCGGCGCAGTGGCGGGCTATCTTGCGCTGTGGCTGGTCAATTCGGTTTTCAAGGCGATCAGGAAAATCGATGGCATGGGCAATGGCGATTTCAAGCTCCTGGCGGCGCTCGGTGCGTGGTTGGGATGGAAAATGCTGCCCTTGATCGTGCTCTTGTCTGCACTGGTCGGCTCGGTGGTCGGCATCGCGCTGATTGTATTGGCAAAACACGATCGCAAGAACGCGATTCCCTTCGGCCCTTATCTGGCCGGCGCCGGGCTGATTGCATTGCTTTTCGGCAAACCTTTACTGCATGCCTATCTGGCAGCCAACTAAGAAAGCAATGAGCCGCCATCCGCACATCGATACCGCGTTTTCGGT
>CAYVGW010000356.1:0-1876 GCA_964450895.1 uncultured Occallatibacter sp. | reverse complement strand
TGCGACTGTAGTACCAAGCCTCTCTTCAGGGGCATAAATGCCCCTGCTCCCTCCGTAAAGCCGCCCGCATGAGTATTACGAGAATGATGGGCGTTTTGCGAAGTTCAAATGCGATTGCCCTGTCTCATCAGCCAGGGCGGGAGGGGCTTCTGGTATCCCCTCCTTGCGCGCAAGATGCGCAGTCACGCCTCCCGATGGAATGTCTTGGCAAAAGTCCAGCAGTGCGCATTTTTCACTGCCGTTTTGCGGCCGTGTTGTTGGCGAATGGCGTCTTCAACCCAGTCACTTTGCGCGCGTTTGTTCGTTTTTCCCCGCGGGATTTTCATACCGCGTTCTCCGGCAGGGACCTATACTGGCTTTATGGTGACCTTTTCGTCGTCCTCGCGTTTGATTTCCTCGGTTCTCGCCACGGCTGGGCTGATGTGCGTACTGGCGCAGCCTCCGGCGGCCCGCGCCTGGGGCAATAGCGGCCATCGGCTGATTAACCGGCTGGCGGCCAGTTCTCTACCCGCGGACGTGCCTGGCTTTCTGCGCACGCCGGAGGCTGTTGCGGAGATCGAGTACCTGGGACCGGAGCCGGACCGCTGGCGCTCGCCCGCCGAGCCGGAGCTGGCAGCCGCGCAGGCGCCGGAGCACTTCATCGACCTGGAGCTGGCCGACGCGCTAGGCCCCTTGCCGCATCGCCGGCTGGACTTCGAGGCTAAAGCCTTCGCGGCGGGCCAGCGGCCGGAGAAGATCGGCCTGCAACCCTGGCAGGCCACCGAGGTCTGGGAGCGGTTGAAGTGCGCGCTGCGCGAGTACCGCACGCTATCAGCCGCCAAACAGGAGACGCGGCCGGTGGAGCAGGCGATTCTCTTCTATGCGGGGTGGCTGGGGCACTACGTGGGCGACGGCTCGCAGCCCTTGCACACCACCATCCAATATAACGGCTGGGTGGGAGCGAACCCCAACGGCTACACCACCGAGCACAAGATTCATTGGCAGTTCGAGGGGCCGTTTGTGGACGCCAACCTGCGCGAGCCGGAGGTGCGGGCCGCGATGACCCCGGCCAAGGCGCTCAGCGGCGATCTCTTTGACGCCTACGTGGCCTATCTGCGCCACACGCAGACGTATGTGGAGAAGGTCTATCAACTGGAGAAGGCAGGCGGCTTTGCGGGCGCGGGGTCGGCGGAGTCGCGCGCCTTTACCGCCCAGCGGCTGGCGGACGGCGCCAGTATGCTGCGCGACATGATTTATACCGCGTGGACCGAGAGCGCCAAGCCGGTCCCAGATCCTTATGCGGGGAAGTGATTTTCTGCAATCTTCCTTCAGTCTTCAGCCTCGGCCAGGGCAGGAACCCGGCGCAGCAGAACGGTCAGCGTAGCGGTCATCAGCGCCACCGCCGGGATGGCGATCAGCAGCCAGGCCAGCAGCGCCTGACCGGCCATCCCGCCCATCTGCGCGACCAGCGCCATGGGCGGCGTGTGCGGCATCAATCTCGCTTCCGCGCCACGGACCGAACCGAAGAGCCGCGCGCCCAGATGGACGAAAGGCGCCATCAGCAGCCACTGGAGCGGCATCATTGCGTAGTTCGCCGCTTGCAGCGCGGGCAGATTCAGCCGGAAGACCAAGGCCAGCGCCAAGCAAAGCACTGTCGGTATCCCCACCACTGGGATGCAGCCGACAGTAAAGCCCAGCGCCAGCGTGAGCGCCAAACGTTGCGGCGAGATGCCCTGGCGCAGCCATTGAGACGCCTTCCGCTCGATCGATTCGATGGATTTTTTCGTCATCACGACGATCTTATCGGCGCGACAGGCACAATTTTATAGTTCCCAAATGAAACTTTGGTAAAGAAACCGGATGTGAACCAAACTCATTAGAATCATCCAATCTGGGA
>CAYVGW010000355.1:0-1916 GCA_964450895.1 uncultured Occallatibacter sp. | reverse complement strand
CGGCGCTACTCATGCCTTTCGGAGAGATGCTATGAAAATCAATCGCTCTCATCCCCGGCGCTCCTTATACCAGACCGAACCGATAGCACCACTAAAAATTCCTATGAATCTCAATCTAAGCAGTTTGCGGCGAAAAAACCAGAAAAAATCCCAGCCCCAAAAAATAATTTTACGATTTCCCTTGCAAATTATTACGGATTGCGATAGAGTTATTACAGATTGCAATGGAGAGGCAAAACGAAGAGCAGCTCCAGCGCAAGCGAGTTCGAGAAACCGGACAGATTGCGGTTCGTGATTCCTGAGAACTGAGAACTGTCCGCAGGCATCTATGAAACTGGGCGAAAAAATCCGTTATCTGCGCGAGGTCGAGGGCAGTCTGCGCGGCCTGGACCGGGCGATCAGCCAGCAGGAGATGGTCCGCGAACTGGCTGCCGAAACCGGCTCCAAGCTGAGCCAGAGCTATCTCTCGCAGATAGAGAGCGGCGCGCGGCCGCACCTGACCAACACCACCCGCCAGATTCTGGCCAGCTTTTTCAAGGTGCATCCGGGCTACCTGGTGGACGATCCGGAGGGCTACTCGCCGGAGTTGCAGAGCGACTTGCGCCCCACCGAGGACAAACTGGACCTGTGGCTGGTGGCTGGGGCCGAGCGCTTCCGCCGTGATCCGGAGCTGATGCAGGCGTTGCTGACACTGGCCAAGCATGAACACTCGCGGGAGTGCCTGCTGCTGCTGGAAGCCATCTTGGAGACGCCGGGGCTGATGCCGCGGCTGACTGAAGTGCTGCGACCGAAGGGCAGGGAACAGGGGTCAGGGGTCAGGGATCAGGCGGCGGTTCGCAAGACAAAATCGAACGGCTGGAAAGACGAGGCGTAGCGATGCACTGGGAGACCTTCTATTTCGTTTGCTTTCTCATAGGGCTTTTCATGAGCGCGTTTTCGCTGCTGGGCGGCATGGGGCATTTCGGCGGCCACGTCCATATTCCGCACGCGCCGCACGGCGTGCATTTGCCGCACGGCGGCCACGCCGCGCATCTGCCGCACGGCGGGGCAGACTCCGGTGCCGGGGCTCAGGGAACGGGAGACGGCAGCGCCACCATTCCATGGTGGAACACCTTCTCGCTGATGATCTTTTTCTGCTGGTTTGGCGCGGCGGGATATTTGTTGACTCGCCACGGCGGCTTCGTGGCCGGGGTGGTTCTGGTGATTGCCGGAATTTGCGGCGTGGCAGGAGGCGCCATCATCTTCTTTTTTCTGGCCAAGGTGATGCTGCCCCACGAACACGAGCTGACCGCTGACGAGACCGATGTGGTCGGCGTGGTGGGCCGCGTTTCGGCGACGATCCGCGCCGGAGGAATCGGCGAGATTGTCTACGAGCAACGCGGCGCGCGCTACTCCGCTCCAGCCCGCTCCGAGGACGGCATCGAGATTCAAAGGCAGGAAGAGGTCTTTGTCGATCGCTTTGAAAATGGAGTCGCCTACGTCCGCCGCTGGGAAGACTTTTCGCAGGACAGGAATTAGAGCCAGGGCCGTTTGAATTTGTCATTGCGCCTGGATATGTGCGGGCGAGGACGCCCGCACGACAGCCGGTCTGGAGACCGGCGCTACATTGCACCAAGGAGTTTTTCATGAGCAACAACGGCGTGCTGATCGTTGACATGGCCATCCTTGCGGGGATCTTCCTGCTGGGACTACTGGCCAAGTTGTTTCCAAAGAACGGCCGCAAGGCGGGATCGAAGCAGTGAGAAGCAGGGATCAGGGGTCAGAGATCAGGGATCAGAGAAATGTCCGAAAGGCGAGGGCATTCCGCGTATAGGCTGTGGAAAGAACTGACCCCTGACCCCTGATCTCTGACCCCTGAACATCAACCATCAACCACTCACCTCCCGGATGAAAGGGCCGGGATCGCAATGAATGAT
>CAYVGW010000354.1:0-2010 GCA_964450895.1 uncultured Occallatibacter sp. | reverse complement strand
GAGTATCGCGAGAATGATAGGCGTGTGGCGAAGTTCAAATGCGATTGCCCGTGCGCAAAGACCGGGAGTTGATGGCCATCGTTCTCGACCGGGATTATACTTTTGTCACCAATAACCGCTCTGATTTCATGACGCTCTATAGCCGCGCGCCACTGCATGCCGGACTTGTCGTGTTGATTCCCAGCGCTTCACCCGACCGTCAGCGCAGTCTCTTCGATGCCGTCCTCAAACACCTCGGCCCGCGCGAACCGGTCAACACCGTAATCGAGGTGGATTTTCGCGGCGTTGAAATCCTCTGCATGGAATACTTGTTCCCCTGATAACCACTCCGTACAATTGAGGCAAGCCCCACCCAGTCCAGCCTCAGAGTCTCAGACGCCCTGGCTTACACTCAAACTACATGCTCAACCAAGGCTATGCCTACACCGCGATCGTCAGCCGTAAACACCATGGGCAAATCCTGCTCGTTCATTTGGCGAGCCTATACCCTCACTTGACCCCGCAACTCTGGCAACAAAGGCTCAACAACGGCGAAGTCACCCTCAACGGCCTACCCGCCGGCGGAAGCGAATCGCTCACGACTGGCCAAACCCTTGTCTGGAACCGTCCCCCCTGGATCGAACCAGACGCCCCTCGGCATTTCGAAATCCTCTATGATGACCCCTCTCTGCTGGCCGTCAACAAACCCAGCGGGCTGCCCACCCTCCCCGGCGCCGGCTTCTTTGAAAACACTCTCCTGCGCCTGGTGCAAAGGCAATTCCCTGACGCCAACCCGGTTCACCGGCTGGGCCGAGCCACCAGCGGCATCGTCCTCTTCGCCAAAACAGCGCAGGCGGCCTCGAATCTGGAGGCCAACTGGAATACGCCCAAAGTGCAAAAAATCTACCGGGCGCTGGCGCAAAACGTTGCCGAGCAGGACGCCTACGAGATCCTCACCCCCATCGGCCTCGTGCCGCACCCGCGCCTTGGTTCCGTCTGGGCGGCCAACCCCAACGGCAAACCCTCCAGATCATTGGCAAAGGTGATCGCACGCACCACCGGCGCCACCACCTTCGAGGTAAGCCTGCATTCGGGCCGCCCGCATCAAATCAGAATCCATCTGGCCTCCATCGGCCATCCCCTGGTGGGCGATCCGCTGTACGGAGTAAACGGCTTGCCGCTGGAAAATCTCCCCGGCCTCCCCGGCGACGGAGGATACTTCCTGCACGCTCAATTCCTGAATTTCCACCATCCCATCAGCGGAGAACAGATCCATCTTGAGGCAGCTTTGCCCTGTCCCTGAAAACCACTCCGTACAATAGAGACAGAAGCGCCCACCCGCCTTATGGCCGAAAAGGAACAGAAGCCGCACAAGCCCGATGACGACCCGGTCGGCAAAGTCTACGACTCCCGGCTGATGCGGCGCCTCGGCCATTATCTGCGGCCTTACTGGCTCCAGGCCGCCGTCTCCACCCTGGCCATCAGCCTCAAATCCCTCTGCGACGTGAGCGGCCCCTTCCTGGTCATGGTGGCCATCGACCGCTACTTCCCCTCCGCCTCCGGCTCGCCGCTCTCCACCAACCTGCTGGCCCGCGGCCTGGGCACGCGCAACGCCCTCACCCGCCGCCTCTCCGCCGACCCCGTCCACGGCATCACCCAGCTCGCCGAGGTCTACCTCGCCGTTCTCCTCTGCGCCTATCTCTTCCAGTTCATCCAGACCTACCTGATGCAGTGGACCGGCCAGAAGCTGATGTTCGATCTGCGCCGCGACCTCTTCCGCCACATGCAGCGGATGCACATCGGCTTCTATGACGCGCATCCCGTCGGCCGCCTGGTCACCCGCATCACCAGCGACGTGGACGCCATCAACGAAATGTTCACCGCCGGCGTGCTGGCCATCATCGACGACTTCCTCAACCTCGCCATCATGGCCGTCCTGATGCTCAGCATCAACTGGCGCCTCTCGCTGCTCGCCTTCTCCGTCCTGCCGCTGATTCTGGTCGTCACCCGCCTCTTCCGCGACCACGTCCG
>CAYVGW010000353.1:0-2034 GCA_964450895.1 uncultured Occallatibacter sp. | reverse complement strand
ATCTTTCCAGCCGATCGCTCACCGGCACTGAGATCTTCGGCCGCCGCTACAAGCTCGAAGACCTCATCACCCGCATGATTACCGACTTGCGCAAACACGCGTCGCATCAGTTCGGCCAGCCCATCCTCTACGCCATGGTCGGCCGCCCCGTGCGCTTCGTCGGCGCGGAAACCCCTGAAGACGACGACTGCGGTGGCTCCGATTGTTTGGACAGGTCTTTCGGGTTTTTAAGTGGAAAAATTGTTCAGCTAGTCGTCGTGGCTGTGGGAATGTGAAAATCGGTTTCATCGATTTTCAAGGTCTTGTGGGAAGGGCGGAAAACAGTTCTATCGTTTTCCGCGCTTTCCATGAGACCGGCATTTCCATAGCCTGCTTGATCGCGCGTTAGGCCGCCAAAGCTTCTGGCGGACGGTGGAAGTATACCTGGTCGGGAGTCTTTGCCCCCAGGCTGGAGTGTGGGCGAGTGGAGTTATAAAACTCGAAGTAACACCCGATCTTGCGTCTGGCTTCGCCGACCGACTCGTATGCATGCAGGTAGACATGCTCGTATTTGAGCGAACGCCAGAGGCGCTCGACGAAGACATTGTCGGCCCAGCGGCCCTTGCCATCCATGCTGATCTGGATGCCTTCTTCCTTGAGCCGTCCGGTGAAGGCTTCACTGGTGAACTGACTTCCTTGATCGGTGTTGAAGATCTCAGGCTTGCCATGCTGGCTGAGAGCCTCTTCCAGTGCTTCGATGCAGAACGATGTGTCCATGGTAATCGACAACCGCCAAGCCAGCACACGGCGGCTGAACCAGTCGATGACCGCAGCCAGATAGACGAAGCCGCGCGCCAGCGGAATATATGTAATGTCCGTTGACCAGACTTGATTAGGCCGCGTGATGGCAAGACCGCGCAGCAGGTAGGGATAAATCTTATGGCCTGGCGCGGGTTTGGAAGTGTTGGGCTTGCGATACAGTGTCTCGATGGCCATCCGCCGCATCAGTGTGCGCACGTGGCGGCGGCCCACCTCAAGACCCTGCTGACTGAGCAGGTCGCGCAACATGCGGCTGCCGGCGAACGGATAGTTCATATGCAACTCGTCGATGCGCCGCATCAACATCAGATCTGAGTCGGAGATCGGGCGAGGACGATAGTAGATCGTGGAGCGACTGATCTCCAGCAAGCCCGTCTGCCTGCTTACCGACAACTTGTGCCCGGGATTAATCATCGCTTTGCGCTCAGCAGGCCCGCTTTGATGAGCGCAGTCTCTAAAAAATCGTTCTCCAGCGTCAGCTCCCCGATCTTGGCCTGCATCCGCGTCACATCGACCTTGACTTGCTGCTCGGCCTTGTCTTCGCCAAACACACCTGCTGCACTTTCCTGCAAACGTGTCTTCCAGTCCGTGATCTGGTTGGGGTGGACATCGAACTGTTGAGCCAGCTCGGACAGGGTCTTGTCTCCCTTCAGCGCAGCCAAGGCCACCTTCGCCTTGAAAGCCGCTGTGTGGTTCCGGCGTTGACGTCGTGTCATCGTTGCTCCTCGCTTCTGCCATCTTAATGGCCCGTCGGGGAACAACCTTTCCACTTATCCCGCTGTCCGAATTTCCGCATCCGGCTTAAAGATCCCACTCAGACGTAGAATCCATGCAGAATCCTCGGGTTTCCCCCCACACCGCGAAACTCGTTCGGTTCCTTGCCGAAAGGAGGACACAATGCACACTCGATATGCTTGGGCCACAGCGATTACGCTCGTGGCCGTTCTTGCGGGTTGCAAGCAGGTTCCGCCGCCCGCCCCCAACACCCATGACGCGGACGTGAAGGCAATTCGCGACCTTGAGACCGCCCAGTTGCAGGGGTACGCCGCCAAGGATGTAGATAAGGCCGTAGAGTTCTTTGCCGATGATGCATCTTTTCTCGTTCCGGATGCCCCAGCAATCAAAGGAGTCGCAGCAATCAAGACAGCCATTAAGCCATTCTTTGCAGATAAGAACTTCACCGAGACCTTTGCGTCGGACAAAGTGGATGTATCGAAGTCGGGCGACCTTGGCTAC
>CAYVGW010000352.1:0-2098 GCA_964450895.1 uncultured Occallatibacter sp. | reverse complement strand
TGCTCGACGTTTCCACCGGCGAATTCCGCACCGCCGAGTTCACCGGCCCCGCCGCCCGCCAGCAGGCCGTGGACGAAATTCTCAAGGCCGGCTCCAGCGAACTCCTCGCGCCCGCAAGCGCCCAGCTTCCGCCGCAGCTTGAACGAGTGCAAGCCCGCACCCGCGTCGAAGACTGGGTTTGGACGCGCGACTTCGCTGTGCCGCTGGTCGAGCGCCAGCTCAATGTGCGCACGCTGGAAGGCTTCGGTCTGGACAATCATCCTGCCGCCGCGATTGCCGCCGGCGCCGTCCTCCACTACGTGCGCACGACGCAGAAGAACGAAGCGCTGCACATAGATAGCCTGCGCTTTGAAGAGCACTCGACAGCGCTGGAACTGGATCAGGTCACAGTGCGCAACCTCGAATTGGTTGAGCCGCTCTTCGCTGGCCAGGACGCGCGCGCCACGCTCTTTCACTCCCTCGACGCCTGCCAGACGCCGATGGGCAAGCGCCTGCTGCGCGCGACCATCCTGCGTCCGCTGGTGGACGCCGCAGCCCTCGAAGCGCGCTATGAAGCCGTCGGCGAGGCCCATGGCGACCTCGTCAAGCGCGAGGAGATTCGCCGCGCCTTCTCCGGACTCCTCGACTTGGAGCGGTTGCTTGCGCGCCTCTCGTTGGACTCCGCCGGACCGCGTGATCTGCGTGCTCTGTCCGCGAGTTTGAGCCGACTGCCGGGAGTGAAGAAGGCGCTCGCCGCTATGCAAGCAGCGCGCTGGAGTGAGTTGGCCGAGCGGCTTGACGCTCTGGAAGACGTGACCGCGCGCATTCAAGCGACGCTCGTCGAAGAGCCTCCGCTCACGCTCGTCGATGGCGGCGCAATTGCCTCCGGCGTGGATGCGGAACTGGACGAGTTGAAGACCATCTCCACC
The DNA here is from genome assembly GCA_964450895.1 of uncultured Occallatibacter sp. Classification (GTDB taxonomy): domain Bacteria; phylum Acidobacteriota; class Terriglobia; order Terriglobales; family Acidobacteriaceae; genus Telmatobacter. The sequence goes on along the minus strand of CAYVGW010000352.1, from coordinate 1,190 downwards.
ACCGGCCGCCAACAGATCGCGGCCATCGAGGAGCGGGAACGCGCACGCACCGGCATCAATTCGCTGAAGGTCCGCTATAACTCCGTCTTCGGCTATTACATCGAAATCACCAAGGCCAACATGGCTCTTGCGCCCGCCGATTATGAGCGCAAGCAGACGCTGGTCAATGCCGAGCGCTTCACCACGCCGGAGTTGAAAGAGTACGAGCGCAAGATTCTCACCGCGCACGAGCGCTCCATCGAAATTGAGAAGCGCATCTTCGCGGAGTTGCGCCGCGCAGTTCTTGAAGCCGCGGGGCGCATCAAGCGCAGCTCAGCCATCGTCGCTGAAGCGGACCTGCTGGCCAACTTCGCACATCTCGCCGCGGGTCGCCGCTATGTTCGTCCGCAGCTCACCGATGAGCCGCTGATTGAAGCCGTTGGAGCGCGCCATCCAGTCATCGAGCAATGGATGGAAGAGACGCGCGAGGGCCGCTTCATTCCCAATGATATTTTTCTCAATGCCTCCAACGATGGTCCCAGCCTGCTGCTGATAACCGGTCCGAACATGGGCGGCAAAAGCACCTATCTGCGCCAGGCAGCGATGCTGGTTCTGCTTGCGCAGATGGGCAGCTTTGTGCCCGCCGAGAGCCTGCGCTTCGGCCTGGTGGACCGCATTTATACGCGCATCGGCGCCAGCGATAACGTTGCGCGGGGCCGCTCCACCTTCATGGTTGAGATGACCGAAACTGCGACGATTCTGAACACCGCGACGAATCGCTCGCTGATTCTGCTCGACGAGATGGGCCGCGGCACAGCCACCTTTGACGGCCTTTCGCTGGCTTGGGCCACGGTTGAATATCTTCATGCGGAAACCAGCGCGCGCACCCTCTTCGCCACCCACTATCATGAGCTGACCATGCTCGCCGAGAAGCTGCCGCGCGTGCGCAATCTACGCGTGGGCGTAAAAGAATCGCCCAGCGGCATTGTCTTTCTGCACAACATCGAACCCGGCGCGGCCAGCAAAAGTTACGGCATTGAAGTGGCGCGCCTTGCGGGGCTTCCCGCCGCCGTCATTGAGCGCGCGCGGCACGTGCTGCGCCAGCATGAAAAGCAGGAGCGGCAAAGCGTGCAAGTGGAAACTCAGCCGGAGCCACTGCAGATGACCATCTTCACGCCGCTCTCGCAGCGCATCGTGGACCGCATCGAAGC
>CAYVGW010000351.1:0-2265 GCA_964450895.1 uncultured Occallatibacter sp. | reverse complement strand
AACATCATCATGATCGGCCCCACCGGCGTGGGCAAGACGGAGATTGCCCGCCGCCTGGCCAAACTGACCGGCTCGCCGTTCCTCAAGGTCGAGGCCTCCAAGTTCACCGAGGTCGGCTATGTGGGCCGCGATGTCGAGTCGATGATTCGCGACCTGGTCGAGATCGCCATCGACATGGTGCGCGAGGAGCGCCTGGAAGAGGTCGAGGACCGCGCCGAGATGAACGCCGAGGAGCGTTTGCTGGATGTATTGCTGCCTCCGCCGCCGCCCGCGCCGCCCGCGCAGGAGGGCCAGCTAACTCTGCCGGAGGTTGACAGCTATCAGCGCACCCGCGAGAAGATGCGTCAGCAATTCCGCGAAGGCAAGCTGGACGAGCGCATGGTCGAGTTAGACGTGCGCGAGCGCGGAATGCCGCAATTCGGAATTATCAGCAATCAAAACCTTGAAGACATGGAAATGAACCTCAAGGATATGCTGCCGAATATCTTCGGCGCGGGCAGCAAGCGGCGCAAGATGAAGGTGGGCGACGCCTTTGACTATCTGGTCGAAGAGGAAGAGGGCCGGCTGATCGATATGGATTCGGTCAATCGCGCCGCAGTCGAGCGCGTGGAATCCAGCGGCATTGTTTTTCTGGATGAGATTGACAAGATCGCCGGACGGGAGGGCGGTCACGGGCCGGATGTCTCGCGCGAGGGCGTGCAGCGCGACATTCTTCCCATCGTCGAGGGAACCACGGTCAACACGCGCTACGGCATGGTGCGCACCGACCATATCTTGTTTATTGCGGCGGGCGCATTCCATGTTTCCAAACCCAGCGATCTTATCCCGGAGTTACAGGGGCGCTTTCCCATCCGCGTCGAGTTGAAGTCCCTCACCGTCGATGATTTCCTGCGCATTTTGACGGAGCCGAAAGCATCGCTGACCAAGCAATACTCGGCTTTGTTGGAGACCGAGGGAGTCAAGCTGGAGTTTTCTCCCGAAGCATTGCGCGAGATGGCCGAGTTTGCCTTCAAGGTCAATGAACAGACGGAAAACATCGGCGCGCGCCGCCTGCATACCATCATGGAGCGGGTGCTGGAGGATGTTAGCTTCCTGGCGCCGGATGTAGCACGCAAGGCGCCCGATGAGGCCGCCGCAGAAGCACTGAAGGAAGCTATCAAGAGCGAGTCTTCCACGCCATTGCCATACGAAGAGCGCACCACGCCCACCGGCTCGGAAAAAATCTTCCACATCGACCAGGAGTATGTGAAAACCATGGTTGCTTCCATCGTGAAGGATCAGGATTTGTCGCGCTACATTCTGTAAACTTCAGCGTGAAGCGCTCTGTTTCTCTCCGCAGAGCGCTTCCAGCTTGCGCAGGCTCTTCAGCATCTCCGCTAACGCCGGTTTTCCGGTCTCCTGCTCGAACTCCCTCTGTAACTTGTCGAATGCGCCTATCACGCGCACCGCGCACTTCTTTCCCTGCGGCTTCAAAGTCAGCAGATAGGCCCGCGCATCTTCCGGGTCGATCTTGCGCAGCAACAACCCTTTGGCCTCCAGAGAAGAAACGCAATGGCTGATATTTCCCCGCGTCGTTCCAAAAGTCTCCGCTAGTTGCGATGGCTTTACAGTCTTCTCTGCCTCAAAAAAGAGCGCCGCCAAAACCAGTCCTTCCAGAAAACTGAGATTGTCCGCAGCAAAGACCTGCATGGCCAGCGATTCAAAGCGGCGCGCCGCGCGGTTGACCGCGAACATGGGGCTTTCATTCAAAAATGCATCGATGCGCATGGCGTCCTCCAGATGGTTCAAAGCTCAACTATTTACCACAATATCAAATTAACCCGGAAAACGCCGCGGATGCCGTCAAAATCTGGAAGAATATACATCTATGTCCAAACTAAAGACAATCTCCATGACAGGCAGCCTTCTGCTGGCCATCTGCGCGCAAGCAGCGTTTCCGCAACAAGCGCCTTCTTCCTCAGCGGCCCCGGTTGCCGAACCCGCGAAGCTGCCGCATCAAACTGAGACTATGGTGGTTCTTGGTTCTCCGGTGCCTGTGCCGCTGGCGGAGTCGTCTGCCGCGGTGGTAGTTTTGCCGGTTGAAGATAAGATGCTTTTGCTTGAGTCGCCGCAGGAGTTACTGCGCCAGGATGCGTCGATCTATCTGGAGGAGCGCGGGGCGGGCGGCGGACAAGCGGATCTGGTTCTGCGCGGAGGAACCTTCGAGCAAGCGCTGGTGCTGTTGAATGGCTTTCGCATCAACGATAGCCAAACCGCGCATCATAA
>CAYVGW010000350.1:0-2280 GCA_964450895.1 uncultured Occallatibacter sp. | reverse complement strand
CGGCGCTACCATTCATGCACCGTGTGTCGGTAACGCCGGTGGAGGACTCAAAAGTCATTCCGTGCCATGTGGCCCAGATCACATTTCATCGTACCCTCCGCTGATATAAACTTCCGTCGAGTTCAAAAAACAATTATGCCCGTCCAAGAAGAAATCAGCACATTTAGCTATTCGCGCGGCCCGGCCCGCCCACTCCTCGATCTGACCATCGGCACGCTGCTCGACCGCACCGCCAGCCGCTTCCCCGACCGCCCAGCCGTCGTCAGTTGCCACCAGCAGAAGCGTCTTACTTGGGCCGAGCTTTCCGCCGCCGCCGACCGCGTCGCCCGCGGCCTCTGGGCTCTCGGAATCAGGCACGGCGACCGCGTCGGCATCTGGTCCACCAACTGCATCGAGTGGCCCATGCTGCACATGGGCGCCGCCCGCGCCGGAGCCGCCCTGGTCAACGTCAACCCCGCCTACCGCTCGCACGAGCTGCAATTCACCCTCCAGCGCTCGCGCATGAAGGCCCTTTTCCTCTGGCACAAGGACCGCCACGCTGACTACCAGGAGATCCTCACCCGCGCCCGCCACGGCTTCGATCACGAACTCCAGCACGTCATCTACTTCGACTCGCCGGAGTGGCCGGCGCTGCTCGACGCCCCCGGCCGTCTGCCCGACCGTGTTGATCCGCAGGACATCGCCAACATTCAATACACCTCCGGAACCACCGGCCTGCCCAAGGGCGTCCTGCTCACTCACCACAACGTCGTCAACAACGGCCAGTTCCTCGCCCAGGGCTTCCATTACACCGAGCAGGACAAGATCGTCGTCCCCGTGCCGCTCTTCCACTGCTTCGGCTGCGTCATCGGAAGCATGACTTCGCTCAACACCGGCGCCACGCTCGTCCTGCCCAACTGGACCTTCGACCCGCGCCTCACCCTCAAAGCCGTCCACGACGAGCGCGCGACTTCGGTCTACGGCGTCCCCGCCATGTACGTCGCCGAGTTCGCCCTGCCCGACTTCGCCACCTACGACCTGACCAGCCTCCGCACCGGCATGATGTCCGGCGCGCCCTGCCCCATCGAGCTGATGAAGCGCGTCCTCAACGAGATGCACATCGGCGAGCTGGTCATCGCCTACGGCCAGACGGAGACCTCGCCCGTCGTGACGATGTCCGATGCGGCGGATACCATCGAAGTGCGCGTCAACACCGTCGGCCGCGCCATGCCCCAGACCGAGATTCAGGTCGTCTCCGCCGTCACCAACGAGCCTCTGCCGCGCGGCGAACAGGGCGAAATCTGCGTCCGCGGCTACGCCCTCATGCAGGGCTACGACGGCGACCCGGCCGGCACCGCGCAAGTCATCCATGAAGACGGCTGGCTGCACACCGGCGACCTCGGCGTCATGCGCGAGGACGGCTGCCTGCGCATCACCGGCCGCTCTCGCGACGTAATTATCCGCGGCGGCGAGAACATCTATCCCCGCGAGGTCGAGGAGTTCCTCTACACGCATCCGAAGGTCGGCGAAGCCCAAGTCGTCGGCGTCCCTCACGCCCGCCTCGGCGAAGTCGTCTGCGCCTGGGTCCGTCTCAAGCCCGGAGTGGAAGCGACCGAAGAAGAGATCAAAGCATTCTGCAAAGACCAGATCGCCTACTACAAAATCCCCGAATACGTCCGCTTCGTCACCGAGTTCCCCGCCACCCTAAGCGGCAAAATCCAGAAGTACAAAATCCGCGACTTCGAGATCGAAGCGCGTGGGTTGCAATCGGTTGCGAATGCGGCTACGGCGTAGTATACTCCTTGTGATTTGAAGTTCATGGTTTCTCAGGTCTCAGAATCGAGAATTGGGCCACCGGTGAGATTCAATCTAACGGGAGACCTTATGAGGAAGATTTGTGTGTTGTTTTTGATTGCTGCGGCGTTTTTTGGGTTTTCCGCTAACCTGGATTCCCAAACTGTTGCTAAAGAGGGAAAAGCGTGGTTCGATGCCCATCCAGAGGCTCCTGAGATCAATGTCAGGGGCTATTGGTACGATAAGAAATGGGGTGATATTGTATTGAATCAGTTCAAAGGAAACAGAGAAGTGACAGGAAATGTAGGTGTTTATAAGATTGTTGGTATCGTTAGCGGTAGACAAGTCTATTTTCTGTTTACTTATTATCAGAACATAATCGAATACTCAGCCGTTCTAACAGCTGATGGTGATTCTATTTTAGACGGGAGTTATTGGAGTGGTCTGGTGCGAGAGGATGTAAAAGGTACTCCGATGTTCATGAAACAGAAATGATGAAACAATATC
>CAYVGW010000349.1:0-2304 GCA_964450895.1 uncultured Occallatibacter sp. | reverse complement strand
GTCAGTTGCCCGGAGGTTCCGGCGGAGATTCTGAATCCGCGCAACGCCTGGGCCGACAAGGCAGCCTACGACAAGACGGCCGCCGATCTGGCGGCGCGCTTCGAGGCGAACTTCAAGCAGTTCGACGCCTCCGAGGCGATCAAGGCGGCTGGTCCCAAAGCCAAGTAAGAGTTCGGATTCCCACCCTAGCCACAAAATGGCGGAACGCAGATTCTTCGGCTTCGCTCAGGACGGCGAGGGTGGGGCATCCAGATATCAAAAGGAAGAAGGGCTTCGATCAAGATTGGCTTGGTCGAAGCCCTTTTTATTGATCCGGCGGCCCTAGGAAGAAACAAACGTGGACCAGGAGGTCCACGTTACAGCCGACCGGGAGGTCGGCGCTACTGTTTCATGCACCGCGGGACGTAAACGGCGGTGGGGAACTAAAGTATTTGAACGGAATCAATCATTGCAACCGCGGATCCTTCGACTCACCACCCCCAAATTGAAGAACATTTGGGGCCCCGTTCGCTCAGGATGACAGTCATAAAGTGTTGCGATTCTTCAGGACCGGATCAATCATTGGAGAACCGCTCTAATTTGTGTACAGGCGCACGGAATCCACCAGAATCTCCGAGGGGAAGACGGTGGATGCGTCGGGTGAGCCGGGCCAACTGCCGCCGACGGCCAGATTCAACAGGATGTACTCCGGGCCGGAGTCAAAGGGCCATGTGCCGGTCTGGGTGGCGGGGGTGAAGGTGGCGTAGATGTTGGCCGGGAAGTCCACATAATACTGAACCCGCCCCTTGCTCCAGATCATGCCGTAGGTGTGCCATGCGGCGGCGGAGAAGCCGGCGGGGTGGAACTGAATGCCGCCGTCCAGGTAATTGCTACCGTGAATCGAACCCTGCACCCAGTCGTAGCCCTCGTTGGCTGGATTGGCGGCGTTGATGTGCTCCATCACGTCCAGCTCGCCGCAGGCCGGCCAGCCAAGGATGACGATGCTGTTGCCCAGCAGCCAGAAGGCCGGCCACATCCCTTGCGACTCCGGCAGCTTCATGCGCGCTTCAATGCGGCCATACTGGAAGCTGAAGAGGCCCTGCGTCTTCAGCCGCGCCGAGGTGTAAACCTTGGCGGAGGGCTGGCGGGCGACAATGTGCAGAATGCCGCTCGGGTCCGTGTAGGCATTGGGATTCGAGGGGTTACAGGGCGCGACAGAGGAAGCCCAGGCGCAATAGGTCTCCAACTCGTCGTTGCCGCAACAGTTGGTTCCGATGTCGTAGGTCCAGGTCTGCGGATTGGGCTGGCCGGCGGCGCTGGAGCCGGTAAACTCCTCGCTCCAGACGAGCGTTCCTGGAGGGATATCGAGCTTGAAGCTCTGGCTGGCGGTGGGGCTGAGCGCTTTCCCAGAGGATACGGCTACGGCTTGAACGGTGAGATTCGAGGCCACCAGAAACGGGGCTTCATAGGTGTAGGTTGTGGAGGAGGATGGGTTCGGGAGGCTGCCGTCGAGCGTATAAAGGATGGTTGCGCCGGAGGCAGCCGAAATGGTTACGATGACCGCGCCGTTCTGCGCATGCGTGGAGGCGATGGCGGGCATGAGCGGAAGGGTGGTATTTTCCGCGGCTGAGCTGGAGAGATTCGCGCCGTGAACGCATGGACACACAAACAGGCCCGACAATGCCAACGCCAAGAGGGCGGCTCGTCCCGATCTATCTTTTCCAATCATGGTACTCATCCAGCCTTTTCTCGTTGCACCGGGTGTTTAGGCGCAAAGTTTTGGGAATTGCACGCGAACAAGCATGGGCAAGAAGGCCCGCGCGAGAGCCGGTCTGGAGACGCGGCGCGACAATTGATTGCAGTATAGCGCGCAAGCGAAAAGCCCGGCTTGCTGCCGGGCTTTTCACTTGCGCACGATGGATTCAGCGCTTAGAGCTTCTCGTAGAAATCGCAGACGGAGCACGAGATGTAGACGCCGCCGGGGATGCCGCGCTCGCGGTCCTTGACGCGCTTGACGATGCGCGTGGGCTTGCTGCACTTGGGACAGTCGGTTGACTTCGTCGTGTCCATTACCTTCTTGCGGTCACCAGTTTTGGCTATCTTGGCCATGGGTAGGGAGTTTCTCCTTCTTGGGGTTGTCTCTGCGCACACGCCAGACTGCACGCGGCTTCAACGGCGCGGCCGCACGCCTGCCCGGAAGGGCCGCGGGACTCGCTTCATTCAGTTTACATCAAGGCGGGATGGGGGTCTTGGTTTCTCACCCTAGCGGCGGCAATCGCATTTGAAATCATCTGGAGGGAGCAGGGGCATTTATGCCCCTGAATT
>CAYVGW010000348.1:0-2366 GCA_964450895.1 uncultured Occallatibacter sp. | reverse complement strand
TCGAAGGCCAAGACTCCGCCGCGCGAGCGCCGTGGATTCGCCGGAAGCGGCACGGTCGATCCGTTGAAGGCTTCGAAGAAGGCTGGCGGCAAGAGAAAGTAGCTTTCAGCTCTCAGCTTTCAGCTTTTAGTTTGCTGGCTGCGAGAGCTAAATAAGATTGCTTCACCAATGGAAGGGCTGATAGCTGAAGGCTGAAAGCTGACGGCTCCCAGGAAGAAGACGATGGCAAACGTGGATGTAGTGAATTTGAACGGTGAGAAGGTCGGCACGCTGGAGCTTTCCGACGCGCTCTTTGGGCCGGACCAGGTGAACGAGGCTCTGCTGTGGGAGGCGGTCAAGCACTACCGCGCCTCGCTGCGCCAGGGCACGCACAAGACCAAGAGCCGTACCGAAGTTGCCGGTTCCGGCAAGAAGTTGTGGAAGCAGAAGGGCACGGGCCGGGCGCGTATCGGCTCGGTGCGCTCGCCGCTGTGGCGTCACGGTTACACGGTTCACGGGCCGCAGCCGCGCAGCTACGACTACGCCTTCCCGCGCAAGAAGCTGCTGGGCGCGCTGCGCTCCGCGCTGGCCGCCAAGCTGGCCGACGGCAAGCTGACGGTGGTGGATTCGCTGGAGATCAAGGACGGCAAAACCAAGCTCTATCGCGCCGCGCTGACCAAGCTGGACGTCACGCGCACGGCTCTTCTGGTGGAGAACTCGAAGACGCTGACTCCGGCGCTGGTTCTGGGCGCGCGCAACTTGAAGGGCGTCGAACTGGTCCTCAACAACGAAGTGCATCCTTACGATCTGCTGCGCTATGAGCGGGCCATCTTCTCGACGGCCGCCATCGAGCAGTTGACCGAAATGCTGGAAAAGAACGCGTCCAAGCGGAAGCTGGCCGCACAGACGGAGGCCGCATAATGCCGACACTGTACACCATCATTCGCCGCCCGCTGATTACCGAGAAGGGCTTGAGCGTCAAGGAGACCGAGGGAACGCTGGTCTTTGAAGTCGCCCCCAACGCCTCGAAGACCGAAGTCAAGCAGGCCGTTGAGGCTCTCTTCAAGGTGAAGGTCTCCGCGGTGCGCACCTCGAACGTGCTGGGCAAGGAACGCCGCCGCGGCAAGTTTACCGGCTTCAAGCCGGATTGGAAGAAGGCGTATGTCCGGCTGAAGGCCGGGCAGAAGCTGCCTGAGTATGTGAGCAACCTGTAACAGGGATCAGGGGTCAGAGATCAGGGATCAGCCGAAAGCCGGCAACTGAAAGCTCATCAGGAAAGATTATCGGAATCCGCACGATGGGATGGGTTCCGGAGAAACGGGAGAGCGGCGCTGGAGTTTGAGCGCTGGCTTTCCGGGACAAACGACCATGGCAATCAAGACATACAGACCGATTACGCCGACGCTGCGCTTCAAGACCACGCAGGTCAATGATGACCTGACGGCGTCGAAGCCGCACAAGCCGCTTCTGGCGGTCAAGCAGCGCACCGGTGGACGCCGCAACTCCGGCGATCTGACGATCCGCCACCAGGGCGGCGGCCACAAGCAGATGCTGCGCCTGATCGACTTCAAGCGCGAGAAGTATGGGATTCCAGGCAAGGTGGCGACGATCGAGTACGATCCCAACCGCTCGGCCCGCATCGCCCTGATTCACTACCTGGACGGCGAGAAGCGCTACATCCTGCAGCCTGTTGGGTTGAAGGTGGGGCAGACGATCTCGAGCGGTCCCGAAGCCGATATTCTGGTGGGGAACGCGCTTCCGCTGAAGAACATTCCCGCCGGCACCACGGTTCATGCGATTGAACTGCGGCCCGGCAAGGGCGCGCAAATGGCTCGTTCGGCTGGAACGCAGGCGCAGTTGGTGGCCAAAGAGGGCGAGTATGCCCTTCTCAAGCTGCCTTCGGGCGAGACGCGCAAGGTGCTGGTCGAGTGCATGGCGACGATTGGCCAGGTGGGCAATACCGATCACGAAAATGTTTCGATTGGCAAGGCCGGACGCAATCGCTGGAAGGGCATTCGCCCCGCCAACCGCGGCGTTGTCATGAATCCGGTGGATCACCCGCACGGCGGCGGCGAGGGCAAGACCTCGGGCGGCCGTCATCCGGTGACCCCGTGGGGCCAGCCGACGCGCGGCTACAAGACGCGCAACAACAAGCGGACGGATGCGTTTATCGTCAGCCGCCGGGCGAAGTAACGAAGAGCAGCTTTTAGCTTTTAGCTTTTAGCTATTAGCTGGGGTTGCTGGGATGGTTTGAGCATTGGCTGGCAATTAGCTTGGCAAGTAAAGCTAAAAGCTAAAAGCTAATAGCTAAGAGCTAAGAGCTAGGAGCTGTTTTTATGGCACGTTCGACAAAGAAGGGCCCGTTCGTGGATGCGCACTTGACCGTG
>CAYVGW010000347.1:0-2378 GCA_964450895.1 uncultured Occallatibacter sp. | reverse complement strand
GAAGGCTCCGGCTCGACCAATATGCTGACCGGCTCCGGCGTGGACGAGGCCTGGGCGACCGGCGCGCAACTGGGCGAGGCAGTGATCGAGTTGCTGCGCGCGGGCAAGCCTTTTACGCAGGAAAACCTCGCCGCCACCTACGAAACACGGCGCCGCGCAAGCTGGGTCGAGCGGGGCGCGCGCGAGGCCGAAAACGCGCGCAACGGCTTCCAGGACGGCATGGTCAAGGGAATGATCGGCATGGCTCTGGCTGGACTCACCAGCGGCAAACTCTCGCTGGGCGCGCATATTCCACCAGCGCCCAAGCAGATTCGGCCTTTTGCCGCCAACTCCGCCGATGCGCTCAAGCTCATGGACGCAGCCAAGCTGGCTGCCGCCGAGAGGCGCTCGCTGCACGACGCTCTGCTCACCGCGCGCGGCTGGCCGGAGATTCCGCTGGACGGACGCTTGCTGGTGACGCAGCAGGACGCGCTGCTACTGGGCGGCAAGGTCCAGGCGATGCCCGGTTTCGCCGACCATGTTCTCTTCAAAGACTCCGCTGTCTGCAAGACGTGCGGCGAGAAGACCTGCGTGGCGATGTGCTCCGGGCAAGCGATCACCCAAGGCGAAGACGGACTGCCCGCCTTCGAGCGCGAGAAGTGCATCCACTGCGGCGCTTGTTTGTGGAACTGCGGCAGATCCCCCGACGGCGAGCATACGAACATCGCCTTCCGCGCCGGCTCCGGCGGGCTGCATTCGGCGGAGAACTGATCATTTTCATTCTTGCCCGCAACTAAACTTCCACGCTCGTGTTTTGAAAAGTATTGGCTGGAAGATCGGCGGAGCTTTTGTTCCGGAATCTCCGCTGATTCAAGACACAAGCGAGGAAACCGATGAGAAAGTACATCGCTGTATTGTCACTTTTGCTCTGCTTCATTGCTCCTGTCCATGGTCAGAAGACGCGTTGGGGGCAAGATCGGGAATTCAAGGCCAAGGCTGACACTGATTACCCCATCAACATTCATATTTCGGGATTGCGTATACACAGACTTTGCTTTGGTGATGGTTCATGCGAAGACAGGCTCTATGCGGATGCAATCCTGGATGGGAAGAAGATTGAATTGACGGGAGATCAAGAATTGTCTTCTCGTTTCAAAGTTCGGCTCTACCCTGGCGACTATCAGGCGCGGCTCAGAAAAGATGCTCACTATATGGACGGCACCCCGATCTACCGGATATATGAGCTTCTCCTCCCAGACCGATACGTTTGGCGCTGTACCGTCACGGGTTTCTCTGAATGAATTGGCTGTTTTGTGCCAGGGCACGGCTTCAGTTGTGCCGCAAATACTGTACTATCGGTGTGGGCTACTGCCCCTGAGGGAATGTGAGATGAAGAAGTTCATTGCCGTACTCTGCCTCCTGCTCTGCGCCGCCACTTTGCAGGCAAAAGACAAGCCCAACCCCGCCGACTTCCCCATCAAGATACATATCTCCGCCAGTCAAATTTCTCCATCGCGCGAAGCTCTTCCTTTCAAGGTCAATGCGATTTTGAATGGGGAAAAAGTGATACTTGGAGGAAATCTTGTCAGTGGCCGTTTATGGCCGGTGATTCGTCCAGGAGATTATCAAATCCGTCTCAAAAAAGATGATTCGGAAAAAGACGGCTCCATCATTCGGCAGGAATATGAACTTCTATTGCCAAACGGGGAGCTCTGGCAATGCAATATTGTTGGCATCTCCGAATAACATTGCCGATGCCCGAAGAGCAACCACCGGTTCTTCGACAACAGGAGCAGTTTTAGTGGTTAGACCGTGTAATCCGGTAATTGCCGCTGCATAGGTGCGGGCGAGGACGCCCGCACTACAGCCGGTCTGGAGACCGGCGCTACATTTTTGCTGATTACCCAATCATGCGGTCACGGCGCTGATCAAGAGCATAGGCATCCCACCCTAGCCGCAAAAACAGGTACGCGGCGAGGGTGGGGCGCCCAGCGAATCAGGCAAGTTACCGAAAAGCAACCGCAGGTCCTTCGACTCCGTTTGGCGCAAAAAAACGCGCCAAACTCCGCTCAGGATGACAGGCTTATTTGTAATAATTACTTCAAGTCTCAAAAAAGGAAGAACAATGGCAAATGTATTGCACATCGTGGTTTGCGCGGGGATTGTGCCTGATCCTCTGCAAACCTTGGAGCCGGTCACGGGGCCTCTGGGTCCGGGGCTGAAAAATGAGATGGTGTTGCCCGCCGTGCTGGACCCGTGGGCGGCCAGCGCGCTGTATGAAGCGGCGGCGTTGGCCGCCAAGAACCCCGGCAGCAAGCTGTGGCTGGTCTCGCTGGGGCCCAAGGCCAAGCTGCAACAGGTGATGATGACCGTGGCGCAGAAGGTGGCCTTCGAGCTGG
>CAYVGW010000346.1:0-2380 GCA_964450895.1 uncultured Occallatibacter sp. | reverse complement strand
CGAGTTCAGCAGGCCGTCGCGCTCCGGCAGGTGGCGCTGGAAGCCGATGCCGCCCGACTCCTCGCCGCCCATCACGATCTCGCGCTCCAGCATATAGTCGCAGACAAACTTGAAGCCGATGCCGTGCTCGATCAGCTCGCGGCCATGCTTCTGGCAGATGCGGTCGAGCATTTTGGTGGTGTTGAAGGCGCGCGTAACGGCTCCGGGCCAGTCGTTGTGGCGCTTGAGAACCCAACTGAGCAGGACCGAGTAAATCTTGTGGGGATCGACGAAGTTTCCATGCTCGTCCACCGCGCCGATGCGGTCGGCGTCGCCGTCGGTGCAGAGGCCGGCCTGGCAGCCGTTGGCGACGACCGCCTCGGCCAGCGCGCGAATGTGCGGCTCGATTGGCTCCGGATTGATGCCGGGAAAGAGCGGGTCGGGGTTGGAGCGGATTTGCACGTGGGCGACGCCGAGGCGCGTGAAGATGTCGCCGATGATGGTCCCGCCCGCGCCGTACATGGCGTCCAGGCCGAACTTCATCCCTGACTTTTTCAGCGCCTCCAGGCTGGTGAAGCTCTCGATGGCCTGCAAATACTCCGGCAGGAAATCGACCTCCTGAATCGGCGCAGGCTGCGCCGCGCGCGGAACCGTCTGACCGAGGCGCGACTCGATGTCCGCGATCATCGACGGCTTGCCGGAGCCGCCGTACCAGCCTTTGTACTTGACGCCGTTCCACTGCGCCGGATTGTGCGAGCTGGTAATCATGATGCCGCCGGCCAGGCCGCGCTTGACCACGGCATAGCTCACCGCCGGGGTGGGCGTAATGCGGTCGGCCAGCAGCACGGGAATGCCCGTGGCGGCTACCACCTCGGCGCAGGCCTGGGCAAAGCGCTTGGAGCCGAAGCGGGTGTCGTAGCCGATGGCCAGGCCCTTGGAGGGCTGCTCTTTGGCGTGGACGTAGGCGGCGATGGCCTCGGCACTGATGCGCACATTGGCGAAGGTGTAGTCGTCGGCGATGACCGCGCGCCAGCCGTCGGTGCCGAATTTGATCTGAGTCTGAGCCATTCCGGTATCTTGCTCCCTGCACACTAGAGTATAAGGGTGACCGCAGCCCTGTCGCGCCCAGCCCCTGCACTGGTAGACTTTCCAGTCAGAGGATTCCTTTCCAAAATCATCGGAGGCCCGCCTTGCCCGACTTTCAACCATTTGTCCCCGCCAGCGACAATCGCCCGGAATTTACCGTCCGCGCCATTCTGCTCGGCTCGTTCTTCGGCATCATCTTCGGCGCCGTCACCGTCTATGTCGGCCTGCGGGCCGGCCTGACGGTCGCCGCGTCGATTCCCATTGCGGTGCTGTCAATCAGCATCCTGCGCGCCTTTGGCCGGGCCTCGATCCTGGAAAACATCATCGTCCAGACGGCGGGCAACGCCGGCCAGTCGATCGCCGCCGGGGTTATCTTCACGCTGCCGGCCTTGATCTTTCTGGGCTTCGATCTGGAGTACGCGCGCATCTTCATGTTAGCGTTGATCGGCGGCTTTCTGGGCGTGCTCTTCATGGTGCCGCTGCGCAAGCAGTTGATTGTGGACGAGCATGAGAACCTGAAGTTCCCCGAAGGCACGGCCTGCGCCGATGTGCTCAAGGCGGGCGAGCAAGGCGGCTCGATGGCCAGCCGGGTCTTCTTCGGCCTGGGCCTGGGCGCGCTCTACACCTTCTTCCAGAATGAAAACCTCTTCGGCGCGTGGCCGGGAACGCCGGAGTTCCGCCCCGACTTTGGCCCCAATCATGTGCTGAAAGGCTCGGCGATCAAGGCCGACGCCACCAGCGAGTACATGGGCGTGGGGTACATCATCGGATTGCGCACCTCGGGCGTGATGCTGGCCGGGGGCGTGCTCTCCTGGCTGGTGCTGATGCCGCTCATTTACTTCTTCGGCAAAACGCTGCCCGGCGCGGTCTATCCCGGCACCGTGCCCATCAGCCAGATGGGCCCCAGCGAACTGTGGGTCACCTATATCCGCCCGATGGGCGCGGGCGCGGTGGCCGCCGCCGGTCTGATTACGCTGCTCAAGACGCTGCCCACCATCTTCAGCGCGCTCGCCTCGGGCTTCAAGATGATGCGCAAGGGCAAGGACGGCTCGGCCGCCAAGCCGCTGCGCACCGAGGATGATTTCTCCATGGGCACGGCGATGCTCGGCTCGGCGCTGCTGGTGGTGCTGATGTTCTTCTTCCTTTACTTCAAGCCGGTTCCGGGAACGCACCTCGGCCCGATTGAAAACCTGGCCGCGTCCTTGCTGATCGTCTTCTTCGGCTTCCTCTTTGTCACCGTCAGCTCGCGCATCGTGGGATTGATCGGCTCCTCGGCCAACCCCATCAGCGGCATGACGATTGCAACTTTGATGGC
>CAYVGW010000345.1:0-2401 GCA_964450895.1 uncultured Occallatibacter sp. | reverse complement strand
CAATTCAGGCAGGTTTTGTAACAAGGGCACGACTTTAGTCGGGCCGCAAGACGCTCATAATAAAGGAAGGGCTTTAGCCCCTGCGGGATGTTTTTCGAGGATTGCACTCGATTCCAGGCCTTTTTCCGCAGCCAGTTTAGCCCCTGAGGGTTGTTCTTGGGTAAATTGCAAACCATCTTCCGCGTCGTGGCAATCCGTGCAGCTCTTGCTGCCCTGCCTCTCTCTGTTCACGCAGCCGAGCGCATCACGTTGCGCAACGGCTTCGCGATGCGCTGCGACCATCACACCGAGGTCGAAGGCCGCACGCGGCTCTATCTGAGCGCCGGCGAAGACAGCTACATCGAGGTCCGCCCGGAGGAGGTGACCGCGGTCGAGTCGCTGCCCGACCCGCCGCCGGCCACCTCCGCGGAAACTCCAGCGCTTCCGCCGTCAGCCCCCAACCCGGCCATCAAAAAAGACGCCAAGCTCTCCCAGGCCGACCTGCGCGAGATGCTCGCCCAGGCCGGTCAGGCGCACAACCTGGACGTGGACCTGCTCGCCAGCCTGGTCAAAGCCGAAAGCAACGGCAACGCCCGCGCCGTGAGCCACGCCGGGGCGCAGGGGCTGATGCAACTGATGCCCGCCACGGCCAAGGACTTGGGCGTGACCGACACCTTCAAGCCGGAGGAGAATGTGCGCGGCGGGGCGAGCTATCTGGACGCGCTGCTGACGCGCTATCACGACAATCTGGCGCTGGCCTTGGCCGCCTACAACGCCGGTCCCGAGGCGGTGGACCGCTACCACGGCATTCCGCCCTACCGCGAGACGCGGGCCTACGTGGCGCGGGTGATTCACGAGTTCAACCACCGGGTGCTTCAGCGCGAGGCCCAAGCCAAACGGGCGGCTCAGCATCCCTGAACCGCCCGCCGCATGAGCAGAAACAAATGTGGAGCAGCCTAACTCGTCGCGGCGAGTTGCGGCAGGCGTGGACCAGCCGTCTGTCCCAAAACTGCTCCCTAACCCACCCCCTCTGGCCTATAGGCGAGCCAAGCGAAAGGCCCGCGTCTTGCTTTAGGGCGAAGGGATGAGAAACCGAATCCCCATTTCTTGCCGTACCCCCGCTTCATCGACGCGGATTAGAATTTCATGATTAAAATCTTTTGACCATAGTAACCTTGAGGGAAATACTTCAGATTCTCTCAAGATCGGCGATCCCCGGCGCTCTGGCCTCCCCGCCTCCCCCCTGACCGATAGAATTGAAGAGAGTTTGCAGCGGAACGGAGACGGCTTGAAAAAGAATCAATGGATTCTGGGATTGGTGGTTCTGGCGGCGCTGGCCGGGTTGGTCTATTGGGGACGCGACCGGATTCACTTCGACTTTCGCCTCTTCGGGGCGCAGTTGGCGCTGGCCGATTGGCGCAAGATCGCCTTTGCCTTGGGCCTGATCTACTGCTGCTACCTGATCCGCTCCATGCGCTGGGCGCGGCTGCTGCGCCACATCCAAAGGGTGGGGCCATTCTCGCTGCTGGGCACGCAGGTGATCGGCTTTACCGGCGTCGCGCTGCTGGGCCGCATCGCCGACCCGGTGCGGCCGTACCTGGTGGCCAAAAAAACCGGCCTGCCGCTCAGCAACCAGGTCGCCGTCTACATTGTCGAACGGCTCTTTGATGCCGGTTCGATGGCGCTGATCTTCTTCTCCGTCATGCTGCTGGCGCCCGCCGGCGAGCTGCCCCATCCGGAGGTCATCAAGAAAATCGCCTATGGCGGGCTGACCACCACGGTGGCGGGCGGAATCTTTCTGCTGGCGGTGCGCATCGCCGGGGGCGTGGTGGCCTCGTTTTTCGAGCGTATCTTCGGCCTGGCCTCCAAGAAGCTGGGACAGGCCGTGGGGCACAAGATCCGCACCTTCCGCGCCGGGCTGGACACCATGCGCGGCTTCTCTGACTTCGCCGCGGTCGGCGGGTTTTCGCTGCTCATGTGGGGGCTGATTGTGCTCTCCTACTTCGAGATCATGCGGGCCTTCGTCGCCAGCCCGCAACTGGCTGATCTGACGCTCTCCAAGTGCATGCTGGTGATGGCCTGGGGGATGGCGGCCAGCGCCTTCCAACTGCCGGTGGTGGGCTGGTTCACGCAGATTGGCCTGGTGGCCGCGGCGCTGACCGGCTTCTTCGGCGTGGCTGCCGAGCCGGCCACCGCCTGCGCCGCCACGCTGCTGCTCGTCAGCTTCCTGGGCATTGTCCCGGTGGGACTCATCTGGGCGCAGTTTGAACACGTCAGCCTGCGCAAAGTGGCCGCCGAAAGCGAGCAAGCCGAGGTCGAATTGGAGGTCGATTCGCCGGACCTGCAATAAGTAGCGCTAGCAATACCTAGCGCTAGCAATACGTAGCGCCGGCCTCCCGGCCGGCTGTGGCGTGGACCTCCC
>CAYVGW010000344.1:0-2447 GCA_964450895.1 uncultured Occallatibacter sp. | reverse complement strand
CCACTGGGGCGGAGTAAAAGGGAGCCAGTAGACGGTCAGAAGCGGGGTATTCGGGGGAGGAGGGGCGCCGGAGCGTAGCGAAGGCGGCCCTCCTCCCCCGAGGCGCGTTTGGAGCGGCAGGGGCTAGCGGTTCTGGGGCGGGTTGCGTTTGCGGCAGCTTTGCTTGAGGCGGTAAGAGTCGGCGTTCATCTCCAGGATGTGAACATGATGGGTGATGCGGTCCAGCAGGGCGCCGGTCAGCCGCTCGGAGCCGAAGATTTCGGTCCACTCGTCGAAGGGCAGATTGCTGGTGATCAGTGTCGAGGATCGCTCGTAGCGCTGGCTAATCGTCTCGAAGAGCAACTCGGCGCCGGTCTTCGACAGCGGCACATAACCAAGCTCGTCGATGATCAGCAGCTCATGGGCTGCCAGTTGCTTTTGGAAGCGCCGCAGATTCTTCTCGTCGCGGGCCTCGATCAGTTCGCCGACCAGCGCGGCGGCGGTGATGAAGCGAACGCGGTGACCGCGCTGACAGGCTGCCAGGCCCAGCGCCAGGGCGATATGCGTTTTGCCCGTGCCGCTGTTGCCGAGCAGCAGAACATTCTCCTTGCGCGTCAGAAACTCCGCGCGGGCCAGTTCAAGAACCAGGGTCTTGTTCAGCGCCGGGATGGCGAGGAAGTCGAAGCTGTCGAGGCTCTTTATAACTGGGAACCTGGCCTGGCGGATGCGGCGCTCGGTCGAGCGGCGGTCGCGATCGAGTAACTCTAACTCAGTAAGTCGCAGAAGATAAGTTTGGAAGTTAGCCTTCTCGACCGCGCAGGTGCGCGCCAGCTTGTCGTACTCGCGCAGCATGGTGGGCAAGCGCAGAGCCTTCAGATGATGTTCGAGCAGAACTTGCGGCGTGTCGGGAGTGGTTGCGCTCATAGCGTCGCCTCCAGTGTGGGAAGCTCAATCGCAGGCACATACAGCAAGCTCATGTAATCAGCGGCGCGCGTGGTGCGCACCTGGGCCAGCGGCAGATGCGGCCAGTTAGCCATGTCCAGCCGCGGCGGCCTGCGCTCGATGCGGCACAGCACGAGATGGCGCACGGCATCGAAGCTGATGGTACTTATTCGCAGCGCATCTTCGATGGCATGAGTTACTTCATCGAGCGCAAAGGTCTCCAGCAAGCGCAGCACCTGGATGTACTCACGCGCCCCGTGTTTCTTGAGCCGCGCCTCTAACATCCTTCGCAGTTGCGCAAAGCAGGCAGGCAGTTGCCAGTTAGTAAGTGGCGCGGCCTGATCCAGCGCGCGGCTCTTGTGTTCGAGCAGAGCGAGATAGTGCAACGGATCGTAGATGGAAGCTTCGCGTTCATAACTACGCGTGTGCTCGGCGATAACTTCGCTGCCGCAGATGATCACGATGCGGTGAACGTAGGCCTTGACCAGCACTTGACGGTGGCCGTACTGGGTCGGCACCGAGTAATCGTTGGTCTTATAGCGGACCAGCGAGATGGAGCTGACGCGCGCGGTGGTCTTATCGCAGGCCTCGAAGCGAGCCGCCGGCAGTGGCAGCAGCGCGGCGCGGTCGCGCTCGAAGCGCTCGCCAATGGTCTCCGCATGGCCGCGCAATCGCTGCGCACGGCGCGTCTGCGCGTCGCGAACGAACTGCTCGTTGAGCGCCTCCCAACTCGCCGCGCGGGGAATCGGCACCATGAAGTTGCGCCGCGCGTAGCCCACCAGGTTCTCGACTTTTCCCTTGTCGTTGCCCTTGGCCGGGCGGCCGAACTTCTCGGCAAACAGATAGTGGCTCTGTAACTCGGAGAAGGCGCGCGTCTTCTGCCGTTGACCATCACCAAGAATCCTGGCCACGGCCAGAGTCGTGTTGTCGTAGAGAATCCGCGCCGGCACACCGCCGAAGTACTCGAAGGCGCGGACGTGAGCTTCGAGGAAAGCCTCCGTCGTCTCGGCCGGAAAGGCCTGCACAAAGCAGTCATCCGAGTGCGGCAGATCGAAGGCCATGAAGTGCGCCTTCTGCTCCACGCCGGCAATCACCACCAGCGCTTCACCGAAGTCCGCCTGCGCCTCGCCTGGCGCGTGGGTCAGCGGGATAAACATCTCCTGGCCGCTGATCTTCGACGCGCGCACGTAGTCCTTCACGATCGTGTAGCCGCCCGTGTAGCCGTGCTCGGCGCGCAGCCGCTCGAAGATCCGCTTGGCCGTGTGCCGTTGCTTGCGCGGGCGCTGCTTGTCGTCTTCCAAGATCGCGTCGATGACGCCTTGCCACGGGCCCAGCTTCGGCCGCCGCACCGGCTTCTGCCGCTGGTAGCCAGGCGGCGCCGAATACTCCAACATCTTGCTCACCGTCTTTCGCGCCAGCCCAAACTCCCGGGCTGCCGCTCGCCGGCTCCTGCCTTCCACAAGAACCGCCCGCCGCACTCTTGCGTAGATCTCCACCGTCTTCATGCCTCCTGTATCCCACAGAAA
>CAYVGW010000343.1:0-2451 GCA_964450895.1 uncultured Occallatibacter sp. | reverse complement strand
CAGGGGCATTTATGCCCCTGAAGCTCATGCAGGCGGCTTATCGGAGGGAGCAGGGAAGTTTATGCCCTGAAGCTCATGCAGGCGGCTTATCGGAGGGAGCAGGGGCATTTATGCCCCTGAAGCGAGGCTTGGGCAGTCTGGCCTTTAGGCCCGGGGCTGAAGCCCTGTGGTTTCAGGCGTAAATTCAGGGGCATAAATGCCCCTGCTCCCTCCAGATGATTTCGACCGCGATTGCCCTAGCCCAGACCTTGGGTCTGGCAACCAACTGGCGGAGGAGATCTATGCTCTTCCTTCCTACTCGACTTCCTGCTTGGCGTTGTAGCCGTCGCGGGCCAGGATGTCGTACTTGAGCGGCTTGTGCTTCTCATCGGCAATCAGCAGCGGATGGCCCTCCGCGTCCACCAACTCCACGTGCAGCTTGCGATATTTTCCGTCCTGCTTGTTGTTGGTGGGGTGGTAGAGCAGTTGATATTTGCTGCGGATGTTCTGATTGATCTGCTTGAAGATCTCCGGCAGTTCGCCCTCGAAGCGGAAGTCGAACCAATGGCCGCCGGTGCTGGCGGCAAAGCTCTTCATCTCATTATCGGCTTGCAAAAAATCCATTTCGCGCATCTGCGCGCTCATGCCGCGGCCGCGGCCCTCGCTCAATGTGCGCTGCATTCCGCCCGTCGAGATGGCAAAGATGGTCACGCCCGGCGTGGCCTTCACCTTCTTCAGAATCTTGTCGTAGTTCAGCCTGGAGAAGGTGTCGCGGCCGGAGGCGATCAGAATGATGTACTTGGTCCCGTCGATGCGGCTCATCCGGTCTTCCGCCTCATAGAGGGCGTCAAAGAGATTGGTCTCCCGGAATCCCGGTACGCGCAGGGAGTTGATGCCGTCCAGAAGCTGCTTTTTGTCCTGCGTAAAGTCGGAGACAATGTGCGTGTTCATATCAAAGGTCATCAGGGCCACGTAATCCTGCGGCCGCAACTGACTGACAAACGTGAACGCGGAGTTGCGCATATCGTTGATAAAGCTGTAGCTGTTGGCGGCGAACTCGCAGACCAGCAACGCGGTGATGGGAGCCTCGACGCGCTTGAAGCCGATCACCTTTTGCTCGACGCCATCCTCATAGACGCGGAAGTTGCCGGGCTTGAGGCCGGGGACGAATTGGCCGGTCTTTTCGATCTGCACGCCCACGTCGATGGTGACCTCTTGAACGTTGACGCGCAGGGAAAAGGCGGGCGCTCCCTCGGGAGTCTTGATTTTGGGAACCGCCGGGGCGGGCGGCGTGAGGTCGGGGGCCTCTTTCTTTTTGGGCAGTACGATGACCCCGGAGTCGGCGCTGGGACCGCCGGAATCGGGTGTGGCCTGATCGGGCGGCGACGTGGGCGGCGGGGTTTGGGCGCGGCTTACGGGCGCCAAGACCAGGGACGTGAAGGCCAGAGCCAGGATTGGTAGGACCATCGTAAGACGGCAACGAACGCAGACAGGTGGGCGCAGGATAGACATGACGGCCTCCTTGCTCATCAGCATACGGGATCAGACGATACCAGCGACAGCGCGGCGGAGCGCACTCCAACCGATTAGACGCAAATCTCGCCGGACGGGGTGCCCCAGCCTCGCAGCGTCCTTGTTTTTGCGGCTAGGGCGGGAGATCACGACACTATTTCCGCTACAGAATCAGTAGCCGCTGGCCACCAGCCAAGCCTCGGTCAGCTCCAGCGCGGGCTTCTTTTCGGCCAGCAGTTGGGCATGGGCCAGCTTGACCAGCACATCCGCCTCCACGTTCACCGGCGCGCCCACGGCCAGCGTGTGCAGGTTGGTGCGCCAATACGTTAGGGGGAGAATGGCGATGGAAATAGCCTCGCCATCGAAGTCGGCAATGGTCAGGCTGATGCCCTCGACGGCCACCGAGCCTTTATGCACCATCCACGGGCGCACCTTCTCCGGCACGCGCACCTTCAGCGTCCAGTCGGTGGTCTGCTTGTCGAAGGCCGGATCTTCCGGGGAGATGACCGGCTCCAAAGAGGCAAGCTCGCCGCAGCCGTCCACGTGGCCCTGCACAATGTGTCCGCCCAGCGGACTTCCGGCGGCGGTGGGCAGTTCCAGGTTGACCTTGGCGCCGGCGCGGAGCGCGCCCAGTGAGGTGCGGTCCAGCGTCTCCTGCGCCAGATCGGCGTAAAAGAGCGTGGGGTTTACATCCAAAGCCGTGAGGCAGACGCCGGAGACGCCCAGCGAATCGCCCTCGCGCAGCCTTCCAGCCAGACCGGGCGCTTCGACGGTAATCCGCCGCACTCCACCCCGGCTCTCCAATCCAACCAGCGTACCCGTCATTTCAATGATTCCGGTAAACATGATTCCAGTTTAACGGCAAACAGGGCAAGGAGGCAGGGATAGGCCAGCACGGCAATTGAATTTGAACTTCGCCTAACGCTCATCTTTGTCGCGATACTCATGCAGGCGGCTTAT
>CAYVGW010000342.1:0-2494 GCA_964450895.1 uncultured Occallatibacter sp. | reverse complement strand
AATTTGCGGCTGCAATTTGCGGATAGGTTCAATCTACGCGCGGCGTGCCCCGACGCAGATAAACGCCCACTCCGCTGCAAACCGCGACGATGAGCAGCGACAGGCCAAAATAGTACGCCATCGGATGCATCCATCCGGGCGACCAGGTCAGATCCTGCCCCACCCACAGCAGCAAAATCGCCGCAATCACCGCAAACTGCCCCGCTATCACCAGCAGCGTGTGGCCCAGCTCGCGCCGTTTGTCCAGCGCCTCCACCTCGTCCGGGGTCAAGGCGCGCTCTTCGGGGGGAAGCCGCAAATTTGCCATCCTCGCATTCTCCTATCCACCTGATTCGATTCAAACACAGCCCAGACGATTCTATCCAACGTCGAAAAATATGGCCTAGGCGTGCGGTATTCACCTCTGCCATGAACTTCCGCGAGCGAAGAGCGAGCATCTGCCGCACCGCGGGTGCTACGCCATCGCCTCCCGGCTCATCGGCTCAAAGCTCAACTTGTTCGTCTGCCGGTCCACGCCGATGCGCACATGCGCCCCGTGCAGCACCTCGCCGTTCAGAATTTTGATCGCCAGCGGATCCTGAATCATGCGCTGCAACGCCCGCTTCAGAGGTCGCGCCCCGTACGCCGCATCCGACCCCGCCGCCAGAATCAGTTGCCGCGCCGGCTCAGTGAGTTCCAGAGAAATCTGCCGCTCCTCCAGCATCTTGCTCACCTCGCCTAGCCGCAAATCCAGAATTTGCGACATCTGCGCAGCCCCCAGCGGCCTGAAGATGACTATATCGTCCACGCGATTCAAAAACTCCGGCCGGAAGCTTTCCCGCAGCAAGCGCATCACGGACTCGCGCGCCTGGTCGAAGTCGTGTTCCGTCTTCAGTGCATCGCCTACCAGCATCGCCGCGCCGAGATTCGAGGTCATAATCAGCACGGCATTCTTGAAGTCCACCGTCCGCCCCTTGGCGTCGGTCAGCCGCCCGTCGTCCATCACCTGCAAGAGAATATTGAAGACATCCGGGTGCGCCTTTTCGATCTCGTCAAATAGAATCACCGCATAGGGCCTGCGCCGCACCGCCTCGGTCAACTGGCCGCCCTCGTCGTAGCCCACGTACCCCGGCGGCGCGCCGATCAGCCGCGCCACGGCGTGCTTCTCCATATACTCGCTCATGTCGATGCGCACCATTGCCTGCTCGTCGTCGAAGAGGAACTCGGCCAGCGCCCGCGCTGTCTCCGTCTTGCCCACGCCCGTCGGTCCCAGGAAGATGAAACTGCCGATGGGCCGCTTGGGATCGGACAAGCCAGCCCGCGAGCGCCGGATCGCATTGGCCACCACGGTCAGAGCCGCGTCCTGGCCAATCACCCGCTCGCGCAGCCGTGTTTCCATCGTAACCAGTTTCTTTACTTCACCTTCCAACATCCGGGAGACTGGAATCCCGGTCCATTTACTGACGATCCCGGCAATGTCTTCCTCGTCCACTTCGTCCTTGAGCATCCGCGCCACGCCCGCGTTTCCGTCCTGTGCGGCACTCAATTGCTTCTGCTCGGCCTCCAGCTTGGGCAGATCGCCATACTGAATCTGCGCCGCCCGGTCGAGCATTCCCTTGCGCGTCTGCTCCTCCGCTTCAAAGCGCAGCGCCTCAATCTTCTTCTTCACCTCCGTGATGCGGCTGCTCGCCTCGCGCTCCTTGGTCCAGCGCGCCCGCAGCGCAGTGATCCGCTCCCGCAGCGCGCCCAGCTCCCGCTCCACCGCCTCCCGTCGATCCAGGCTGTTTTTGTCCGTCTCGCGCTTCAGCGCCGCCCGCTCAATCTCCAGCGAGGTCGCCTCCCGCTCCAACTGATCAATCTCCGTCGGCACAGAGCCGATCTGAATCGCCAAGCTCGCCGCTGCCTCGTCCACCAGGTCAATCGCCTTGTCCGGCAAAAAGCGGTCGCTGATGTAGCGATGGGAGAGCGTCGCCGCCGCCACAATCGCCGCATCCTTGATGCGCACATTATGATGCGCCTCGTAGCGCTCCTTCAGCCCGCGCAGAATCGCAATCGTATCCTCGACATTCGGCTCACCGACGTAGACAATCTGGAAGCGCCGCTCCAGCGCCGCATCTTTCTCAATATATTTGCGATACTCGTTCAGCGTCGTTGCGCCGATGGCCCGCAGCTCGCCCCGCGCCAAGGCCGGCTTGAGCATATTGCTGGCGTCAATCGCCCCCTCGGCCGCGCCCGCCCCCACCAGCGTGTGCAGCTCGTCGATGAACAGCACAATCTCGCCGTTCGACTCTTCAATCTCCTTCAGCACCGCCTTCAGCCGGTCCTCAAACTCGCCGCGGTACTTCGCCCCGGCCAGCATCGAACCCAGGTCCAGCGAGATAACCCGTTTGTCCTTCAGACTTTCCGGCACATCGCCACTCATGATCCGCCGCGCCAGCCCCTCGACAATCGCCGTCTTGCCCACGCCGGGTTCGCCAATCAAGACAGGATTGTTCTTCGTCCGCCGGCTCAGCAC
>CAYVGW010000341.1:0-2501 GCA_964450895.1 uncultured Occallatibacter sp. | reverse complement strand
GCTAAAGCCCAACCTTTGTTATCAGGCATTTGCGGCCCGACTAAAGTCGTGCCCTTGTTACAAAACCTGCCCAAATCGAGTTTTTCGCAGCCTGTAAAGCCCATCCCTTATTTTCAGCCTCTTGCGGCCCGACTAAAGTCGTGCCCTTTCAAAACACGACTTTGGGCACAGAATGTTCAAGCTTCCAGCGCCGCCAGAATCTGCGGACCCAACTGGCTCACATTGCCGGCGCCGAGGGTGAGAATGAGATCGCCTTTTTCGGCCTGCGCGGCCACGGCGGCCACGGCGGCGGGGAAATCCGCGGCGTAGTGTACCTGCGGGCCTTCGATCTTCTCGGCCAGCCGCTCGGCTGTCACGCCGGGAATCGGTTCTTCGCTGGCCGCGTAGATGGGCAGCACAATCACCGTATCCGCATCGGCAAATGCGCCGGTGAACTGCTCCATCAAATCCAGCGTGCGAGAGAAGCGATGCGGCTGGAAGACGACGTGAATCTTCTCGTAGCCGCACTCGCGAGCCGCTGCCAGGGTGGCGCGAATCTCCGTGGGATGGTGGCCGTAGTCGTCCACCACCGTGACGCCGCGCGCCTTGCCGCGATGCTGGAAGCGCCGGTCCACGCCGCGAAAGTGGCTGAGGCCCAGGGCAATCTTCGCCGCATCCATGCCGAGCTGATGGGCAATGGCCACGGCGGCGGTGGCGTTCAGCACATTGTGCCGCCCCGGCACATTCAACTCAAACGGCCCAAGCGCCCCCAGCGCGGTCACCACCTGGAAGCGGGCGAAAGTTCCCTTGCCTTCCCTGCTCTCCGATTCGATGAACTCCAGCCGATAGTCGGCGTCTGGCGTGATCCCGTAAGTAAAAACCCGCCGCCGCGCGCGCGGCAGAATCCCCGCCAGCAGCGGATCGTCCACGCAGGCCGTCACCGCGCCATAAAAGGGCAGCTTGTTGATGAAGGTCAGGAAGGCCTCTTCCACGTCGGCCATGTCGCGGTAACAGTCCATGTGCTCGCGGTCGAGATTGGTGACCACGGCCAGAATCGGCGAGAGCTTGAGAAAGGAGCGGTCGCTCTCATCCGCCTCGGCCACCAGGTACTGCGAGCTGCCCAGCCGCGCATTCGAGCCCATCGCGTCCACGCGCCCGCCGACGACCACCGTGGGGTCCAGCCCGCCGGCGGCCAGCACCGCCGCCACCATCGAGGTCGTGGTCGTCTTGCCGTGCATTCCGGCGATGGCGATGCCGTACTTGAGGCGCATCAGCTCGGCCAGCATCTCGGCACGCTGAATCACGGGGATCTTTCGGGCGTGGGCCTCGACGACTTCGGGATTCGCGGCGCTCACCGCCGAACTGGTCACCACCACCGTCGCCCCGGCGACATTGCGGGCGTCGTGGCCCTCATAGACAGTCGCGCCCATGCGGGCAAGACGATCCGTCACCGGCCCGCGGCGCAGATCAGAGCCTGAAACCTCCATACCGAGGTTGATCAGAATCTCCGCAATGCCGCTCATGCCGATGCCGCCGATACCGATGAAGTGCGCGTGCTGCGAGGTGGCGAACATGGGTGTAAGCTCAACTTTATCATTGCAGAGCGCTGCCGCGCACGGCTGCCGGTCGAGCCAGCCCCAGGCCAGCCGCCGTCCACCAGCCCATCGCGGCATAGAAATCGTTCCGCTTCTAAGCAACACTGCGAACTCGTGGTAGAAAATGAAGCGTATACTGACCATGCCTCCGAGTAGTGCGAGGGATTTGACTGTCGCCAAGGACTCGGTCTAGCCTCAACTTGTAATCGTTTACCTGATTTTTTTGAACGGCATCGCAAAAAAGGATGAACATGAAAACCAGAATCGATCTCGCACTTATGCTAGCGCTGCCGCTCTTTGTGATTGGCGCTACGTGCACCATGGCAGTTCCGGCCGGGGCGCAACCCAATCTTCCTCTGGCCCGACCGAAGGGTCCATGCGACATCTACGCCGCCGCCGGTGACCCTTGCGTGGCCGCCCACAGCACCACGCGCGCTCTCTACGGCTCCTACAACGGTCCGCTCTACCAGCTTTTGCGTCAGTCGGACGGCAAAACCCTGGACATTGACGTTGTCCCGTCCTCCGCGTCCGATCCCGGCGGTTACGCCAACGCGGCCGCGCAAGATGCCTTTTGCGCCAATACCGTTTGCTGGATTGCCAAAGTCTATGACCAATCCGGCCACCACAACGACCTATCCCAGGCGCCGCGCGGCGGATTCGCCGGTCCGGCCCTGGGCGGCTTCAACAATCTCCCGCTGGCCGATATGGCGCCGATCACGATCATGGGCCACAAGGCCTATGGCGTCTTCATCGAGCCGGGCATGGGCCTGCGCCAGGACGACGCCAAAGGCACGGCGGTGGACGACCAGGCGGAGGGGCAGTACTGGGTGATCAACGGCCGGCACTTCAACTCCGGCTGCTGCTTCGACTATGGCAACGCCGAGATCGACAGCCGCGACGACGACAACGGCACCATGGAAACCGCCT
>CAYVGW010000340.1:0-2558 GCA_964450895.1 uncultured Occallatibacter sp. | reverse complement strand
GGCCCTCTAGGGTGAGCGCTCCCGCCGCGCGTAGATTTTCAAGCGAGCGCTCGACAGCCTTCCAGGCGGTGTTCTGCGTCAGATACGCGCCCAGAATCATCTCGAAGCGCGTCTCCGCCGGCCACCAGTGCTGCGGGCCGTAGGCCGCGAAGAGTTGGTCGTGCATCAGGCGGAGGCGCTGCGCGGGAGTGGGCGGCTTTTGATTCACGGCTGGCCTTAGCATAACGGAGCTGGTGGCGTTCTGACCGGATTCCTTGCCTCCACCCTACCGGCAAACAAATCCTTTGTTTTTCATTTATTTATGTGTATTTTGTTGCTGTAAAATATTCATAACAAATAAGTTATTTGCAAATTCGTCCAGGATAGGGAGTTACGGTCGTTTTTGGGCTTTGCTGGCGGCTTTAGGCGGTCAGGCGGCGACGGGAGAATTAGAAAATCTTCTAAGAATGATTATGGGCCTTGGGTGGAAATTATCCTATAAACAGCAGTTGAGAAGCCTTCATCTAGGCAGGGCAATTGCATTTGAACTTCGCCTAACGCTCATCTTTGTCGCGATACTCATGCAGGCGGCTTATCGGAGGGAGCAGGGGCATTTATGCCCCTGAAGCGAGGCTTGGGCAGTCTGGCCTTTAGGCCCGGGGCTGAAGCCATGTGGTTTCAGGCGTAAATTCGGGGCATAAATGCCCCTGCTCCCTTCAGATGATTTCAAATGCGATTTACCTGTTCATCTAGGTTCAATGTCAGATTTGAGAACCTCTGAATGTTGGCGCTTTGCAACCAGGCGCTTTGTAACAGGGCGCTTTGCAACCAGGCGCTTTGTAACCAGACGCTTTGTAACCAGGGCACGGCTTCAGCCGGGCCGCAATGGGCTGATTAGAAAGCCGGGCTTTAGCCCCTGCAAAATTCCGCAGTTGAGAATATTGCTTGTTCGGCTCCTTCTCAAATTCGGGTTTTGAACTGCTCCGCACTTCACCCAAACGGTGAAATCCTCCATCTTTGCAACCCATTTTGATTTGAATCAGTTGGCCATATCTACGGCCCGTCAATTGCCGTTTTTAGGATTATTGTGCGAGACAGGGAACAGGGGACAGAAAAACATGCCGGTTGAGGTTCGTGGACTCCCAGGTCTCAAAATCGAGACCTGGGGCACCCAGCCTTTTTGGATGGTCAGATGTGGGCCACCCGCCTATCGCAGAAAGATATTTTGCAGATTATTTCTAGCATTCTGCTACCCTGAATTCTGGTCGGCCCCTTCGCTTGGGCCGACTGGAATAAGGAATAAAGGTACCCCCTCCCCCCCCTATTTACAGTGAAACTGTGAGACTGTGAAGAATCTGTCTTCCGTGTGTATATTGCAAGGAGAGATTTTTTCGAGAGGCATCCATGAAGAGTCACACGGAGTATCTGGTTTTTGAGACGAAGAAGCGGCGGGAGATGGTGCATATCACCGATCAGGTGGAGCAGGTGGTGCGGCGCAGCGGGGTGCGGGACGGGCTGTGCTTTGTCTCGCCGATGCACATTACCGCCGCGGTTTATGTGAATGATCTGGAGAGCGGGCTGATCGAGGATATTGGTAAATGGCTGGAGGAGCTGGCCCCGGCGCGGCCCGATTACAAGCACCATCAGACCGGCGAGGACAACGGCGACGCGCATTTGAAGTCGCTGCTGCTGCACCACGAGACCACGCTGCCGGTGACCGGCGGCAAGCTGGACCTGGGAACATGGCAGCGCGTCTTCTACGCGGAGTTCGATGGGCAGCGGCGCAAGCGGGTCATTGTGAAGGTGCTGGGGGTGGAGTAGCGGAGTTAGCCGCGCTTCGCGCGTGTTAGCGTTGTTAGCGGAGTTAGTTAAGCCAACTCCGCTAACTCCGCTAACCCCGCTAACCCCGCTAACCCCGCTAACCCCGCTACGTTATGGCTTGACAGCCGCAGGAACGGCGCCGGCCGCCGGGGCGTCGCCGTCGGTGATCTTGCGCCATTCACCGTGGGGATGGTTGAAACCGGGCATGGAGAGATCGGTCTTGGTGCGCGGCAGGACGACAATATCCACGCGGCGGTTCTCGGCGCGGCCCTCGGCGGTGGCGTTCGAGGCGATGGGATGGAACTCGGCAAAGCCTGCCGCCGAGATGCGATCCGGCGTGATGTTTTTCATCTCGATGAAGAGCCGGGCGATGCTGGTGGCGCGGGCCGAGGAGAGCTCCCAGTTGGAGTCGAACGCGGCGGTGTGGATGGGGATATTATCGGTGTGGCCTTCGATGCGCAGATCGTAGGGGGTGTGTCCGAGCTGGGTGGCGATCTCTTCCAGCGTGGTGCGCGTTTGCGGCTTGGGGGTGGCCGACCCGGAGTCGAAGAAGCCGGCCTCGCGCAGGCTGATCACCAGCCCGTCGCGCCCCATCTTCATGGAGACGGTGTGGGTAGCGACCTGGTTGGAGAGGGTCTGCTCGAGTTCCTTGTGAATACGTTCCAGATCGTCTTTGACGCGCGCGGGCGAGAGCACATCCTCGCCCATCACGATATTCAAGGGGATGGCCGCGGCGTCCTTGCCGGCGGCGCCGCTGG
>CAYVGW010000339.1:0-2573 GCA_964450895.1 uncultured Occallatibacter sp. | reverse complement strand
TCGAAGCGACAGACGTAAATCAACTGACTCCGCTGCAAGCGCTGAATCTGCTGGAGGAACTGCAATTGGAGTTGAAGGAGAAGGGATGAAAGCAAACTTGCGTCACGCGGCGGGAAGCCTGCTGGTCGTCGGCCTCAGCGGCGCGGAGTTGACCGCGCTGGAGCGCGCGTGGCTGAAGCTCGTGCGTCCCGCGGGCGTGATTCTCTTTCGCCGCAACATTGTGGATGCGCGGCAGACGCGGTCGCTGCTTGATGAAGCAACTGCACTCTGCGCGCCGCACAGCTTTCGCTGCGTCGATGTGGAAGGCGGAACGGTAGACCGCCTGCGCGATGCGCTTGCGCCCATGCCCTCCGCGCAAGCCGTTGCCATCGCCGCGCGGGCTGCTGCTCCCAGGTCTCAAAATCGAGACCTGGGGCACCCAATGAAATTAGCTTTTGAGCATGGCGAGTTCATCGCGCGCGCCGTGAAAGCCTTCGGCTTCAACACAACCTTAGCGCCGGTTCTCGACCTTGCGCTGCCTGAGTCCGCCGCCGTAATGGGCACGCGCGCGGCCGGCGCAACAGCGCAGCAAGTGATCGATTACGCGCGCAACTTTCTCGCCGGCCTCGCCGCGCAACATGTCGCCGGCTGCGGCAAGCATTTTCCTGGCCTTGGTGGTGGAACACTTGATTCGCATGTAGAAACACCGGCGATTCATCGCACGATGCGCGACTTGAATCGCGAAGATCTAGCGCCCTATCGCGAGCTGCGCGACGAGCTGCCGATGGTGATGGTGAATCACGCGGCCTATCCCAACACTCCGAGCAAAAATACTCCCGCGAGCGCATCGCTCTACTGGATCACCACCGTGCTGCGCAAGCGCATCGGCTATCGCGGCCTCATCTTCTCCGACGATTTGGAGATGGGCGGCATCCTCAAATTCATGTCCATCGAAGAGGCCGCCATCGCCGCCATTCGCGCAGGGATGAGCATGATCGAAATCTGCCACACGCCGGAGCTGATTTTGCGCGCGTATGAAGCATTAATCTCCGAAGCGGAGCGATCTGCGGCGTTTTCCAAGCTCCTCGCAGCGCGCGCAAAACAAACAGCACAGCAACGCGCAAAGCTCCTCGCAAGCGGAGTTTCACCAGCGCTCACGGCCAAGCAATTCGATGCGCTGCGCGCACAAATTCTGCGTTTCGCCGAAACCATCAAGGAGGCGCAAACCGCATGAGAGCGAAGGCATTGACAGTCGCAGGCATTATGAGCGGCACCTCCGCCGACGGCATCGATGTCGCCATCGTGCGCATTGCTCCCGGCAAATTACGGCCCAGCGTCAAGCTGCTTGCGCATGAAGGCTTCGCGTTTCCCGCTGCATTGCGGCGCGCTATTCTCGCATCTATGAATGCGAACGCAACTTCAACGGCGGAGTTGGCGCGGCTTAACTGGCGTCTCGGACTAGCCTACGCAGAAGCAGTCAGTGCGGCTCTCGCGCAACATAAAATCAAACTCGATCTGATCGGCTGCCACGGCCAGACGCTCTATCATCAGCCGCGCGCGGAGAGCTACGCGGGCCGCCGCTTCGCTTGCACCTGGCAGCTCGGCGAAGCCGCCATACTCGCATCGGCGATTCACGTTCCCGTGGTCTCCGACTTTCGTCCCGCCGATATGCTCGCCGGCGGCCAGGGAGCGCCGCTGGTTCCGCTGCTCGATTACGTTCTCTTTGCCGATGCAAAGCGCGGGCGGGTGCTGCAAAACATCGGCGGCATCGCCAACCTCACCGCGATTCCCGCCGGAGCCTCGCAGGAGGCGGTAATCGCCTTCGACACCGGTCCCGGCAACATGGTGATCGACTGGCTGGCGCAGGAACTCTTCCATAAAAAATTCGACCGCAACGGCAACTTCGCCGCACGGGGCGCGGTGATTGCGCCCGTGCTCACTCAAGCTCTGCGTAATCCATACTTCCAGCAGAAGCCGCCGCGCACCGCGGGCCGCGAGCAGTTTGGCCGCGCTTACGCCGCAGAGTTTTTGCTCGAATGCCGCAAGCTTAGCCAGCGGCCAGAAGACGCGTTGGCCACGGCAACCGCTCTCACCGCCGAGACAATCGCGCGGAGTTACAAGAGTTACATCGCAAAATCCATGCGTGGCCGCGCCGTGGATTACATCGTCTCCGGCGGAGGCGCACGCAATGCAACGCTGATGGCCATGCTCGCGCAGAGGCTTGCTCCGCTGGGCTGTAAACTGACCGCAAGCGAGGAGTTCGGCCTGCCCGCCGAAGCCAAGGAGGCCGCGGCCTTTGCGCTGCTTGCTTGGCAGACGTGGCATCATTTGCCGGGAAATCTGCCACGCGCTACTGGCGCAAGCCGCCCCGCGATTCTGGGGCAGGTGACGTATGCGTAGTCTGATAAAAGTTCCTAGATTCCCAGGTCTCAAAATCGAGACCTGGGTCACCCGCACTTCATTGATTGTGCTAACCGCTATTCTCGCGCTTATCGGCTGCCGCTCCACGCCGCGCGATTCGCGCACCGTCGTCTTCCTTATCGAGAGCAGCCCCGCGAGCCTTGATCCGCGCGTGGGAACCGATGCGCAATCCG
>CAYVGW010000338.1:0-2601 GCA_964450895.1 uncultured Occallatibacter sp. | reverse complement strand
CTCCGCTCAGGATGACAGATTTTTTATATCGCAATCCTTTCAGGCCGGATCAATAACAGCGTGTGGTGAAAGTCGGAAATCCCGAAAAACATCCCGCAGGGGCTGAAGCCCATCCTTTATTATCGACGTTTTGCGGCACGACTGAAGTCGTGCCCTGGTTACAAAACCTGCCTGAATTGAGCTTTTCCGCAGCCTGTAAAGCCCATATTTTTTTATCAGAATTTTGCGGCACGACTGAAGTCATGCCCTTTCAAAACCTGACCACAGGCTGTTAAGTATTTGAACGGAATCAAAAGTTACATCCGCAGATCCTTCGACTCACCACCCCCAAATTGAAGAACATTTGGGGCCGGGTTCGCTCAGGATGACAGTCTCGAAGTGTTGCAATTATCCAGGGCCGGATCAATAGATTGCGTGAATTGGTCATTCATCCTGGACAAGCGCGGACGAGGACGTCCGCGCTACAGCCGGCCGGGAAACCAGCGCAACATTTATCGGTCATTATCAATTCCCGCGGTCACGGAACCAGAGCCTGTGATTGCTCTGACGCATTCAGCTCAGGATAATCGATGTAGCCGTGGGGGCCGGGGGAGAAGAAAGTGCTGGGATCCGGCTTGTTGAGAGGCGCGTGGAGAGCAAAGCGGCGGGGCAGATCGGGATTGGCGATAAAGAGTTGTCCAAAAGCGACGGCATCGGCTTCGCCCTCCTGGATGACCTGGTTTGCCAGCGCCAGGGTATATTTTTCGTTTGCGATATAGACCCCGCCGAAGAGCTTTTTGAGCTGCGGACCTAGCCGGTCGGGGCCAAAATACTCGCGGGCGCAGAGAAAGGCGAGTCCGCGCTTGCCGAGTTCATGCGCCACATAGCCAAAGGTGGCAGGGGGATTGGAATCGTGCATATCCTGGCTGTCGCCGCGCGGCGCCAGATGCATGCCCACGCGCTTGGCGCCCCAAACGGAGATTACGGCGTCGGTGATTTCAAGCATGAGGCGGGCGCGGTTTTCAATGGTTCCGCCGTATTCATCGGTGCGTTGATTGGAGCCATCCTGAAGAAACTGGTCAATCAAGTAGCCATTGGCGCCGTGGATTTCGACGCCGTCAAAGCCAGCCAGCTTGGCGTTCTCGGCGCCTTTGCGGAAGCCCTCGACGATGCCTGGAATCTCGGAGAGCTGAAGAGCGCGGGGAGTCACATACTCGGTGATGGGGCGCACGAGGCTGACGTGACCGGCGGGGCGAATGGCGCTGGGCGCAACAGGAAGCTGACCATCGAGAAAGTGCGGATGGGAGATGCGGCCGACATGCCATAGCTGGGCAAAGATGCGACCGCCAGCCTGGTGCACGGAGGCGGTCACCGGCTTCCAAGCCTCGGTTTGCTGAGGCGACCAGATACCGGGGACATTGGCGTATCCTACGCCTTGCGGCAGAACGGGAATGCCCTCGGTGAGGATGAGGCCGGCAGCGGCGCGTTGAGTGTAGTATTCGATCATGAGTTCGGCGGGAAGGTGGTTCGGCGTGCCGCGCAGGCGAGTCAGGGGGGACATGATGACTCGATTCGGAAGAGTGATGCCGCCGATTTGGATAGGGTCGAGCAAAGAAGGCATAGTGTGATTCCTCGATGAAACGGGTACTGCTCCGTTGGATGTTATAGCTGGCATAAAGATACACCCGCGGTTAGGGGGACATCAATTTCTTCTCAACGGCATTCAGGGGCTGAGCGGGGTTGCGAGCAGCACGGCAAGGCCGTTCCAAGCGATTTGGACTCCGCCACACTGTATGCCATGATGGAAGAGTGTCTTGCGTGACAAAATTTCAACCGGATTGCAGATGATCTGTGAATGAAGCAACACCAGGCGGCGGATGCCTTGTAGCGCATCGAAGAAGATCAATTTCAACCGGCGATGAGGATAGAGTGAAGTCATCCAATCTCCATGCGCCTTGTGCGGCATTTCTGTTTGCGGCAGCGGTGCTTGCGGCCGTCATGGCTGCACAATCTCCCGCGAACCCGCCGAGCGAGGGCGCTGTGCCGCCCCCTGAAGCCCACAGCCGCCCCGCGCCCACCAACCTCAAAGTGCTGCCCAAGGAACTGACGGGGGAGCAGGTTCACGAGATCATGGAGCAATGGTCGGCGGCGCTGGGCGCTCATTGCAACGCCTGTCACGTTGAGGACCACGGCAACATCGGGCCCAACGGACGCCCTCGGCTCAACTTTGCCGACGACTCCAAGGGAATGAAGATTGCGGCGCGCACGATGTATACGATGACCGAGAAGATCAACACGGAGTACGTGGCGAAGATCGACAGCTCCGGCATGCCAGTCACCTGCGGCACCTGCCATCGCGGCCATCTGGGTCCGGAGCCGTTCTTCGCCGCGCCCCAAACCCCTCAGGCTCCCGCGCCTGGTTTGCAGCCCAAAGGCGAAGCGCCGCCCTCAGAGTGAATTTTGCGATGAACTGCGAAGCAGTTATGAGCGAGTGAATGAGTGGAAAACCCGTGTAATTTTCTCCACTCATTCACTTTTTCGCTTCTTCGCCATCGGATTGTCACGAAACGAGGAAGAAACAAGCGTGGACCGGGAGGTCCACGTTACAGCCGACCGGGAGGT
>CAYVGW010000337.1:0-2623 GCA_964450895.1 uncultured Occallatibacter sp. | reverse complement strand
CCCTTAAGCAAAACCCGCCAAAATCAGGCCGCCGTACAGATTCCTGCGAAGAGCCTCAAAACCATCGATGATTTCACCAAGGCTTTCAATCGGGTTTTTTCTAAAAATCCACTTCAGGATGAACATCCTGACTGGTCACCTCAAATTAAGAAAGCGATTGTTGATGAAAAGTTAGTACTTGGAATGAATGAAGAGCAAGCCAGAATTGTAGTTGGGGAACCCATATCTGTTGATGTGACTACCACGGAAGGTATAAAGAATGAGAGCTGGTCTTTACGTCAACAGTTGGGGCCGTTTTTTACGAAAAAGGAAAAAATTCGACTCTCTATGCCTATGGGATGCGGAGGTGGTCAACACTGTAGCACATGGCCCACTGATAGCAGGCCAACTGGATATCCAGAGAAGATTAAATTCAAAGATGACAAATTGCAAACCGTTGCGCAAGATAACGAAATTCATGCAAATTTGGAAGAGATCGCGATCCGTGTGAATTCAGAAGGGAGTGCTTGGCTTAAAGCACATAGAGGCACTCCGGAAATCAATGTTACTGGTCAATGGTATGAAAGGGCATGGGGTACTCTTAAACTCAAACAGGACGAAGCTACTGGAGATGTCATTGGCAGTACGAATGATTACGATCTTACCGGGGTTGTGAATGGGAAGAAGTTGTATCTGATATTCGGTTATACCGCAAGATTCAGTAATGAATATTCCACTGTCCTGGTGTTGAATGCAGATAACACTCTTGAAGGAAAGTATACAGGCGGTTTGATGGATAATGAATTGAAGGGGAGGGCGATAAAACTCACTAAGCGCTAAACACATAGTGAATATTGAGTAGCAACTCACTGGATACAGGTTTTTCCCTGTCAAACTGCGAATATGGAGAATTCTCATGAAACGGATCATTAGTTCAGCAGTTTCGTTTATGCTTTGTTTGCCGTTCGCGCTTCATGCACAATTTTCAAAAGAAGACTGCAAAACGGCTAAGAATATGCTTTCCGGGACGTTGTATCTGCGGCTGGATGTTCCAACCAGGACAGTCGTGGGGGTCTGGGGAATAGGCCCGGAATCCGTGCTTGAAGTGTCGCCATCGGGACATGATTTTAGTCGGAAGCTCGCCCTCCCAAGTAAGCACACTAAGATGGGAAATGACGTTGGCATCTCCTGGGAGTTCTTTCCAAACGATGGGGTACGCTACTCAAAACCCTCCTGTGCTGGCGATACAGTAGTAGTTTGGATGCAGGGGTTGACGCCTGGTGAAAATGAGATCGTACTTGATTTCATCCAGATCAAGACCCTCGATGATTTTACCAAAGCCTTTAATCAGACCTTCTCAAAGGTTCCACTGCAAGACGAACATCCTGAATGGGCGGCGGATGTGCGAAACGCCATTGCCTCTCACAATCTAATTGTGGGCATGACCAAGGATCAGGCTTTTGATGTGGTAGGCACTCCAATCAATGTTGTGGCAGGACAGGAAGGAGGAATCAAGGTGGAGACATGGTCTCTACGCCAAGATAGGGGAATCATACCTTCTGATCATGGCGAAAAACATTCACATAATATTCCTGCGATACTCAAGTTCGTTGACGGAAAGCTGCAAGAAATTGTACAAACATCAAAGCCACTCGCGGAGACTGCGGAAACATTGGCTCGAAAGGTCGACCGCGCAGGCAATATTTGGCTAGATAATCATAAGTTAGATGCCTCGTCTATCGATATTAACGGCCAGTGGTATCAGCATTCCTGGGGAATCGTGGAACTCCATCAGGGAGCGAGCAATGGAGAGATTATCGGGAAGGCTCCGAGTTACGAGATAGTCGGTATTGTCAGCGGCAAGACTATCTGCCTGATCTTTACCTCGAAAGGACAGACTCAATACTCTGCCATCATGAATCTTGGTGTTGACGGCCATCTCACTGGGAAATATATTTGGGGCCTGGTGAAGGACGAGGCCAAGGAGAGATCAATCGATCTCGAAAGACGCTAACCAGCGGGTGAATGGGCAGGTGGCCCGGTCATGAAATAACCAAGAACCGCTGTGCCCCATCCATCCGCGCTCTTTGCGGATGGGTGGGAGACCACGAACCTCAACCCGCAGGCTTTTTCTGATCTCTCGATTTCAAAAAACTCAATCAAAGCCATGAAGCGTCAGTGTACGACTTCAGTCGTGCCGCCAGCCGCCTCCAAAATTGTCTGGGCTTTAGCCCCTGCGTGCTTTTGCTTTCAGTCGCTTAGAAAATCGCAGGGGCGAAACAGGCTGCGGAAAAAGGCCTGAAATCGAGTGAAACCCTCGAAAAACATCCCGCAGGGGCTAAAGCCCATCCTTTATTATCAGCGTCTTGCGGCCCGACTAAAGTCGTGCCCTTGTTACAAAACCTGCCTGAATTGAGTTTTTCCCTAGCCTGTGAAGTCGTGCCCTGGTTACAAAACCTGCCCAAATTGAGTTTTCCGCAGCCTGTGGAGTCGTGCCCTTGTTACAAAACCTGCCTGAATTGAGTTTTTCCGTAGCCTGTGA
Organism: uncultured Occallatibacter sp.; assembly: GCA_964450895.1. Lineage (GTDB taxonomy): Bacteria > Acidobacteriota > Terriglobia > Terriglobales > Acidobacteriaceae > Telmatobacter. Next base: position 102 of record CAYVGW010000337.1, on the reverse strand, counting down.
AGTCGTGCCGCCAGCCCCCCAAAATCTCCTGGGCTTTAGAGGCTGCGGAAAAAGGGATGAATTTGAGTGAAACCCTCGAAAAACATCCCGCAGGGGCTGAAG
>CAYVGW010000336.1:0-2664 GCA_964450895.1 uncultured Occallatibacter sp. | reverse complement strand
GAATTGGTGACGTGGATCAATGATCGCTGGAAAACAGAAGTGGGTCGACGTGCTTCGACGCTGGATATAGTCGATGAAGCGGATGAAGATGGAATTGAGACTCAAGCAGAAGGAACGACGCCATGAAGTAAGTCGGTTATGCCTGATTGTGAGTCCTTTTTTTGCTCTTTTGCAGTGCGTCGAAGAGTGGTGCAAAATATTGCCTAACCGATTATTATGCAACAAGATATATTGAGTGCAACTTTTGCAGTATTTTGCAAAAAAACACACAAAAGTAGAAAACCAACAGCCACCAGAACAGCCACCGGAGTTGGCGCGTAAACCCTTTAGAACGGATTCAAAATACACCTGATTTACGCTCAGATGGAATGGGTTAAAACGGACTCAAGATGCATCTGATCGAATTCAGATAAAGTATGTTGATGCCTGCTTTACCCTGCGGTTTTCTGTCTGATGCCCCTCGTTCAGGCAGACCTTTCAGTCGCAAAATCTATGTCGCCGATGTTTTCAGCTTCAGTGCTTGTGCTAAATCCTCGTGCTCGAAGGCTGAGGCCACAATCTCCGTTTCCGACGACGGAATCCCCAAAGCGGTTGCTGCCTTTCTCCACTGTGAAACAGCCTTCGCTACTTCGCGGGCGATTTGCCTCGCTTGGGTCGGAGTGAGGCGGAAGTATTCGGCGACACTCAGCGCGAGTTCAACCGACGCATCGCCGCTCTGCTCGTCGATCAGCGTGGACAAGATGCGTGGACGAAATTGAACGGGTACCGGATTCAGATCGTAGGCCGGCGACAATCGCCAGCCCTGATTGCCCTCGTAGAGGAATCCGTGATTACGCAGGTGATCGTCGGTGTTCGAGATCAGAACGGAGAAGACGATTCTTCGCCACAACTCTTGCAGGTCTTCAGCCGGAGCCGCTCCGTAACGTTGAATCGCATCGGCGATTTCGAGGTAGCTGCGCGTCTCGTGATTCGCTGCTCCGATCATGCTCATCGCGGAAAGAAACGGACGCCTCGTCGCACCTTCACGGTCGAAGCGTCGCAGCAGAAAAACTGGGCGATCAGCGGCGCGCACGACTCTTGCGGTTGCTGTATGAATGCCTGCTTTCGCTGCCAGCCGAAATGCTACGGCCTCCCAAAGTACCGTCTGAATGCGGTCATTGTGATGCGGAAACTTTGCAATTGCGAGTTGTCCATCGCGATCCCGAACGGAAGCCTTGGGACGTGCGCCGCCGAGCGACGAACCAGGGGCAAGCAGGAGGCGAAGATCCTCTTCCGTTTCGACTTCATCGTAGACGTGTTCACTGGCGGCGAGTAGCGCCGGGAGTTCGATCAGCGGCGGCGTGCGATGATCCGCAACTTCACGCACAAATGCTCCGCCTTCTTGCGAGGAGAATCGCAACGCTCCTTGCCGAGTTTCATCATCGACCAGAAGCAGATAGTCGGCCTCCCAAAGCGTACGCGGCGTCTCGCCTGCGCTTCTGGCGCGGCGAGCCTCAGAGCGCATCATCAACGCTCGCCCCCAACGATCAGGAGCCGAGTCGCCAATCGCACCGAAGAGGCTTTTGCCCGCTGTCGTGTGGTGCGGTGCTGCGTCCATCTGAAGCGCAGGCTCCAGAGGAAATCGAGCGGGATTTCGCAGCCACTCCTCGTCATAGCGGAAGGTCGCGCTCTCGACGCGCTTGCGATTATGCAACCACAACCGGCCAACGAGATGCTGCACGCCATCGAGGTCAACGTAGACGAAGATTTGCTGATCCACTTACGGCCTCGCTTTCTCACTCGTGGGCTGAGCGTCTTTTCTGCGTCGAGGACGAATGTCAATCCGTTTTGGCAGTCGCTCTTCTTCGAGCGCGAGCCCAACCTCGTCAGTCTTTGCGCTGGCAAGATCGCGGAGCCTATCGAGCATCCCCAGCGCGAAGAGCACAGTGGCGTAGGTGCCAATGCCGACGCCGGGATCGCCCTTCTCCACTTTGACGAGGGTGGTGCGGGAGATGTTGGCTCGCTCGGACATGACCGCTGACGGAATGCGACGACGGAGCCGCGCATCCCGGATATCGCTTCCGAGCTTGCGCAGGCCGCTTTTGACGGGAATCGGCAATGTCTGTGCTGGCATAGGGCTCACTCTTTACGTTCACTATTATAAACTCATTTTCAGTCAATGTCCATAATACTGAACGCAGTGTGAAGTGAGTGCGCAATACCAAACTGACCGTGCATTGCTCTTGAATCATGCCACAATCCGCTCGGTATGGTCGCCGCGAGCAAACTTCCGCAGATCGGCTACGGGGATTAGAACGCGTCCGCCGATCCGTCGAGTCGGCAGACCTCGACGCTGCTACGCAACATATCTTCCGGCGCAACATAAGTGAGCCAGTTCATGCACCAATGTGCTGAACTCCTCGGCCTTCGTCTGGCCCGGTAGCAGGACAATCTTTCCGCCGTAGCTTGCGCCTTGCGCGGGTGCGATGCGCTCGTTGTACTCAAGCTCGATGGCTTGCTGTTGCACGAAGTCAATCAGGCGTTCGTGATGTGCGCCGACTTCGCCGGAAACAGTTGCGGGTTCTGGAAGCTCTGCGCCTTCGGTCTGTGAAACGTCGAAAACGTAAACCCTGCGGAAGCCGATCAATACTGGCGATGGCTTGTCTGCTTGGGTTACGAGTTGCT
>CAYVGW010000335.1:0-2708 GCA_964450895.1 uncultured Occallatibacter sp. | reverse complement strand
ACCTCCCGGTCGGCTGTAACGTGGACCTCCTGGTCCACGTTTGTTTCTTCCTTGAGGCTGCGGAAAAACTCAATTCAGGCAGGTTTTGTAACAAGGGCACGACTTTATCGGGCCGCAAGACGCTGATAATAAAGGATGGGCTTTAGCCCCTGCGGGATGTTCTTCGAGGATTTCACGCAAATTCCCGCCTTTTTCCGCAGCCTGTCAAGCCGCTGTGACAAGGTCTTCCGCCCGCTCAATGGTGACCACCGTGATGTCGTCGGCCTGACCAAATTCCTGGGCGGCTTCGACGATGGCGGCAGCGGGCCGGGTGGATAGCTCGCGTCCGCGCTCGAATCCAAAGAGCTCGCGTTGGGCGTTTTGCGCCTCGACCACGCCATCGGAGTAAAACGTGAGGCGGCTGCCGGGAGCGAGATGGAATTGGATGGTCTCGTAGCGGGTGTGCGGCTGAATTCCCAGGGGCAGCGCGCCGGGCAGTTCGATCTCCCTTCCATCAAGGTAAGGCGAAAGATGGCCGGCGTTGGCGATCTTCACGGCGCCGTTGGCATGGATGTGGGCCACTAGCGCCGTGGAGAATGCGCCGCTGGTGCGGCCAATCAGCCGCTCGTTGAGGTTGGCCAGCATTTCGGCGGGGTCGATGGTGTACTCGGCTACGCCGCGGATGGCTCCCACCAGAACCGAGACCAGCATCGCCGCGGGCAATCCCTTGCCGGCCACGTCTCCCACCACCAGCAGCAAGCCGCCTTGCCCTGCCGGAATCACCTGGAAAAAGTCGCCGCCCACCTGCTGGGCGGGCTGGTAAACGCTCACCACCGTAAATCCGGGGACGTTCTCGGCATGTTCCGGCAGAATGATCTGCTGGACCTCGCGCGCGGCCGCCATTTCGCCTTCCAGCAGAGCCTGCTGGCGGCTGATCCGCGTGGAACGCAGCACCATGATGATAGCCAGCGAAAGAAGGTAGAGCAGGCTTGCAAGTTGGCCAAGATCCCAGTTGAATGGGCCTAGCTGCCACGCGAAAAGAAGTTTGTACGCCCTGAGAGTTGCATCTTGGAAAGCGGGAACCAGTCCGAAGAAGAACAAAAGGATCTGCGCGTAATAGGTGAGGCTCTGCAGAACGACCGGAATCAGCAGGATGCCTGCCTCTCGATTGCCGCGCCGCCAATGCACAATGAGCAGAACGGGGATGACACCGGCGATGAGAAACAGGATGGGAAACTGCGCCAGAACGGACGCGAGCCGGGAGATGCTTCCATGCGCCTGACCGATCATGGCGAGAGTCCAACCGAGGATGGCAACCGCTAATGCGGCCTGTATCCACCGGCCAAAGCGAAGGCGCAAGAAGGCAAAGTACATCAAACAGGTGAAGAGCAGGCTGGCAATCGCCAAAGGTTCACGAAGCAGGTCCCAGTTCGCCGGCACAGTGTGGAAGTACTCGTAGATGTTGATCGGCAGCCTGCACGAGGCGAAAAAGAATTGCAGAAAGATCCAGAGATATTCCCACTGGCGGCGCTGCGAGGAAAACAACACCAAGGCCACAATGCCCAGGCCTTGACCAAGAAGGTTGGCGATCAAGCCGGGCGCATATTGGCCGATGACGGCAAGCCAGATGTGATCGGAGAGCGCCTGTTCCTGTCCGAGAGTGAGGTTGGGGGCAATGAAGCCGGGGCTGCCCTGGTCGCTCCATTCCAGCTTCGAGATATGCACGCGCAGGGCAATGACCACCGAGCCAGTGGCAAGCTCGCGCGCGGGAATCGGCTCCAGCAGGCGCGCGCCGTAGATGCACGCTGCAAACGGCGCCACGCGGCCGCATTGCATCATGCGCTGGCCGTTGACGTACACCTCAAAGGCGCTGGCGATGTTCCACTCCGCCAGCGCAAGGCCTGTCTGCGAAGGGAGAACCTTTACGTGCAGCCGGTACCAGACGACCTCTGGATGGCTGTCGGGAAAGACGGTGCGGATCGAAACCGCGGAATGGAAGCGCGTCCATGCGCTGTCGTCAAAGTCCATGCGCGCGTAAGCGGGATCGTCGCCGGCGTGAACCAGCCACAGGGCGTCAAGATCGGTGGGCTGGCGCAGGTTGGTGGCGTCGAAGCTCTGGGCCTGTCCGAGTGGCGCGGCAAAGGGCAGGCACAGGCACAAAGCCAAAAATACACGGAAAGAAAACCCGCCCGGCCTTTGCAGTCGAGCCAATAAGAAAGGAGAAATAAGGCGTTCGAGAGGGAACAAGCTGCCTCCGGGTTATTCCAATACATCCTATCATTCCCCGAGTTAGGTGGACCCTTCTTCAGGCTCGAAGAAAGCCCATGAGCCACGGGAAGCTGTGCTCCGTGCATCGCGGCTTTTCGCCATGAGCGGGCGGAAGAGCCATACGCCCTCAACAGCCTGTGGTAAAAGTCAGGTTTTGAAAGGGCACGACTTCATAGGCTGCGGAAAAACTCAATTCAGGCAGGTTTTGTAATAAGGGCACGACTTTAGTCGGGCCGCAAGACGCTGATAATAAAGTAGGGGTTTTACAGGCTGCGGAAAAATTCGATCTTGGAATGTTTTGTAACAGGGCACGACTTTAGTCGTGCCGCAAACGCATGATAATGAACGTTGGGCTTCAGCCCCTGCGGGATGTTTTTCGAGGGTTTCACTCAAATTCAGCCCTTTTTCGAGGATGTCCCATCCATAGTTGAAAGTTGAGCGGCGGTTCAGCCTGATTCCTT
>CAYVGW010000334.1:0-2738 GCA_964450895.1 uncultured Occallatibacter sp. | reverse complement strand
CTAAAGTCGTGCCCTTGTTACAAAACCTACCTGAATTGAGTTTTTCCGCAGCATCTAAAGTCGTGCTCTTGTTACAAAACCTGATGAAATTGAGTTTTTCCGCAACCTGTGAAGTCGTGCCCTGGTTACAAAACATTTCAAGATTGAGTTTTTCCGCAACCTGTGAAGCCACGTTAATTACACGCGACTTACGGTACGGCTGAAGCCGTGCCCTTTCAAAACAGGAGTTTCACCACGGACTGCTAGACATCACCAAGATCGGCCAGCTCCATGGAGACCCATCAGGGCCTGGAGGTCTGGGCGGCAGCGGGGCAGAGCTGATAGCCGGGGTCGCTCATCGAGGGCGGCGGCGTGGCCTGACCCCACTTGGTGGGCGCAAAACCCATGGTGAAGACGAGCGTCGCGCCATCCTTGATCTGATCGTGGCGGAACCAGGCGTTGGGCAGCTCGACTCCGTTCAGCGTCACCGATTGCACGTAGTGGTTCAGGCCGTCGCGGTCGAGGTTTTTGGCAATCAGGCGCAGTTTTTTGCCGTTGGCCAGGGTCAGGGAGGCCTCCGGAATGCTGGGCGCGGAGATCAGGTAAACGTCCTGGCCGGCAACGGGGAAGATGCCCAGCGTCTCGAAGATCAGCCAACTAGACATGGCGCCTGAGTCGTCGTTGCCGGGAATTCCGGCGCGGGAGTCCGTAAAAGCCTTCTCCAGCAGGTAATGCAAGATGTCGGCGGATTTATCGGGCCGGCCGGCGTAGTTATAGAGCGTGGGCATCAGGAAGCCGGGTTCGTTGGTGACATCGAAGTGGCCGCGCACGAAGATATAGTCCAGGCGGCGCGCGAAGATCTGGCTTCCGCTGGCGAGCTGAATCAGGCGGCGCATATCCTGCGGGGCGTAGAGCGAGTAGGTCCAAAGGTCACCCTCATAGAAGAAGTCCGGCCAGGTGCCTCGAACGACGAAGTAGGGTTCAGCCCAGCTTCCGTCCGGCTTGCGCGGGCGCAGGAATCCCTTGAAGCCCATGTAGGCGAGATCGGTGTCGAAGAGGTGCTCGAAGTTGTGGGCGCGGCTGGCGTAGAGCTGGGCCTCCTTGGTTTTGCCGAGGCCGCAGGCGACCTCGGCGATGGCGAAGTCGTCGTAGGCATACTCGACGGTGCGGGAGCCGGAGCGTTCGTCGGCCAAGGTGACAAAGCCGCGTGTGTTGTAGTCCTTCAGGCCGCCGCGCCCTTCTTTCTGCGCGTCCGCGGGCGGGACTTCGGCGTCATGGAGCATGGATTGGAAGGCGGTCTGGTAGTCGATGCCCTTCATGCCTTTGACGAAGGCGTCGGCGATGACGACGTTGGAGTTCGATCCGCCCTGGGTGCGTCCGTTGTCGTTGCCGCTGCGGCCATCGGGCATGTAGCCCACGTGGCGATAGGTGTCGATGAGCGAGCGGATGATGTCGCGCTGGCGATCGGGCGAGATCAGCGTGAGCAAAGGGCTGGAGGTGCGATAGGTATCCCAGATGGTGTAGAAGTCGTCGTAGTAAGGCTCGGTGGAGCGCCAGCCGGGATTCTCGCCGCCGCGGTCGGTGGGCATGAGCATGATGTGATACATGGCCGTATAGAGCTGACGCCGCTGCGAGGGGGTCTCGCCCTTCAGGTCGAGCTTGGCCAGCTCCGCCCTCCACAGCGCAAGACTGGCGGAGTGAACGGCCTCGAAGTTCCAGCCGGGGATCTCCTGCCGCACATTCTGCCGCGCCTGCTCGGCGCTGATGAACGAGATGCCCACCTTGACCTGGATTTTTTGATTGGCGCGGGTCTTGAAGTCGAAGGAAGCGCCGATGGGCAAACCGGTTGCGACCGATGCGTCCCTGGCCGGGGAGAGCGTTGCGCCGGTCCAGGTTTGCACGGCGCCGGCAGGAGTATCGAGCACCAGGTAGAAGTAGACATCGTACTCGCCGCCTCGGTTCCATCCGCCGGTGAAGCGGGCCACGCCCTGCGCCTCGCGGTTGGAAAGCACGTGCAGCTCCGCGCCGAGAAAGCGCTGCGACTCCCAGCCCGTGCCGAGGTTGAGCGCGGAGGCGAGGTTCAACGTCAGGTGCGACTGCGCGGAGGCCGGAAAGGTGTAGCGATGGAAGCCGACGCGGCGGGAGCTGGTCAGCTCCGCTTTGACGTTGTAGCGCGCGAGCTGCGCGGAGTAATAGCCGAGCGTGTTGGTCTCCGCGGAGCGCGGACTCTTGATCTCCGCCGGGTCGAGGGGGCCGGTGACCGGGGCAACCAGGATGTTGCCGTACTTGCCCTGCGCGCCGCTCAGGTGGAGGTGGGAAAAGCCGAGAATGACGCCGTGGCTGGAGTAGCCGAAGCCGGAGCGCACGCCGTCGAAGGTCTCCATGTCCGGTCCGAGCTTGACCATGCCGAAGGGAATGGCCGAGCCGACGAAGGTGTTGCCGCCCCAATCGACGCCGATGAACGGATCGACATCGCCGGTGTGGCCGGGGGACGGCTGCTGCGCGAAGACGGGAAGCGAGAACAACAGGGCGGCAAGCGCGAGGTGCAGCGAAGGACGGCGAGCGGGCGTTACAAGCATCGCAAGGCTCCAGAGTCGATGACTTCGATATTAACCGGGGAGACCGAGCGGGGGGCAACTCTGCTGTTTTGCAATAAACCGAGCGGGCTTGGAGGGCGAGTGTTCCTACCGCATGAATAGGGAATTCATCCTGAGCAACTTGACTTGCGCTGCAAGTTACATCTGCAATGAACGCGGGCG
>CAYVGW010000333.1:0-2749 GCA_964450895.1 uncultured Occallatibacter sp. | reverse complement strand
CGACGCTGGAGATGATCAAGTGGGAGCACTCGATCTTTGCGCTGCCCTTTGCGCTGACGGCGGCGCTGCTGGCGGCGAACGGCTTGCCGGAGTGGCGTGTGCTGCTGTGGATTCTGGTGGCGATGGTGGCGGCGCGCTCGTCGGCGATGGCCTTCAATCGCTGGGCCGACGCGAAGCTGGATGCGGCCAATCCGCGCACCAAGACGCGCGCCATTCCCGCTGGACTGCTGACGCGCCAGTTTGTGCTGGGCTTTACGCTGCTGACGGCGGCGATCTTCGTGGCGGCGGCGGCGGCGTTGAACCGGCTCACGCTGGAGCTTTCGCCGCTGGTTCTGATGGTTCTGTGGGGCTACAGCTACATGAAGCGTCTGACGCGCTGGTCGCATCTGGTGCTGGGTCTGGCGCTGGGCCTTGCGCCGACGGCGGCGTGGATTGCGGTGCGCGGTGAGCTGGACGCGCGGATTCTGGTGCTGACGGCGGCGGTAACGCTGTGGGTGGGCGGCTTTGACGTGCTCTACGCCTGCCAGGACTGGGAGCATGACAGCACCGTGGGCCTGCACAGCCTGCCGCAGGCGGTGGGCATTCCGGCGGCCTTCTGGACGGCGCGCGGGATGCACCTGTCGATGCTGGCGCTGCTCGCCTGGTTCGGCGTACTGTTTCATTTTCGGACACTCGGCTGGCTGGGGATTGCGGCGGTGGGGCTGCTGCTGGCGTATGAGCACTCGCTGGTTTCGCCCACCGATCTGCGTCGGCTGAACGCTGCATTTTTTACGATGAATGGCGTGATTGCGATGGTGTTTCTGGGTTTTGTGGCGGCGGATTTGTGGGTTAGATAGCAGGCTGCCAACGAACATTCTGATGAAGCTTGAGACGTGGTAAAGTTTGAGTATGGAAATTACCATCACAATTCCTGAGTTGTTGGCCTCCCAAGCCCTGGCGAAGGGGCTTCCCGCCGAAGCCTACGTGGAGGGAATCCTCGGCAAGATTGCGGAAGCCACTCTGGCGCGGAGCCGGGATCGTGAGCAATTGCGCGGCGAGTTGGCGGCGGACTGGGAGTACTACCAGTCCACTGGACTCCACCTGGATGAGGGCGAAGTGGATGATTGGCTCGCCCGGTTAGAAGCTGGTGAGGTTGCCGAACTTCCCGCGCTGCACGTATAGCCATGGCGAAAATAGTTTGGACCCGGAAAGCCCGCATTGACCTGCTCAGATTGCAAGCATTCCTAGCACCCAAAAGCACCCTAGCCGCTGCCCGCGCCGTGGAGGTGATTCGCAAGAGCTTGCAAACATTGAAGACTGCGCCCGAAGCCGGCCTCGCCATCCCTTGGCTGCCTGAAGGATACCGTGAGTGGTATATTCCCTTTGGAAAGAGCGGTTACGTTGTTCTCTACCGGTATCTCGGAACAGAGGTGGTGATTCAGACGATCCGGCACGGACGTGAGGCTGGCTTTCCAGAGTGAAATCAGCCTGAATTCTGAGTAATATTATCCGACGAGGCGAAGGTCGAAATGCAAACGATGTGGTGCTGGCGATGTAAACGGGAAATGCCGATGCTGGATGAAGAAGAGTATGCCGTATTATGAGGTTTCGCTGAAAGATACGCCATTGGCGGAACTCTATGCACCGGTTTGCGCAGAGTACGAACGAATCACCGGCATGAAAGAATCGAATCACGATGAAATTATGAAACATAGAATATCCTTCTATGGTCCGCCCTTTGAGCGCTGCCAAAAGCCATTGCGGACACCAACAGCCAGACTTTGCGGCGATTGTATGAATCCGGTTTCAGTAAGAAATGGAGAAGAAGCAAGATGAAGATTGCAATCCAAGGCGAGCCGGGCTCTTTCAGTCACGAAGCAGCGACCAAAATGCTTCCCGGCGGGGAGATTGTCCCTTGCTCGCTTTCACTTGAGGTCTTTACCGCGCTGAGCGAAGGCCGGGTGGATGCGGCAGTGATTCCGATTGAAAACAGCCTGGCCGGCTCGGTCTCCGAGCACTTTGACCTACTGCTGACCCACGATTTGCGGGTGGAGCGGGAGACGCTGCTGCGCATCCGGCACAATCTGATTGCGCTGCCCGGCGCAACGACTGCCGAGATTCGCCGCGCCTATTCGCATCCCGTGGCGCTGGCGCAGTGCCGCAAGTTCCTGGCCGCCCACCGGCAGATGGAGGCCATTGCTTTTTATGACACGGCAGGCAGCGTCAAGCAGGTGATGGAGTTGCGCGACCGGCAGGTGGCGGGCATCGGCAGCGCCGCGGCGGCCAAGGTTTATGGCGCGGAGATTTTGGAAGCAGGCATCGAAGACAACCCGGAAAATTACACGCGCTTTTTTCTGGTGCGGCGCGCGGCCGAGGCGGTCACCGATCCGGAGTCGAACAAGATGAGTCTGGCTTTTTCACTGGAGCATCGGCCGGGTTCGCTGGTCTCCGCGCTCTCCGCGATGGCCTTCATGGGCATCAACCTGACCAAGATCGAATCGCGCCCGGTGCATGGCAAGCCCTGGGAGTACATCTTTTATGTGGATTGCAAGATCAAGTCCGTGGAAGAGGCCGCACAGGCCGTCGAGGCGCTCAAAAAGCATTGCTCGATGGTCAAGGAGCTGGGACACTACCGGGAGGCGGAAGCGCTGTAGAGTCCCCCACCGGCGTTGCCGACCCACGGTGCATGATCGGGATAGGGGGAGGCCTCACGACCTCTCCCCTCCCACACCACCGGACAAGCGGGTCCGCATCCGGCGGTTCGATGAGT
>CAYVGW010000332.1:0-2749 GCA_964450895.1 uncultured Occallatibacter sp. | reverse complement strand
GATCGGCGTGCCGAACTCCCCGCCAAAGACGCCGGAGTTGGTCAGCGTAAACGTCCCGCCCTGCACCTCATCGGGCAGCAGCTTCTTGGTCCGCGCCCGCGCGGCCAGGTCGCTGATCGTCCGCGCCAAGCTCACAAAACTCAGCACCTCGGCCCCGCGCACTACCGGCACAATCAGACCCCACTCCAGCGCCACGGCAATGCCCAGATTGACGTTGGGGTGGTAGTGAATGAAGCCATCCAGGAGCGAGGCGTTGACGATGGGGAATTTGACCAGCGCCTGGGCGGCGGCGGCGGCGATGAACGGCATATAGGTGAGCTTGACCCCGTGGCGCTGCTCGAAGCCGGCCCGCTCGCGCTCGCGCAGCCGCGCAATCCGCGTCATGTCGATCTTGTAGACGGTATGCGCGTGCGGGCTGATGCGCACGCTTTCCACCATGCGCTGCGCAATGATCGTCCGCATCTTGCTCAGCACCTGCGGTGCGGCCAACTGCGGCACCTGCGGCGCGGTGCCGCCGGAGCCGTTCTGGCTCAAATAGGCGAGCACATCTTCTTTGGTGATGCGGCCCTCGGAGCCGCTGCCGACGATCCGGCTCAGGTCGAGGTTGTTCTCTTTGGCGATGCGTCGCACCAGCGGCGAGGAACGCAGCTTGCGGTCCGGCGCGGGGGCATCCAATGCAATTGCGGAAGATTCGATTTCAGGGGCTAAAGCCCGGTTTTTCATGAGTGGCGTTTGCGGCACGACTGAAGTCGTGCCCTGATACAAAGCAGCTTCGCGGATGCCCGCAGCTTCGCCGATAACTGCAACTTCGCCGATGATGGCAACCACGGTATTGACTTCCACCGTAGCGCCGACGGGAACCCGAATCTCGGTCAGCACGCCGGCCACCGGCGCGGGAATCTCCGCGTCCACCTTGTCGGTGGAGATCTCAAAGAGCGGCTCGTCCTTTTCCACGCGGTCGCCCGCCTGCTTGAGCCACTTGGTGATGGCCCCTTCAAAGATCGATTCGCCCATCTGGGGCATGACTACGTCCGTTGGCATGGTGGACTCTCCGCGCGCGGGCAGCCCTTGCAACTGCTTCAGGAAAGGCCAAAGGAAAACCCGCTTCAAACCGGATTATAAATTGAGGCGCTCTGGACGGCGCGCGGCATGGAGGACGGATCAAGCGCGAACCGGCCGCTCCACGCAGCCCAGCAGCCGTTCCACCTCGTCGGGAAGCTGCATCGGCGTGTCTTCCGCGGGAAACGCCGGCTGGGCAGCCTCGGCCTGCGCGCGCAGCGCCTCCAGGCTCTCCACTGCCAGCACCTGCTCGCCGAAGACCTGGCCGAAGCAGCGCGCCGCCTGGTTGGCGATAGCCTCCAGCCCCGGCAACTCCACCGAGTCCGCAATCTCTCGCTCCAGGCTGGTCACGGCGTGATCGGCGATGCCGCAGGGAACGATCAGCTCAAAATCGCTGAGGTCGGTGGTGACGTTGAAGGCAAAGCCGTGCGAGGTGATCCCGCGCGCCACGTGGATGCCGATAGCGGCGATCTTTCGTTCCGCGCCTGCGCCTCCGACAGCTTTCTCCACTGCCTCCACGGTCGAAGCCCTGATCCCTGATCCCTGTTCCCTGTTCCCTGTACTTCCGCACCAGACGCCGGTCAGCCCGCGGATGCGCCCGGCGCGCACGCCCAAGCCGCCGCAGAGCCGGATCAGCGCCTCTTCCATCCCGCGCACAAAGTCCACCGGCCCCATGCGGTTGCCGCTGGGAGTGCGCAGCGTGCGGAGATCGAAGATCGGGTAGCCTACCAACTGCCCCGGCCCGTGATAGGTCACGTCGCCGCCGCGGTTGATCTCATGCACCGTGACGCCGCGCCGGGAAAGCTCCTCATCCGAGGCCAGGATATTTTTACGGTCGGCGTTGCGCCCCAGCGTCAGCACCGGCGGATGCTCCAAGAGCAGCAGCACATTACGCGCGCGCCCCTCAGCCACCAGCGCGGCGATCTCCGCCTGGAGCCGCAGACCGTCGGCGTATTCGACACGTCCGAGATAGAGAGTCTGGATCATTGTGAGTCTCTTGCAAAATTCCATTAGGATTGCGATTAAGCGTCAGGGCACGACTTCAGTCGTGCCGTAAATGGCCTAAACTGATTCCGGCTTTAGCCGCTGCGGAAATGCAAGCGAATGAAAACGAAGAGACGCAGGGGCTAAAGCCCAGGACGCTTGGGAGCATCTAGGCGGCACGACTAAAGTCGTGCCCTGGTTACAAAGCAGCAGATTTCAGAGGCTCCCAAATTTCAGAGGCTCCCAAACTCGACGCATGACTCGGATGAAGACCTGCTACTTCCGTTTTCGGTTTATATTCTGCGAGGCGCGGAGTTACCGCGCGATCAGCCACATCACCCAACTGAGCGCAATCGCCGAGCCGACGAAGAGGGTGAAGCAATAGAGGCCGTAGCGCAACATGCGCACGGGCGTCTCGCGCTGGGTAATCCCGAAGACCGTCGAGGCAAAGAGCGCAAAGAGCAGCACCGCCGGAAAGTAGGTCATGATTTCCTCCCGGTGCGCAGGTTGTGCGCGTCCACGGCGGCAATCAGGTTGAGCAGCCCGGCCACCCAGATGAAGCGCGTGCCCCAGTCCGCGACGGTGGTCTGCGCCTGCGCCGCGCCCCAGCCCGCAACTCGCGCAACCAGGTACAGCAGCCCATTGCTCAGCCCGCCGGCCAGCCCCAGAATGTCCAGGATGCTGTGGACTTCGCTGCCGATCTCGC
>CAYVGW010000331.1:0-2766 GCA_964450895.1 uncultured Occallatibacter sp. | reverse complement strand
GGGGCCCCAAATGTTCTTCAATTTGGGGGTGGTGAGTCGAAGGATCCGCGGTTGCTATTATTGATTCCGTTCAAATACTTTAGGGCCGGATCAACAGGTGTGAAAAACTCGATTTGGGCAGGTTTTGTAACAAGGGCGCGACTTCAGTCAGGCCGCAAGACGTTGAATAGGATGATGAGCTTTTAGGTGTGAAAAACTCGATTTGGGCAGGTTTTGTAACAAGGGCACGACTTTAGTCGGGCCGCAAAACGTTGATAATAACGGTTGGGCTTTAGCCCCTGCCGGATGTTTTTCGAAGTTTCCAATCGGTTTCTGGGCTTTTTCCGCAGTCTGTTTAGCCCATGAGGAAAGATCTCAGGTTTTTCGACTTTCACTACGGGCTTTAGGATTTGCTCTCGCTGAAAGGAGGCTGACACGAAAATGACCAAACAAATTCCTGCGTGGAGGATGGACCGGCGGCAAGCGCTCAAGGCTATGGCGGCGGCAGTTGGTTACGCTCTGGCGGCCAAGGGTGCCGCTTTCGCTAGCGAGCCTTGGAAGCTATCCAATGAGGATGAAGCCTTCCTGGACGATCTGGAACGGCAGGGCTGCCTGTTTTTCTGGGAGCAAGCCAGTCCCAGGACCGGGCAGGTTCTTGACCGCGCGCGCAACGATCTGGGCGGCGCACGCGATCCCCGCCCCATGGCCAGCATTGCCGCCACGGGTTTCGGTCTGACCGCGCTGTGCATTGCCGATCAGCGCGGCTACCTGCCTCATGAGCAAATTGCCGAGCGCGTGAAGACCACGCTGGAGTGGCACCTGAACAGCCTGCCGGAGGTGCATGGATTCTTTTATCACTTCACGGATATCGAGACGGGCGAGCGGTTTCGCGATGTCGAGCTTTCCTCGATTGATACTTCGCTCCTGCTCTGCGGCGTGCTCACGGCGCGCGCCTACTTCGAGGACGCGCGCATCCAGTCGCTGGCCCAACAAATCTACGCGCGCGTGGATTGGCCGTGGATGCTGAATGGCGGCAAGACGTTTTCGATGGGATGGAAGCCGGAGTCGGGCTTTCTCCATTCTCGCTGGAAGACCTACTGCGAACTGATGATGATTTACCTGCTGGCGATTGGTTCGCCCGCTCATCCCGTAGCGCCGGAGTTTTGGAATCACTTTACCCGCCCTGTCCTCCATTACAAGGGATCTAACTACATCAGCGGCAACGATCCGCTATTTACGCATCAATACTCGCAGGCATGGTTTGACTTTCGCGGCAAGCGCGACGCCTACGCCGATTACTTTGACAACTCGGTGACCGCAACCCGCGCCCACAAGGCCTTTTGCCTTTCTTATCCCAAGTGGTACAGCGAGGATTACTGGGGCGTCAGTGCCTCGGACTCCGTAGGCGGTTATACCGCCTGGGGCGGGCCACCCAAGCAGGGGCCGCTGGACGGGAGCGTGGTTCCCTGCGCCGCGGCCGGCTCGCTCGCCTTCCTGCCCGCTGATTGCCTCTCTGATTTGCGCGCCCTGCGTGCAAAAGGGGGAAAGCAAGCCTGGGGACGCTACGGCTTTGTCGACGCTTTCCATCCCGCCGCCAACTGGTATGACCCGGATGTGTTGGGGATTGATCAAGGAATCTCGGTGGTGATGGCAGAAAACCTGCGCTCCGAACTGGTTTGGCGCACATTCATGCGCAACCGGGAATGCCTGCGCGCCATGCAACTGGCTGGATTTCATGGAAAGGGATTACCGGGCTGAGACGGCTTGCACCCGGCTTCGGTTCGGCGCGTGGGGCTGCGGCGGAGATTTTTTTCGCGATTGCCTGTCATGGCGCGCTATGCTTGGATAGCAGCTTGGTGATGAAAAAGTCTCTCAAACCGATTACCCTGAAGGAGTTCGCGGCTATTCTGGAACTCTCGCAATCCACCGTGTCGCGCATCGTCAATGGCGCCGGTGGAACGCATCGCATTGCGGAAGAGACGCAGCAGCGCGTGCTTCATGCCGCCGCGCTCTATGGTTATACGGCCAATTCCGTCGCCAGAAGCCTGCGCCAGAAGCGAAGCTACACCATCGGCGTCATCGTTCCGGAGATCAGCGATGGCTACTCGACAGCCGTACTGAGCGGCATCGAGGATGAGCTGCTCAAGGACGGCTTCTTTTATTTTGTGGTCAGCCACCGCCACCGCGCCGAGCTGCTGGAGGGCTATCCGCGCATGATGCTGGCCCGCTCCGTGGAAGGCATCATCGCGGTCGATTCGCCCATCGAAGAGGAGCTGCCCGTTCCCCTCGTCTCCGTCTCCGGCCACAAAAGCCGCGAAGGGGTGATCAACATCGAACTGCACCACGAGCAGGCTGCGCATCTGGCGCTCTCGCATCTGCAAGCGCTCGGACACAAGCACATCGCCTTCATCAAGGGCCAGGCCTTCAGCTCGGATACGAACCTGCGCTGGCAGGCGATTGTGGAGGCGGCCAAGAAGCTGGGCATCAAGATTGAACCGCAGTTGGTGGCGCAGTTGCAGAGTCCGGAGCCGGGGCCTGGACCGGGCATGGAAGTGACCCGCAAGCTGCTGGAGACCAAGTTGCCTTTCACGGCCATCTTCGCCTTCAACGACCTGACCGCCATCGGAACCATTGTCGCCCTGCGCGACGCGGGCCTGCGCGTGCCCAAAGACGTCTCGGTGCTGGGCTTTGACGACGTCCTGGTCGCTTCGACCAACAACCCGCCGCTCACCACCATTCATCAGCCCTTGCGCGCCATGGGGCAGGCCGCGGCCGACACGCTGCTGA
>CAYVGW010000330.1:0-2812 GCA_964450895.1 uncultured Occallatibacter sp. | reverse complement strand
TGTTCGCTGACGATGACCGCCAAGTCGCAGGCGGGATAGACAAAGACCTGGTTGCCCAAGACTCCGTGGAGCGAATCCACAGGAATAGGTTTACGATGACGGGCCAAGACTGGAAACGCTTGTCTTTCACTGATACAGTAGGCATACCAAGCCATAACGAGACACTCCGTCTGCGCGCGCCGGAAAGCGCCACTCGTTGGGAAAGCTCTGTGTTTGGAGAAATCGACGCATAGCGGGCAACAGGCCGGGAGAGCTACATCCCCGGGTCAACATGGAGAAATACTAATCCTCTCAAAAGACAACTGGCAACATCTGCTGTATCAAGTTGATAAAAAGACGAAGAATCCACGCATAATCGTGTTTGTGTGAATAATAAAGCGATTGACGAGGTCAATAAAGCTTTCTAATTTGACTCGGAAGGTCTGATTTGGAATCGAAAATGCTTGGCATAAACGTCATCCGCTTCCAGTATCCTTTTTAACAGGAGAACGATCGTGAGACCTGTACTTGCCCGTGCGACGCGCAGCCTGCAACGCAATATCCTGGCCGGCATCATCACCATCGGACCGCTGTTCGTGACGTATCTGGTCTTCAGCTTTCTGCTCAGCACGCTGGCCAAGGCCGGCCTGCCGGTGGTGATGTTCTTTGCCGCCATCTTCCCGGAGAGCTGGCTGCGCGTCTCGTTGCTGCAACCGGTGCTGGCCGTTGTCTTGACGCTGCTCATGCTTTTTGTGGTGGGCCGGGTGACTTCTCTGGTGATCGGGCGCCAGGCCTTCAGCCTCTTCGAGGCTGCGCTGGAGCGCCTGCCGGTGGTCGCCAAAATCTACACTTCGGTGCGCCAACTGCTGGACAGCATGTTCGCCAAGAAAGAGTCCAATCAACGCGTGGTGCTGGTGGACTTTCCCATCGCGGGGCAAAAATCCATTGGTTTTTTGACGCGCACCATGACCGACTCGGTGACCGGCGAGGCTCTGGCCTCCGTGCTGCTGCCCAACGCCATCAACCCGACTTCAGCCTTTCTGCAAATCCTGCCGCTGAGCAGAGTGACCGACAGCGACCTGACGATGGAGCAGGCGATGAGCATGATTATGACCGGCGGCGCGGTGGGGCCGGAGACAATCCGCTTTACGCAGCCCGCGCAGAAATCGGGAGAAGCTACGCCATTGATTTGAAAAAACTGTTTACAAGCAGTCTGATTCGCCAATTTGCAATTCTGCGTAAAAGGGTATAACAGTTATACATATGCGCTTTCACTTCGATCCGCGGAAGAGCCAGCGGTTGAGGGAGAATCCCCGCCGCGGAATCGGCTTTGAGGAGGCGCGGAAGATTTTTGAGCGGCCTTACTTCCTCGATTCACGCTCAGATATGCCCGAGCAGTACCTCGCAATTGGCTGGGTGGGGGAGCGCTTATTCTCGCTCGTTTTTGAGATTCGAGAGGATGAGGAAGGCGAGTTTTACCACCTGGTTACACTTTGGAAATCCACCCGCGAAGAAGAGGAACTTTATGCCAACAACTCTTGATCCCCCAAAACCAGTCTCCGCTGACGAGATCGCGGAGCTTGCCGAGAACGGCGAAAACATCTTGCCTTTCTTCACCGGAAAAGGCAAGATGATGCCGCCTATTCAGCGTGTCAATGTGGACTTTGCGCTGCCCATGCTGCAAGAACTCGATCAGGCGGCGATGGAGTTGAACATCAGCCGTCAGGCGGTCATCAAGACGCTGCTGCGCCATGCGCTGGATCAGCAGCATCTGGCGCGCAGGGCGCGGTGATTTTTTGTTCGCAGACAACTGTCATGACGCCGCCTGCATTCTCGGCATGACCTTGGCGAGCGATTTGTCCTTGGCTGCAACCCAGATATCGTGCTTGTTTTGCAGATTCAGCCAGAACTGTGTGGAGCAGCCAAAATAGGCGCCGAGGCGCATTGCGGTATTCGCCGTAATGGATCGTTTGCCGAGAACAATATCATTGACGCGCGGCGCGGAGACGTGCAGTTCCTTGGCCAGCCGATAAGCGGAGAGCCCCAGTGGCTCCATGAACTCCGTCTTGAGAATCTCGCCGGGATGAATCGAGTATCCGAAGGGGAATTTCATCATCATGCCGCCTGCATTCTCGGCATGACCTTGGCATACGGAGGATCGGGGAGATCGTTCTTTGCCGCAACCCACAGATCGTGGTCCATCTGCAAGCCAAGCCAGAACTCGGCGGAGTTGCCGAAGTAAATACTAAGGCGCAAGGCGGTATCCGCGGAAATGGAGCGCTTGCCGAGGACAATATCGTTCACCCGTGGCGCGGAGACATGCAGATTCTTGGCCAACTGGTAGCTGGAAAGCCCCAGCGGCTCCATGAACTCCGTCTTGAGAATCTCGCCGGGATGAATTGAATAGGCAAGAGGAATCTTTTTCATCGCGTCTCCTAGTGATAATCGACGATCTCAACGTCGTAAGCGTCCCGATCAGCCCATCGAAAGCAAATCCGAAACTGATCGTTGATACGGATGCTGTGCTGGCCCTTGCGGTCATCGGTCAGTGCTTCCAGGCGATTGCCTGGTGGAACGAACAAATCATGCAATTGCGTCGCGCGGCGCAGAATCATGAGCTTCTTCAGCGCCGAAGTGCGAAGGTTCGCGGGAATGCGCCGGCTCTTGCCGGTATCCCACAACAACTCCGTATCGGCGTCGGCGAAGCTTCTGATCACAGCCGTAGTTTAACGCACTTCGTTAAGAACGGCAAGCGTTATCAAGCCCGGAGCGTGGACCGGGAGGTCCACGCCACAGCCGGCCGGGAGGCCGGCGCTACGTATTGCTAGCGCTA
>CAYVGW010000329.1:0-2916 GCA_964450895.1 uncultured Occallatibacter sp. | reverse complement strand
CGGCGCTACCTTTTCTTCGCTGACGACTGACGACTGAGAACTGACAACTGTCACAGGTACTGCGCCGCCATGCGCTGCCAGGTGGACCAGTCGTGGGAGTTCGGCTCGTCCCAGATGTGCAGTTCGTGCGGCACATCCAGCGCGGTGAGGATGCGGTCGAGCGCCTGATTCTGCTGGAGGCACTGATCGTCGAAGCCCGTGGCCAGCACGTAGCTGTTCTGCCGGAAGCGCTCCAGAAACCACGGATCGGTCAGGTTGGGCAGGTAGTGCGTAGGCAGGTTGTAGTAGCACTCCTGATCGTAGTAGCCGCCGAGGAAGCTGGTCAGGTCAAAGGCCCCGCTGAGCGAGAGGAAGCCGGTGAAAATCTCCGGATGGCGCAGCGCAATGTTCACCGCATGATAGCCGCCGAAGCTGCATCCCAGCGCGAGCAGCCGCGGATCAGAGTTGCGCTGGCGATGCAGCGGCAGCACTTCCTGAAGGATGTAATTTTCGTAGCGTAACTGGCGTTGAATGCGCCAGAGCGGTGCGATTGCCCGGTTGTACCAGCTCTCCGCGTCCACCGAATCCACGCAGAAGAGCTGCATTTCGCCGGCTTCGGTCCTGCCCGCCAGCGCCGCGACCATGCCGCGATCTTCAAAGTCGTAGAAGCGTCCGCAAGAGGTGGGAAAGACCACCACCGGCAGTCCCGCGTAGCCGAAGAGGAGCATCTCCATCTCCCGGCCCAACTGGCTGGAATAGCACTTGTGGTACTCACGAACCATCGTCTGCGCGCTCCATGGGCGAAAAATCACTCCGCGGCTTTCTAGTTCATGGTAACGCGTCCAGCAATCACATCTTCTTGCCTACTGCTCCATGCAGCCGCCGCGCGCCAGTTCCAGCAGGCGGATCAGCTCGGCCAGCTCGGCTTGGCTCAGCCGCGCCAGCAGCTCTTTGGGCGCGGCCAGGATCACCGGGTCCATCTCCCGCAGCAGCTTGAGTCCGGCCTCGGAGATGCGCGTCCAGACCACGCGCCGGTCTTGAGAGTCGCGCCGCTGGCAGATAAGTTTGAGAGCCTTGAGCCGCGCCAGCAGGCGGGTAATGTCCGGCTCGGCGGTAATCATGCGGCTGCCGATCGCCGAGCAGGTCAGCCCGCCGGGATGCGCCCCGCGCAGGATGCGCAGGACGTTGTACTGCGTTCCGCTCACCCCCCACGGACGCGTCTTCTGGTGCAGGGCGCGTCCCAGGCAGTCGGAGGCGCGCAACAGATTCAGCAGCGCCTCCTCCTCCAGGCTGGCAAAGGGCGACTCCTGCAAGATTTCCAGCTTCAGTCCCGTCATGAGCGCCCCCTTCATTGCACTGCAATTATTGCTGCACGGCTTCCAGCTCAATCGTCAGCTTGACCTCGTCGCTCAGCATGGCGGCGGGGAACTTGCTGCCGATGCCGAAGGCGGTGCGGCTGATGGTGGTGGTGGCCGTGTAGCCGGCGTGCGGCTTCTTATCCATCCCCGGAACCGGGCCGCTGGGGCCTTCCACATCCAGCACCACCTGCTGCGTCACGCCGTGCAGGGTCAGGTTGCCGGTGACGGTCAATCC
This sequence comes from uncultured Occallatibacter sp., assembly GCA_964450895.1. Taxonomy (GTDB): domain Bacteria; phylum Acidobacteriota; class Terriglobia; order Terriglobales; family Acidobacteriaceae; genus Telmatobacter. The sequence continues at coordinate 1,344 of CAYVGW010000329.1, read as the reverse complement.
GCTGCCGCTCTTCGCCACGCTGGTGCTGGTGAAGGTTGCCGTGGGGAATTTCGCTACGTCAAAGAAATCCGGGCTTTTGATGTGCGTGTCGCGCGCCTCCACGCCGGTATCCACGGTGCTGGTGTCGATGGTGGCCGTGACGGTGGATTTGCTGATGTCAGCCTGGTTCAGAACGATGGTGGCGGCGACCTTGCCGAGGCGGCCATGCACATTGGTGATGCTCAGGTGCTTGATGTTGAAATCGACTTCGCTGTGCATGGGATCGGCGGTCCAGGTGGTGTTTTGCGCCAGAGCCAAGGGAGCGGCCAGCGCCAGAATGCCTGTCAAAACTGCCAAACGCTTCATTGAATGTCCTTTCAGTGCGGGCCGGGAGGCCGCGGTTGATGTTGGGGAAGAGATTGAGCGCTCTTGCCGGATGCGCGCCGTAGCGGAGAAGCTCAAAACGCCGCGCGGAAACTTGTTGTGCTTGTTGGATGCAGGCAACGAGATACTCGTTGCAACAATTATTTTAGGCTTTGAATCTGTCCGGATTGGTAGCGCCGCTCTCCAGAGCGGCTGTCGTGCAAGTCTCCAGAGCTGCACCTGCTGCCTCTGGCGGCTGGGAAGCCGCCCGGTGACCGACGCTACAAAGCTCTTACTATTCCCCCATCCTGGCGCGCAGGACGGCGGCGTAGTGCGGCGGCAGGTGCTTCTTCTTCATCTGGCTGTCGCAGATGACGTGGACGGTTTCGCCTTCGGCCAGGAGCGTTGGCTCGACGCCGTCGGGATTCTTGCGCAAGATGCGATAGGCGAATTTGAGGATGGAGCCGCGCAGCAAGGCGGGGCGGCTCTCGATGAGGATCTGGTCGTCGTAGCGGGCGGAGGCGCGATAGCGGCAGGTGGCCTCGATCACCGGCAGGATGCAGCCGTGCTCGGCTTCCAACTGGCGGTAAGAAAAGCCGAGAGCGCGCAGCAGCTCAACACGGCCGACCTCGAACCAGACCAGGTAATTGGCGTAGTAGACGACGCCCATCTGGTCGGTTTCGGCGTAGCGGACTCGGACTTCGGTGATTACGGGCATAAAACGGGGCCTCCGTCAAGGCAATTTCGTACCAAGTTTTCCACGTGGAACGCGATCTCTTTTGTTATTTTATGTGTTTCTTCGGGTTTTGTCGGGTCGAAGTGCATCGAATCAAGCCAAAGGCCTGATTATTTTTTTGGACTTTATCTTCTCGCCGGACGCCGCTGCTCTTCACAGTTCCACAGTTTCACAGTAAATATGGGGGGGGAGGGGTGGTGAACGGGGGGGGCGAATCCGGGAAAGGCATTTGTCTCCTTCCCCGGATTTCCTTCTTCAAGTTTGCT
>CAYVGW010000328.1:0-2930 GCA_964450895.1 uncultured Occallatibacter sp. | reverse complement strand
CAACTACCTGCTCCGCTTGCTCGGATGCTCAGATTAAGATGCGTTTGCCCTGGGGTGATGGCCCTTAGCCTAACCGATTTCGTAGGTGTTCCCTCTCGCACTGCCAGGTGAAGATGACCGGGGTTATGATCAGCACGAGAACAAGCGAGCGGAGCCTTGCTCCGAGCGCGGGGCGACGATCGGTCGCATGAACGCAGCGCCGGTTCGCGTGGACCACATTCGGGGCAGCAGGTCAGCAAATGGCATGATGTTGGTGGGCCTGCAGGGATTCGAACCCCGAACCAAGGGATTATGAGTCCCCTGCTCTAACCGTTGAGCTACAGGCCCTTCAATCACTTACGGCAACCGCTCCGCGGGTGTAGCGGATAGTGGAGCGAGTGGCAGCCGTTTTGGCGCGACTAGGGAGAAATCGCCTGAAAGTTGAAGCCCCTGGAATACGCTCCACTTCCTCTGGGTTGGGTGAATAGACCGCCGCGACACCACCATGCTGCCGAGAGCGGCAATTCGCAGGATGATCAAAGCGTCCACTCCCGATTTCCCAAGCCTAAGAAGCATTGTATGACGTAGGGCGAACATTACAAAATCCGGCTGTACAGGCTGCGGAAAAAGGCATGAATATGGGCAAATACCTCGAAAAACATCCCGCAGGGGCTGAAGCCCATTCTTTATTATCAACGCTTTGCGGCCCGACTGAAGTCGTGCCCTTGTTACAAAACCTGCCTGAATTGAGTTTTTCCGCAGTCTGTAAAGCTCATCCTTTTTTATCAGCATTTTGCGGCCCGACTGAAGAGGCTGCGGAAAAAGGGCTGAATTTGAGTGAAACCCTCGAAAAACATCCCGCAGGGGCTGAAGCCAATCCTTTATTATCAACGTTTTGCGGCCCGACTGAAGTCGTGCCCTTGTTACAAAACCTGCCTGAATTGAGTTTTCCGCAGCCTGTGTAACCGCGAGTGCAGCATCTAGTGAGGGGACATTGCTCACGCCTTGCAGGAGATTGCTGCCAAAGATGCCCGAAGCCGTCGCCCTTCCACAGCACCGGCTCGCGCTTCTCGCGGGCCAGGGCGTAGGTGAAGCAGTCGCCGAAGTTCAGCCCAGCCGGGTGGCCGCTGCCTTTGCCATAGTCGCGATAGGCCTGGCGGGCACCCTTCATTAGCGGCGCGGTTTCACGACCGATCTCCATGAGCCGATCCGCAAGCCCGCTTTTCTAGTTCGCGGGTTCGAGTTCTGTCATCCCTTGCCTCGCTATTTTCTCGTTTTCAATGCTGAGGGGCATCACTTTCCACCATTCCACCATTCGATTCCACCATTCTACCATTTTATCCCACAATATGAAACCAGCAAGAGAAGGCAAGCGGAAACCGCCGCTTTGCCCTAATCTAGAAATATGGACAACCTAAGACAGGCTATGGCGGCAAAGCAGGATGAAATCTTTGATCTTTTGGTGGTGGGGGCAGGGCCCACGGGGCTTTCCTGCGCCATTGAGGCGCAGAAGGCGGGCTTGCGCGTGGTGGTGGTGGACAAGGGCTGCGTCTGCAACTCGCTCTTTCACTATCCCGCGCACATGACCTTCTTCACTACGCCGGAACTTCTGGAGATTGGCGGCATTCCCTTTCCCTGCGCCAACACCAAGCCCAACCGCAACGAGGCTCTTCAGTATTACCGGCATGTGGCGGCCTTTTACCGGCTGGATGTGCGGGCGTACCATCGCGTGGAGCGGGCGGGGGGAGCGGATGGTGATTTTACCGTGCATACGATGGACCGCTTTGGCCGGGGCAGCGCGCTGAAGGCCCGCAAGCTGGTGATCGCCACGGGCTACTACGACCTGCCCAATTATCTGCATATACCGGGCGAGAACCTGAGCAAGGTGCATCACTATTATTTCGATCCCCATCCCTACTTTGGGACGGACGTGGTGGTGATCGGCGGCAAGAATTCGGCGGCCATCGCCGCGCTGGAATTGTGGCGCAGCGGGGCGCGGGTGACGCTGGTGCATCGCGAGGGCGGGATTCATGACCATGTGAAGTACTGGATCAAGCCGGACATTGAAAACCGCATCAAGAGCAAGCAAATCGCGGCCTACTTCCGCTCCGAGGTGGTGGAGATCAACCCGGACACGGTGGTCCTCCAGACGCCGCGGGGGCGAGAGACGATCAAGAACGACTTTGTCTTTGCGATGACCGGCTACCATCCGGACTTCGATTTTCTGGAGCGTCTGGGCGTGTGCCTGGAGGGCGAGGACCGGCTGCCGGTTTGTGACGCGAAGACCAAGGAGAGCAACGTGGCGGGCATCTATCTGGCAGGGGTGATTGTGGCCGGCTCGCGCACCAATGAAATCTTCATCGAGAATGGGCGCTTTCACGGGACGCAGATCGCCGCGGCGCTGGCGGAGAAGCTGAAGGGCGCCGCGGCGGTTTAACAGGCTGCAATGGAAGCCGGAGATGTTGAAAAGCATCCCTCAGGGGCTAAAGCCCGCGCTATTTTTGAGCCATTTTCGGCCCGACTGAAGTCGTGCCCTGACGCTTACGGGCCTACGATCCATTTTTGCGTGGCCTAAAGAGAAACAAGCGTGGACCGGGAGGCCGGCGCTACTGTTTTGTGCGTGGCGGGCCGGCAACGGCGGTGGGGGCCTGAAAAGCCGTCCATTCAAAACATTGATCCTAAAAACGGCTGATGAAGGGCCCTAAGAATGACCAACTGATTCAAATCAAAATGGGTTGCAAAGATTGAGGAATTCACCATTTGGGTGAGGTGCGGAGCAGTTCAAAACCCGAATTTGAGAAGGAGCCGAACAAGCGATAATCTCAACCGCGGAATTTTGCAGGGGCTAAAGCCCAGCTTTCTTATCAGCTCTTTGCGGCCCGACTGAAGTCGTGCCCTTGTTACAAAGCGCCTGGTTGCAAGGCGTCTGGTTACAAAGCGCCTGGTTGCAA
>CAYVGW010000327.1:0-2947 GCA_964450895.1 uncultured Occallatibacter sp. | reverse complement strand
AACAGTGCGGTTCAGCCTAAGCCGCAGGGCAAAGACTAACCTCGCCTACCCAATCAAAAATCCAAAATCCAAAACTCCCATGATCCTCCTAAACGAACCCTGGTCCATCTACGATCGCCGATGCGCCCTGGTCCGCCGCCACCAAGCCGCCGCCCGCGCCCTCGCCTGGTTAATCTACAGCACCCTCTCCCTTGCCATCGGCTTCGCAGCCGGCCAGGTCATCGCCTATCTCTCTCAATAATCCAACACTCCAACACTCCAACACTCCCATGCTCCCATTCATCATCATCACCGAATTGCAAAAGCCCGTCGCCATAATCTGCGAATCCCAGCCCCCCCTCCAGAGCCTCCGCATCCTGTACAGCCTGTTGCCCGAGGGCGCCGTGGAAGCTCCCGAGTTAGCCCGCCGCTGGGCCAGCGCCGCCGTCCTCTGCACCAGAGGATGGTGCCACAGCCAACTGCGCCGCCGCCCCATGCTCCGCCCTGCAGGCCATCGCCTGGCCGTCCTCGCAGTAATCTGCCTCTTGGCCTTATGCCATCGGACCATCGCGTCAGTTCCCACGCAAGGCGCCGCCGCCGCCGACCAGCTCGCCAAGCCCGCCGCATCCGTCCTATCCGCGCCGCCCCTCCCATCAGCCGTCATCCCCCCGGACACCAATGCCGCAGTCTACTATTGCAGCGTCACCCCTCTCCCCACAAATTGCGGCTCAGCCACCCTGAGCTACACCAATACCGCCGCAACAAACTCCATCACCCTCGCTTGGAACACTCCCCCGGCAGGCTGCGACGCCACGAACCCTCCAAACCCGTCCCTCACCGGCTACCTGATCCAGTGGGGCACACAATCCGGCATCCTCACAAACGGGATTTTCACGAACACCGCCGCCGCCACGAACATCACCATCCAGATCATCCCGCCGCCCCTCACGAACTGCCTCATCATCGTCACCACGACCAGCGCCACAAACCTCCAATTGTCGCCAACTATAAAAGGCCCCTGGACCCTCCTGAACGCCACGAACTGGTCGGCCACGAACCCGCCATCCCCGCGCTATTTCCGCGCCCTCGGCCGCTCCAAATCGCTGCCCGCCCAATCCACCATCAAAGCCACCCTCTTCTAATGAAGACCCCCATCCCTGACCGCATGTCATTGAAACATCAATGCCCTTGGTGCCTTGGTCCGAAAACAATCGGATGGAATTACGTGACAAGGTTGTGCATACGATGTGAGCGCTCACGCAGGATGATCGAAACCTTCAACACCGGACGCAGGCTCATAAGGTGCATAGCCGAGTGCCGGACACTCAAGCAGGTTGCCTCAGACTGGGGGCTATCTACAAAGACCGTGGAATACCATTGGGCCAAGACGGTCAAGGGTTTCGGATTCAGTCGTTCTCCGTATGTGGAAGCCACGCGATATGCGATCAATTCAGGGCTAGTCAGATTATGATTTCTACCATCATCTCCGTCTGCAATACATCGAAGCCGAGGAGCGCGCCGCATTGTCCAACCCGAGGTTAATGTTAACCCAATAATTCCTATGCTCCTTTCCAAGGCTCAGCAATCCCGTTTTTGGCGCGAATGGTCGAGCATCGTCCGCCTCCACAACTGGTCTGCTGAAGAGGCCGAAACCCAGCGCCATGACCTGCTCGAACGCGCCGGCTTCACCAGCCTAACCCTGGTCGATAAACTGGCCGGCTACGATCGTGTGAGCGCCGAACTCGCCGCCATCGCCCGCCCGGATGATCTCGATGCCCAATTGCGCTCGGCCACCATGCCCCGCACACGACTCCTGTTTGCCATTGGCAAGCTCAGCGCCCCCATGAGCCCGGCCCTCGTTCACCTGTCCTACGCCTGCACGATCAGCCGCGATAAGTTCGGCACAGTGGACCTGGAATCCCTCCATGACGCCCAGCTCCTGGACCTCCGCAACACCCTCGCCGCCCGGCTAAACGTTCACCGCCGCCGCCAGCGCCAGTCCGCCTCCAGCCAGATGGATGCATAGTAATATGGTGACCCAGCCTGATCTGTTTCAGCCCACGGTCACCTCTGACGATAAATCCGTCCTGCGGACGCACCTCTATGCCTACGGCTGGCAGACCCGCAAGCAGATCTGCCGCGCCCTCGGCTGGACTGAGCGCAAGGTCCGCAATGTAGCCGAAGCGATGGGTGCCGACATCGTCCGCGGCCAGGCCGGCTTCAAGCTCACCATCCATATCCAGCGCGACAGCCAGGACGTAGCCCTGGCCATCCAGGCCCGCGACGCCGCCATCGCCCAGGGCAAACGCATGATCCGCTACGGTGTGGCCCTTGGCCGTCGCCTCCATGCCATAGTCGAATGAAGAAAGTCATGCAGGATACCCCCGAAGATCTGGTCGCCCGGCTACTCTCTACCGTCCGCGGCCAGTTCTGCGGCGACATGACTCCAAAAGAGTGGGCTCAGCACAGCCATTTCATCCGCCGTAACGTCATTCTCTGGCCGGCCTGGTTTATATGCAACAAGCACGGCTTCACGCTCCCAGCGGCCCGCTACGAAGCCATCATGCGCGACATCTTCCAGACCATTATCCAGCGCGGAAACACGCGCGTGGTAAAGTTCTGGCCCGGCTACCTGATGCACTGCGTCCAGGAACACTGGAATCACCACTGGGAAGAGTATTATGGCGAGGCCAAATCCACCCGCAACCTGGTCGCCAGCCTCATAGCCGGCTGCAAGCGTGTAGAGCACGAAGATATCACGGTAGAAGCTCTAGCGATGGCCCACAAAGTCTTGGTCACCAGGAAGCGCCAGTCCCGCCCGGCCACCGCCCCAGCCCAACTCGGCTTTTTGGGTCTATGAAACCCCCTTGCAACACACTTTCGGCATGTCTGAAAAACACCCTTCCGGACGCCCAAAAGTGTATTGAACCTCTGCGAAATGCCTGGGTTTCCCTTTCAAACTGTATCA
>CAYVGW010000326.1:0-3035 GCA_964450895.1 uncultured Occallatibacter sp. | reverse complement strand
AAAAGCCTGAAAAAGAGCCTTGACAAAGCCGACGCTGTCATACACGGCGCTACTCTATACCATTCGGAAAAATGCTCTAGGAATCACGCGGCGACCTGGTGCTCGATGGGGCTGGTGCGCCACAGCTCGGCCTCGGCCTCGCGGCGGTCCTTGAGGGCGGCGCACTCGCGATTGCCGACGTGGTCCCAGAGCAGCAACTGCGCGACGGCCTCGTTGTAGCGCTTTGCATTGAGAGACTTGAGCAGCGTGGAGGAGTTGAGCCTTCCGGCGCCCAGGTTGAAGCAGAAGTCCACCAGTGCGTCGAATTGGCCCTGGGTGAGCGGGACCTTGACCAGCCGCTGGACGGCCTGCTCGGCGTCGCGCACGTCGCAGAGCAGAAGGTTGGCGGCCTGCTCCTCGTCGATTCCGTTGGGGAAGGAATCGGGATGCAAGAGCCGGTGGCCGTAGCCGATGGTGGGAAAACCGGCCACATCCAGATAGACACGGCTGCGAAAACCCTCCGATTTCTTGAGCAGATCCATTCCGGCGGCGCTGAATTTCATCTTTTTCCCTCCTGCTAGTCTTTATCGACAATTTCACGCTAGCAGGAGGGGGATAAATTATCTGCAAAGATTGGCTTGAAATCTTCAAGGCAAGGGAGTGACGGGTTTTCCGGTGAGCTGCTGGAATTTTTCCACAAGCACAAGGATTGCGGCGTCGAAGGTGTGGTCGTGGTTCTTTTGACCAAGCGCTGGATCGACCGATTGTGTGATGCTCCAAAGGATGTAATGTGTCTTGCGATCAAAGATAGTCAGCCGGAACATGGGCAGCGGGTCGGAGGCGCCCAAAGCCTTGCTGCCTTCGGTGGGTCCATTGGGGGCGATCAGTTGCAATTCCAGCACCAGGTCGGCGTCGCTTGGATCGTCCGCCAGCGCGAACTGGTTGGTCGTCTTGAGCGCTGCGTAGAACTGCGTGTAGGCTCGATTCGGGTCGCCGGAGAAGGGCGAAGGAAAAAGCCCGCTGTCGCTGCCGGCGTTGGAAACGAAGACTTTCTTGGCGGAGCGGATGGCCTGCGGAACCGGGCCAGCTTGGGTGTAGGCGGGCAATTGGGCGTAGGCGGCAGCCGCCGTAAGCAAGGCGGCGCATACGAGGAAGCGGAAAAGCAGGCCATTACGGAACAAGGGAAATCCTCCTCATGAACAACAATGTTGGTGAAGGCGTTTGATGATAGAGCAGCGAGTTAGCGTCCGCCTCGCGGAAATAGCGAGTTAGCAAGTTAGCAGCAGTTCATTTCAGGCCTATTGATCCGGCACGAATGCAATGGGAGATTACCGCCGCAAAGCAACCGCAGGTCTTTCGACTCCGCTGCGCTCTGCTCAAGATGACAGATTTTTTATCTCGCAATCCTTTCAGACCGGATCAACAATGCGGCGCCACGAGTCAGGCTTCTCCAAAGAAGATGGCTGCATTCATGAGAACACGGTGGCGGGGGAAATGTTTCGCGGGAAGAGAAACCGGGGGAGATTTGCACAAAATTTGGCGCATATTTTTTGTTGTGGAAAAGGCGGTTTGGGGGGAATCCTGTTGAAGAATGTGCAATTTTGGGCAAAAGGCAGGCGTGCCTGAGTCGCCAACAATTAGGAGAATCAGTATCAAGTTGGTAAAATGGGTGGATGGTGAAACGACGAGAACCAAGCAACACGAGCGCAAAACCTTCGTTACGGATTTGGCTGCTCGCGGGAGCTTCCTCTGTCGCACTGGCCGCTGGAGTGGTAACAGTCTCCACGCGGACCGTGCATGCAGATGCGCCGCTTCCCCGACCGGCTGCAGCCGCGTTCCCCGCGGTGACCGCAGCGAGTGCGACGCCAGCTTCGCTGGCGCTTCATCAGCCCGTGGAAACAGCTACGGCTCAAGCCATCAAGGGCCTTGCTTCCTGGTATGGCGGCAAATTCAACGGCCGCCACACAGCCAGTGGAGAGCGTTTTGACATGAACGCCATGACTGCCTGCCATCCCAGCCTTCCCTTTGGCTCGGTGGTGCGCGTGCGGAACACGGCCAACAAGAGATCGGTGGTGGTTCGCATTACCGATCGAGGCGCCCTGCAAGAGGGGCGCGTGATTGATCTCTCCTATGCCGCCGCCAATAAGCTGGCGATGACCGAGGCCGGACTAGCCAAGGTCGAGTTGGAAGTCCTTTCTCTGGGCGGCTCTCACCCCAGGAAATAAGCAACTCCGCTTAGAGCGGAAGCAGCAGAGGCCAGCCTTCGGGCTGGCCTTTGCCGCATCCGGACGCCTGTTCTTCCGGTGCGGTGAGAATTGAATTGCATAATGGGCCAAAGATGGAGGATTTCAACCTTTGGGCGAGGTGCGGAGCAGTTCAAAACCCGCGTTTGAGAAGGAGCCGAAGAAGCAATATTCTCAACCGCGGATTTTTGCAGGGGCTAAAGCCCTGCTTCATGATCCCCCATTGCGGCCAGGCTGAAGCCGTGCCCTTGTGTTTAGACCGCACGATTTGGTAATCAATCCTGGGCTTGTGCGGGCGAGGATGCCCGCACGACAGCCGGTCTGGAGACCGGCGCTACATTCCTGTTGATTCCCTCCTCACACGGTCACGGCACTAGGGCGAAGTCAGGGTGATGGTGAGCGGTCCCAAGGTGGTCGAGCGTCCGCCGGAGTCGATGGCGATCACGGTAACCGAGTGCGAGCCGACGGTGAGCGAGGCAACTGAAGCGATGAGCTGGAAGCCGGAGTTGGCCCAGGCCGGTTTGCCGAAGTAGCTGGCGACATCCGGGCGCGCGAGGTCCAAGGTGGGCGTGCCGAAGTAAATTCCGTCAATGTAGACCTTGACGTTGCTCATCGGCGAACCATCGACGGGATCGGCCACCCAGCCGCGAACCAGCAAGGAGTCGCTTTTCGAGATTGTACTGCTGCCGGTGGTGTAGTCCTGAGCGGCATCCAGATTTCCAACAGGCGGACTGCCAGCGCCGGTGACAGTGATGCTGATCGGTCCAAGGGTAGCCGAGCGTCCGCCGGAGTCGATGGCCACGACGGTGACGG
>CAYVGW010000325.1:0-3050 GCA_964450895.1 uncultured Occallatibacter sp. | reverse complement strand
CCGCGGCATATTATGAAGACAAGCTGGGTGCGCGGCCCCGGCTGCTGTACTACGCCGGCATCGGCGCGGGCGGCAACAGCTCGGCGGAGGATTTTGCGCACTGGATCGACGATCCGGAGCTGACCGTGGCCGATCTTGCGCCTCGGCCGGAGACTGGCGCGGCCACGCCGCTGGGCAATCTGATGAGCCTGGCCGGAGTGGTGGGCGCGCTGGCGGGGGCAAGCTAATATGCGGATTACACTCAATCTCGCCACACGGCCATACGCCAACATAGGACCGGCGCTCAAGCGGCTGCGCATCGCCATGGCCGTGCTGGCGGTGGCCGCCATCGGGCTGGGCTGGGGCCTGCGCTCTATCGATCAGCAGGCCAAGGAGGCGCGCGCCACCGAGGATCGTGTGCAGAAGCAGATCGACGCCATCAACCAGGAGCGGCAGGGCTACATGAACCGGATGCGTGAGCCGGCCAACGCGCAACTGCTCGCACAGGTAGACGCGCTCAATAAGCTCTTTGACGAAAAGACCTTCTCCTGGACGCTGGCGATGGAGGATTTGGAGACGGTGCTTCCGGGCGGCGTGCAGGTGACCAGCATCGATCCCACGCGCGACCCCAAGACAGGGCGCATCACGCTGAAGATGCGCGTGGTGGGCCCGCGCGACCACGCGGATGATCTGGAGGAGAATCTGGAGCGCTCCAAACACTTTCTGCAGGCGCATATCGTGGACGAAAGCACGGAGTCCAACACCAGCGCTAATCAACGGATGGAGCCGGTGAGCGCCTCCAACCGCTTCACCTTCGAGATTCTGGCGGAGTACAACTCCGCCGCGCCGGATGAGGTCCGGAAGGAAAAGAAGCCAGAGGAGCCGAGGCCGCAGACGGAGAAGAAGGCGCAAAGCGGTGTTGGGCGTCCAGGCCAGAAGACCTCCAAGCCGCTGCCACAGCCGATTCTTCATCCGATTCCCAACGCTGTCCAGCCGGGTGCGGGCGTGATGAGCATCCAGTTTGGTCCCTCTGGCCCTCAGCAGCCAGCGCCGAAACGCAACCCCGTCGTCCCACGTCCAATTCCGAATGCGGGAGGCCCGCGATGAACACCAACCGCACTCCTTCGCCCTTCGAGGAACGCCTGAAATCTCCGCTCACCTGGCACTACGCCGGCTTTGCCGCGCTGCTGATTGTAGTGGTGGTGCTTTCCATCCGCTTTGGCCTGGATTGGAGCGCCACCAATGGCAACTCCACCAATGTTCTGATCGGAAAGCAGTCCCAACTGAGGCTCCTCAACCTGCAAACCGCTCCGCTGCGCGGCCTGGACAAGCGCGTCGAGGAGACGCGCGCCGAGATGAGCGCCTTTTACGCGAAGCGCATCCCGCGCAACTACTCCTCGATTGACCGCCGCATCGGCGAACTGGCGCTGAAAGGCCCGGTGCGGTTGACCAGCGTCAAGTTCACGCAGGGCAAACCCGGCTCCGAGCTGACGGAAATCTCCATGGACGCCGGCATCAGTGGCGATTATCAGCAGATCATGCGCTTTGTGAACAGCCTGGAGCGCGATCAGACCTTCTTCGTGATCCGCGGCATGACGCTGACCGGCCAGCAGGGCGGCTCGGTGAATCTGCGCATGCAGGTCTCCACCTGGCTGAAGCCGCTTGACGCAGAAGCCAGCGGATTGCCGCCGACTCCGGAGCCTGGAGAAGCAATCGCAGCCGCTTCCAATGGAAAGGAGGGTGAATAGCCATGGCCCTCCAAATGGGAAACGCAAAAAAATGGCAGATTTATCTGGCCATGAGCGTGATCGTGGTGAGCCTTGCCGGCGTCGTCTACGAGATCAAGGACTACTTTAGCGACTCTTCCACGCCTCCTCCTGCGCCGGTGGCTGCCAAGCCCGCCGCGCTTGCATCCTCCAAAGCTGCGGTTGCTCACACCGCAGCTTCCCAAGGGCCGGAGGCGCAGAAGCTCTCCAACGCAGGCATCGACCCAGCCCTGCACCTGGAGATTCTGGCGCGGGCCGAAAAGATCGAGTATCTGGGCACGGGCCGGAATATCTTCTCGGCCGAGTCCGCGCCCCCGCCCCCCGAAAAACTGTTGGCCAGCGCCCGGCCCAATCAGGCCGGCCAGCCCAACGTTACGACTCCGTCCGGCCCAGCGAAGCCCGTCGCTCCGCCGATTGATCTGAAGTACTTTGGCTACACCCAGACTAAGGACAAGTCCTTGCAGGCGTTTTTTGTGCATGGGGAGGACATTTTTGCCGCCCGCAACGGCGAGATTATCGACCACCGCTACAAAGTGGGCGTGATTCAATCCACCAGCGTTCAAGTGACGGACCTGGGCTACAACAATACGCAGACGCTGCAGTTGCAAGGGAACTAGCTTTCAGCTTTGGTCAACAGATTTTCGGATCGCGGATTTAATTTTCTGTTTGAAAGGTTTGATTGAGTGGATGTTTTGAAAGGGCACGACTTCAGTCGTGTCGCAAAAGCCGCAAAAGAACCAGGGCTTTAGCCCCTGGGGGATGTTTTACGACAACATTGAAAGTGCGAGGAAAATAGTGGCAGCCTGTGGCGAAATTCGGAAATCATCCCGCAGGGGCTAAAGCCCATGAATCTATTGAACCTCTCACGGCACGACTGAAGTCGTGCCCTTTCAAAACAAGATTTTCACCACGGGCAACTGATAGCTGAAAGCTGAAAATCACCATGAAGACTCATCACCCAACCCGCCGCCCCAAGCCTTCCGAGGAGGGCTTCACTCTGGTTGCGGTCATCTTTTTGGTGGCGCTGCTGACGCTCTCCCTCTCCATCGCGCTGCCTAAGGTTACCAAGGAGATTCAGCGCGACCGCGAGCTGGAGACGATGAACCGCGGCAAGCAGTACATCCGCGCAATCCGTATGTATTACAAAAATATGGGGAGTAGGTATCCGCCCAACGTGGATGCGCTGCTCAAGCCCACCAACAACATCCGCTTCCTGCGCAAGAAGTACGCCGACCCGACGACCGGCAAGGAGGATTGGAAGCCGGTTCTCTTTGGCCAGAACAAGGCGCCCACGGCGATGGGCTT
>CAYVGW010000324.1:0-3082 GCA_964450895.1 uncultured Occallatibacter sp. | reverse complement strand
CCTTGCCGATGCCGCAGCCGAGGGCGGTAATCATGGCGCGGATTTCCTCGTGGCCGAGCATCTTGTCGTAGCGGGCCTTTTCGACGTTGAGGATTTTACCCTTGAGGGGCAGAATGGCCTGGAAGCGGCGGTCGCGGCCCTGCTTGGCGGTGCCGCCGGCGCTCTCTCCCTCGACCAGGTAGAGTTCGCAGCGCTCGGGGTTGCGCTCGGAGCAATCGGCCAGCTTGCCGGGCAAGCCGGCGCCGTCCATCACGCCCTTGCGGCGGGTGAGGTCGCGGGCTTTGCGGGCGGCCTCGCGGGCGCGGGCGGCTTCGATGGATTTGTTGATGATCTTCTTGGCAACCTGCGGATTCTGCTCCAGGAATGCACCGAGGCGCTCGTTGACGAAGGCCTGCACGATGCCGGCGATGTCGGAGTTGAGCTTGCCCTTGGTCTGGCCCTCAAACTGGGGCTGCGGCAGCTTGACGCTGATCACGGCCACCAGCCCCTCGCGCACATCGTCGCCGCTGAGATTCTCCTTCACGTCCTTGAAGAGGCCAAGGGATTGGCCGATGGCGTTGACGGTGCGCGTGAGGGAGGTGCGGAAGCCGGAGAGATGCGTGCCGCCGTCCACGGTATTGATGTTGTTGGCAAAGCTGAAGACGGTCTCCGAGTAGCTGTCGTTGTACTGGAGGGCGATATCGATCTCGACGCCGTCGCGCATGGCTTCCATGACGATGGGCTTCTCATGCAACACGGTCTTGCCGCGATTGAGGTGCTTGACGAACTCGCTGATGCCGCCGGCGTACTTGAAATCCGCACGGCGTGCCTCGCCGGTCTTGGGGTCGGCGGTGCGCTCGTCGGTGAGGGAGATTTCCAGGCCCTTGTTGAGAAAGGCCATCTCGCGCAGGCGCTGGGCGAGGGTGTCGTAGTTGTACTCGGTGATGGTGAAGATGGTCTTGTCGGGCAGGAAGTGGATTTTGGTGCCGCGGCGCTTACTGGTGCCGGCCTGACGGAGTTCGCTGACCGGATCGCCGCAACTGAAGTCCATCTCCCAGGTGAAGCCGTCGCGCCAGATCTCGACGTTGAACTCCTGCGAGAGGGCATTGACGCAACTGACGCCGACGCCATGCAGGCCGCCGGAGACTTTGTAGTTGGAGGCGTCGAATTTGCCGCCGGCGTGCAGCTTGGTCAGAACCACTTGGACGGCAGGCATCATCTTGCCATTGGAGAGCGGCATCATGTCCACGGGAATGCCACGGCCGTCATCGACGACGGTGATCGAGTTGTCCACGTGGATGATGACTTCAATTTTTTTGGCGTATCCGGCCAGGGCCTCATCCACCGAGTTGTCCACGACTTCGTAGACCAGATGGTGCAGGCCCATCTCGCCGGTTGATCCGATGTACATGGCCGGACGCAGGCGCACGGCCTCCAGGCCTTCGAGGATCTTGATGTTTTCGCCGGTGTAGCTGCCGTTATTGCCGTTGTTTCCGTTTTCGTCGGGGAGCGGGTTGGTGCTTACTGGATCAGTCGCCATAATATTCCGTTCACAAAGCTCGCGCTTCGAGTTCCACCGGGGGCGAGGCGAACCGAGCGCCGTTCGCAGCCGGGGTTTGGGGGTCTAACCGATTGAAAGACAGGAGCTTTCGAGCGAAGTTTCCTCACTTGATTTTACCACGCGCGGCGGAGGAAGCGAGGTGGGAAATGGAGGGGAAAGCGGGGTTGCGGCGGAGTAAAATGCGGCAGAAGAGGGTACGTTGGTAACTTAACCCTTTACTATTCATACATATAATTGAAATAAATAGACTTATCCGATTTTTTGGTCTACTATTCCAGCATACAGAAGCAGAGTCTTCTGTAAAATTGAATTCGCTGGAGGTTACCAATCATGAAATTCGTCATCCGCATCTTCGCTCTGTCCATCGTCATTGCCGGCGGCGTTGCCGCAGCCTCAACGTCCAAGACCGCCCCTGCGATTTCCAGCCACCAGTCGGCCACTGCGAGTATGCCATGGCCATGCGGAGGCGGGCATTTGCAATGCGCGGTGAACGCTTCAAACAACTAGAATTCAACGGTAACCCTTGGGAGCCTTGGGTAATCAGCGGAAATACCCGTGGGTAGGCTGTTTTTTTGTTGAGGGGTTGGGCATTTAGCGCTATTCTGAGATTGTTCTCAGAATGGCGCGAGGCTTGTTATGTCTTCTCAGACAGCGATGACCCTGTTGGCAGTGATGGAATTTGTGCTTTGGGCGGTCTTCGGCCTTTTGTTTTGGAAGAAGACGCTGCATCGCCGATTTCCAGCCATGGGAGCCTACCTGGCGCTCCATCTTGCCGCCATGCCCATCCTGCTCTTTCTTTTCTATGCTCAGGCGCGGCATTGGTATCATGACTACGCCTTCGATCTGTATTTTTACAGCTATTGGGCCGTCTACTTCGCCAGCGCGGCGCTGCTCTACCTGATCTGCATTGAGGTCTTCCGTTCGGCGCTTTGGGCCTTTTCCGGACTCCAGAGGCTGGGAACCCTGGTCTTTCGCTGGGTCTCTTTGGCCTCCGTGATCGTGAGCCTGTCCACCCTCTCCCTGGAGCATACGCCCACCCTGATCATTACTCATACGGCCTATGCGTTGATGCGCTCGGTCAGCATCCTGGAGCTTTCCCTGCTGGCCTTCCTCTGCCTGAGCATGAATGCATTGCGCCTCTCCGTCCGCAACATGGCCTTTGGGATTTCTCTGGGCTTCGGTTTGATGTCCGCCAATGATTTTGTCGCCTCTTCGTTTTTGTCCCGCAACCACTCGCTGACCACACCGCTGCAATTCGTCGGTGAGGCGCTGATTCTCTTTGCGCTGGGGACTTGGGTTGCCTACGCGGCATTGCCGGAGCCGGCTCGGCAACCGGTGATGGTGGCTGCCCATTCCACCATCCTGCGCTGGAACGAGATTGCCTCGGCTCTCGGTCATACTGGAACCCAAGTCTCGGTCCAACCGGCGGAAGGCTTTGTCCTTACCGACGTGGAGCGGGTTGTGGAAGGCGTACTCAGCCGGAACCTGCGGAATCGCGAGTCGGAGACGTAACAGGGGTCAGGGGTCAGGGGTCAGGGGTCA
>CAYVGW010000323.1:0-3115 GCA_964450895.1 uncultured Occallatibacter sp. | reverse complement strand
GAGTCTCTTCGCCTTGTCCAGATCGCTGTCTCCGGGGGCGAGCAAGCCGGCCACCGCTTCCTTGATCCGATTGGTCGGCTCGGCAAAGTGATCGACATCCTTCGACCAGAACTCAGCCGCATTCACCCAATAAATGCCCGCCGTGCTGGCGCTCGTATAGTAAAAATCCACGTGATACTGCAGGGTGGGCATCGGCGGCATCCACTCTTCGTCGGGCGCGGGCGGAATATCAGTCAGATCAAGGCTGCGGCGGCCGGAGATATCCGGCTTGATCGACGCTCCCGGCGGCAGCCGCGAGGTCCACATCATATTGCTCAGCTTTTCGCCGTGACCGTCGGCAATACCCATATAAAATGCAGCAGAATTCCCTGGCAAAAACGTACTGAATGGCATGAAAGCATAATGCGCCTTGTGAACAAAATAGTGCCGCTGAATCTCCCATTTTGGCGGAAATAAATAATCGGAGCGTACCTGAAAATAGTATTCCAGAATGCTGCCCACCTCCACGTTGGGCAGGTTGAAGACCTTGCGTTTCACCTGCCAATCGCCGTACTTGGTCGTCTCCTTGTAACTCAATAACTCATCCGGCTTGCCGGTCAGAGGAACCACCGTCCCATCAGCGTGAATGGTGCGCGCCTGAATATCGGTGACTTGAAATGCTTCACGCAAGTAAGGGATCTCGACCGTGGCCAGCTCCTTGCCCTTCTCCGTCAGCACTTTGATGCGCGCATAATAACTCTGAAAGTGGCGCTGATCGTCGGCGGTCTGCTCGACATTGAGATAAACCGCCGCCGCGCCCGGAGCCTTGGGGTCACTGGTCATCTTCAGCTCTTCCTGCGTAGGCTCCTGAAACTGCGCGCGCAGAAGAACCGGAGATGCGACGGCACAAAGCAGAAGCAGATTGCGTACGAACGCGGAGATGCGCATCGTCACTTTCCCTTCGGCGCGGCGGGCGCGCTGGTCAGCACCAGCTCTGCCTGGTCCGCGGCAGCCACCTTCTGATAAAAGCCGCGCAGCTCCTGGTACTCCTCCGGCTTGGCGAAGGTAAAACCGCGAAGGAGCTTGCGGGTGAGGGTGATCTGGCCTGGCGCGGAGACCACGCTGGTGTTGAAGATGGCGCGCTGCGGCCAGGAGAGCTTGGCCTCCTGCGGCGCGCCTTCCACCGTGAATCCCGCCGGCAGATGATAAGTAACCTGCTCGGCGACCGTATCGCCAAAGTGCATATCGACAGCGGTCTGCCGCTTCTCCTGCGCCACAAAGGGATGCCCGCCGCGCGTCTCGAAGAAAAAGGCCGGCAGGATTATGCGCTTTCCGGTGGCCGCGCCCAGCGTGCCCTGCGCCTTGACGATGGCAAAGAGATTCACGTCAGGATCGTCCATCCCCAGAAAGTGATCGACATGCGCCTCGACGCCCTCCGGGAAGATTTTCTCCAGCGACTCGTCGAACTGCTTCTTCACCTCCGCTTCATCGTTGGTGAGAGCCTGCTGGCGCCAATAAAGCGCCTCCTGGCCGGTCATGACGATGCGGAAGTCGCCGGTCAGCCCGCCGTGGCCGTCGAGAGTGACCTCGCCGGTGCGAATCGTCTTGTTGTCGGGATACTGCTGGGGCGCGGAAGCGACGGCAGCGGCCCCCTTGGCAGTCTCTACAAGTCCGCCGGCGCTGGCGTGCTTCCAGTTGACGGTCCCGAAGGGGCACATCTTTTCGCCGGGATCCAGCTCGATGTCTTTGCCGCCCGTCTCCAGAACCACCAGCGTGTCGTCGAGCTGATCCAGCGTGAGATAGGAGATGTCGAAGGTGCTGCGCGCTCGGTTCACCACCTTTTCCGCGTAGGCGGTCAGGCCGGCGGCGCGCACCATCGCCAGGTAGAGCATGGCGATCTCCTCGCTGTCGCCGCTCTTCTGCGTCCAAACGTCCTCGGCGTGCTTGACCACCTTCAAGTTGAGCTGCTTGCGCTCGGCCTCGGTCTTTCTGCGCGAATAGTCGGTGTTCTCCAGAGCCTGCACGGCTTTATAGATCTTCTTGGCCTTGTCCAGCTCGCTGTCGGCGGGAGCAACCAGCCCTGCTACCGCTTCCTTCAGCGCCTTGGAGGGTTCGGCAAAGTGATCGATGTCCTTGGACCAGAGCTTGGAGTCGGTGACCCAGAAATCCTTGGCGTCGCTGGCGGCTTTGTAGTAGAAGAAAACCTTGTCAAGAACGCTCTCCATGGGCGGCATGTATTCTTCGTCGGGCGCGGCGGGAACATCGGTGACATCGACCATGTAATGCGAAAAATCAGACTTCACCGTAACGCCGTCGGGCAGTCGCCAGATCCAGACAAGCGAGTTGATCACGCGCTCGTGGCTATCCTCCAGATAACGGCTGGTAGTGGCGTTCATACTGGCTGCATGAGGCATGAAGTTCGGAAAAGGCGTGAAAATATAATGCGCCTTGTGGACAAAGTACGGGCGCTGAATCTCCCAGTGCGGAGAGGTGAATTCGTTGTCGTCATACTGAATCTGATAGCTGTATTCCAGAATGCTGCCCACCTCGACGCTGGGCAGCGTGAAGACCTTGCGTTTGACTTGCGTGGCCTCGCCGTTTCTGTCTTTTGTCTTGAAAACCAGCAGGTCTTCCGGCTTGCCTGCCAGCGGAAGTATCGTTCCGTCGGCGTGGATCGTGCGGCCCATGATATTGACGATTTTGGATTCGCTGCTCAGGTAGGGCGGAACATCCACCGTCGCCAGTTCCTTGCCCTTCTCCGTCAAGACTTTGATGCGGGCATAAAAGGACTGATAGTGAAGCTGATCGTTGTCAGTCTCCTCGACATTGAGATAAACCGCGGCCGCGCCGGGAGCCTTGGGATCGGCGGTCATCTTGAGTTCTTCCGGCGTGGGCGGCTGGAACTGCGCACGCAGAAAAAGCGGGAAGCTGAGGAGAAAAAGAAGGGGCAAACGGCGCAAAAAAAACTGAATTCGCATGACTTTCCTTTATTTTCTGAAGATAGAGGCCAAACACAACCGATACTTTGGGATGCGCAAATTTTACACCGGCGCTGAGCCGGTGTCGAGGAGACTCACCACAAGAGTCAGTCGGAGTAGGGACCATGATCGCTCATGCCCCCCTCCACAGATCCGGA
>CAYVGW010000322.1:0-3120 GCA_964450895.1 uncultured Occallatibacter sp. | reverse complement strand
GTTTCCGGTGGCGTACTTCGACTCGATAGGACTTCCACGGTTGTTAACCGCTGCGGCGTGCACGATATATCAAGAGTCCAGAGGCACATCTTGTTGCTGCATTTGGCCAACGGCTGTTCGTTGGCTGAGACGGCGGCGCGCGCGCACGTTGCAGGGTTGGGATCGATCAGCGCTGTAGGCGTGTTCAAGCGCCTACGCGCAGCGGGTCCATGGCTGCGTTGGCTGGCGCAGCAGGAGCGCGGGGCAGCAGAGTTGCCACTGGGTGCGCTGGGCCGCAGAGTACGCGCCGTGGATGCCACTACGGTTTGTGAACCGGGCAGCACAGGCGGTGATTGGAGAGTGCATTACGCAGTGAATCTCGGCGATCTGCAATGCGACTTTTTCCAGTTGACCGAGTTGCATCAAAGCGGCGAAACGTTTCGCCGTGTGCCGGTGAGCGAGGGCGACATTGTGCTTGGCGACCGTGTCTATGCGGCGCCGCCAGGCGTGGCGCATGTGCTCGGTTCCGGCGGAGATGTCGTTGTGCGTCTCAATCGCCAAGCTCTTCCGCTCTTCGACTCCAGCCACCAAAGGATCGATTTGGTGGCTGTGATGAGGACGTTGAAAGGACATGCGCCGGCCGAGTTTTCGGCTTGGGTCAAAGACCCGCAAGGCGGCTGGATTCGTGGACGCATGGTGGCGCTTCGGCAAAGTGCGGAGGTCACGCGTTGGACGCGTGAACAGATTCTACGCAGAGCGCGGCGTGACCAGGAAAAGGTTTCCGAGCTATCGCTGGAATTGACCGAGTACTTCATCCTGTGGACCAGCCTGAAGAAACTCCGCGCAACAGAAGTGCTCGAACTCTATCGTCTGCGCTGGCAAATCGAACTCGTCTTCAAGCGGATGAAGTCTATTCTTGGACTGGGCCACCTTCCCAAGAAAGACCCGCTCAGCGCGCAGGCGTGGCTGGAAGGCAAACTATTTGTGGGCCTATTGATCGAACGCATGGTGGATGCGGCAGCGGCATTTTTTCCCTGGGGCTACCCCGTGGAAACCGCGCCGCAGTCGATGGCGGGAGATTGTGTTCATGTATCGCCAAGCGGGTGCGGCCCTGCTGCTTCCGAACTGCCTGACAAAGGTCATCGATCAATGGCCCGCTATCAGCAAACAACTTGCAGCAACGCCACGCAAACGGAAACGATTTTCATGGGGCATTTAGGTTAACGCTTATTCGGCTCTGCCGGGGGATATTTACTGAAGCGATCACGCCACAACGTGGCCATGCGCGGTGCAACCTTCAGCTTTTCTGCAATTTGTTTGTTTTGCAGCCCGGCTGCGGCCAGCAGGATAATGCGGCTCCGCAGCACCACACGGGCGGCGAGCGAACGTCCACGCGATTGCTGCTCCAGCTTACGGCGGTCCTCTTCAGTCAATTCAATGGGCTGAGCCACACGCATATCGGGGTCTCCTATCTATAAGATGACCCCGATTAATAAACGATTCTATTAGTAAGACATACCACTAGTTATGCTTGCCCTTCCACTCCGCGTAAGGCCCTTGGAAGTCTTCGATGCCGTTTTCCTTGAAGACCCAGAGGCGGGTGGCGACTTCGTCGATCAGATCGTGATCGTGCGTGACGAGCAACACAGTGCCTTCGTAGCGCTGCAGGGCGATATTCAGCGCGTTGATGGCTTCCAGGTCCAGGTGGTTGGTCGGCTCGTCGAAGATCAGAATATTCGGCTTGGTGAGGATCAGCTTGCAGAAGGCCAGGCGGGCCTGTTCGCCGCCGCTGAGCGCCTTGGTCTGCTTGTCGCCCTCTTCGCCGCTGAAGAGCATCTGGCCGAGGATGCCGCGAATCTCCTCGGAGTGGGCCGCCGGGTTCCAGCGATGGAGCCACTCGGCGACGGTGAGGCCGTGCTCGATGGTCGAGCCTACATCCTGGGGGAAGTAGCCGATCTGCGCTTCATGGCCCCAGAAGACGGCGCCATTGTCCAGGTCAAACTCCTTGTCGGCCAGGCCGGGATAGTTGTTGAGCAGGCTCTTCAGCAGCGTGGTTTTGCCGGCGCCGTTGCGGCCCATCAGGCAGATGTGCTCGCCGCGCAGAACATTGGCGGTGAAGCTGTCGATCACCGTCTGCTCGCCGTAGGTCTTGGTGAGGTGCTTGAACTCCAGGACGTGCTTGCCGCTGGGGCGCACTTGATCGAAGCGAATGTAGGGGCGCTGAATGTTGGAGCGGGCCAGTTCGTTGGTCTGTAGCCGCTCGACCTCTTTGCGGCGGCTGGTCACCTGCGAGCTGCGGGTTCCGGCGGCGAAGCGGGCGATGAAGTCGTTGAGCTGGGCGATCTTCTTTTCGCGCTGCGCGTTTTGCGATTCCAGCGTCGAGCGGATCTGCGTCTTGGCCATCACCATCTCGTCGTAGCCGCCGGTGTAGGTGATGATGGTCTGGTAGTCGATGTCGGCGGTGTGCGTGGTGACGGAGTTGAGGAAGTGCCGGTCGTGCGAAATGCAGATCAGCGTGCCGTCGTAATTCTGCAGGAAGTCCTGCAGCCAGTGAATGGATTCCAGATCGAGGTAGTTCGTCGGCTCGTCCAGCAGCAGCGCCTGGGGATGGCCGAAGAGGGCCTGCGCCAGCAGCACGCGGACCTTTTGGCCGCCCTGCAACTCGCCCATCTTGCGCTCGTGGATGGATTCGGGGATGTCTAGGCCGTCGAGCAGGATGGCGGCGTCGGCCTCGGCCGTGTAGCCGTCCTCGTCGCCGATGGTGCCTTCCAGCTCGCCCAGCCTCATGCCGTCGGCGTCGGTCAGCTCTGGCTTCTCGTAGATGCGATCGCGCTCTTCGAGAGCCGCCCAGAGCGGCTTGTTGCCCATGATGACCGTGTCGATGACGCGATAGCTGTCAAAGGCGAATTGATCCTGGCGCAGCACGCCCAGCTTGCGCGGGCGGACGACGTTGCCCTTCTGGGCCTCCAGTTCGCCGGTGAGAACCTTCATAAACGTCGATTTCCCGGAGCCGTTGGGTCCGGTCAGGCCGTAGCGGCGTCCGGGAATGAAGGCGACACTGACATCCTCGAAGAGCACCTTCGAGCCGTAACGCATGGAGACATTGCTGACACTGATCATGGTTTTTCTTGGTTCCTAGTG
>CAYVGW010000321.1:0-3126 GCA_964450895.1 uncultured Occallatibacter sp. | reverse complement strand
CAGGGAAGAGGATGAAGTGCGCCTTGTAGTCCTTGGCGCTGCGCACAAAGAACTCCACCTGGCTGGCGAAGTCCTCGAAGCAGGCGATGGGCCGCAGCAGGTACTGGACGGCGGCGATGCGCACGCGGCGCGGGCGGGGCGTGCCGCGCAGGGCTTCGGCGGCGGCCTGCTCCAGGGCGGCGTGCTGCAAGCTGGCTTGCAGGCTCACCGAAGAGGTGTACTCCGGGTTCAGCCACTCCAGCACCGTGGCAAAGCCGTGCGATTCCAGATCGTGCATATAACCAGGGACCACGTCGAGCACCACCAGCCCATTCTCAAGCTGGAAGGTGAGCGCCGGATCGCGCCGTTTGCCGTCCACCACCTCGGCCACGTACTCCTTGGCGGTCATCTGGCCGGCAACGTCCGAGTAGCCGGGGATGCGCCCGCCGGTGAGCAGGCGCTTCAGCCCGCGCTCCCGGATCAGCTCTTTGCGCGCCTCGTAGAGAGCGCTGCCGATGCCTTGCTTGCGGGCCTCCGGGTCCACCCCCATGTCCGCGCCGTAGAGGGTTTTGCCCAGCGGATTGTGGGTGTCAAAGGAGCCGTCGCCGGTAATCGAAGACCAGTTGGCGGACTCGGCGTAATCGTCCCAGTCGATCAATAACGAACTGGAGGAACCGAGAATCTCGCCGCTGGGACCAGCTACCACCAGTTGTCCTTCGGGAAAGAGCGCCAGGTGACGCTCCAGTTGATCGGGCCTCCAAGGGGGAAGGCCGGGAAAGGCGCGCAGTTGCAAGGCGATGACGGCCGGAATGTCGGAGAACGTCATCGCGCGAACGCGAAGTTGTGGGGGCAGGCCGTTTGCGGTCGCCATAGTGGGGAAGCTCCTGAGCTCCAAACCGGGGCGCGGTTCTGGAGCCTAGCGTTGATCGTAGAGAGCAAAGGAAGAAAATTGCATGAAGTCTGCGATAATTTTCGATGAATCGTCCGGTTGGCTCGATAAAAGCCGTGCGCAGGCCGCCAATCGCTGCAGAATATCAAGAGAATGGTTGCGTTTGAGTTCGAGATCATAGAAACTGTTCATATGAATTGTCTGATTCGCCCCATTTTCAGCTTCTCGCTGCTTGCTTTACTTGTATCCCCACTCTCTTTGCAGGGTCAGAAGTCTCAGCAGATGTATGGCTTGAACTATTCCCAATTCAGTGGTCAGGCCGCCCCCTCCAGGGATTTGCTGGATACTCTGAGCCGCGAGGCCCGCTGGGACGATGAGTCTGGCGATCTGAATCCCTCTGGCTTTCGGCTGCGTTTTGTCAAGATTGACGAGCAGTCTCTGGCCGGAGGCCGTAGCGCGGATCGCTATCGTGTTTTTGCCGAAGGCGCTCCGGAAGATAAGGTTTTTTCCTTTGCCTCTTGGACATTGAACCAGCCGCTCGCCTACGATCCCCACGACATCTATGTCAATGGACAGGGGTTGCTGATGATTCATCGACCCACGCCTGAGCAGGAGATGCGCCTGAGCGCGCCGGACGATGAACTGGTTGTCGTTTTGTCGGCCGCCCGCGCGGAGCCGGTTCGCTTTCTCTTCTCCAGCAGAGACCATCAGTTGCTCATCTCCGCCACGCTCGTTCCCCGTCCCGTAAAGTCGGAAGATCGGGGGTGCCGGCTGGAAGCGAGGCTCGCAGTGCCCGATGCCTCGTCCGTCTTGCTGGTTGCCGACGGATTTCAAGCTAAAGCTAAGATTCCATTAGTATTGGAGTCGGAGGGAAGCTCCGTCAACGAGACCATGACCGCCGACCGGAACGGCCACGCGGTTTGGGCGGCTTTTCCGTTTGTGCCCGGCAAGACGCAGGGAACGCTCCGGGCTACCGCAGAAGGTCCGGGCTGCCTTCCCCTCGTCGTACTGTCCTGGGGTCCAGCCGCGGCTCCGTCTCCGGCAGAGAAGAAGCCCTAGCGGCGGAGTTTCGTGGCTACTGCACCGTTCCTTGCGGGCGCAGACGGCGCAGGTCCAAGGCGCACGCAACCGCGTTCTGCGCCTGAAGGCGGAGGTTGTCCGAGGCGGCCCACAGCCACAGGCGCGAGACCTGGCTGGAGTTGCGCGCATCCTTTTCAGGGCGCAGCCGGACCAGCACATCGTTCTGGCCGGTGGCAGCCAGGTTGGAGGGCGAATCCGTCTCTTCCAGAACCAATTCCACATGGCCGCCGCTCAGCGCCTCTTCCAGCGCGGCTAACTCCACCGGCCGCTCCAGCTCAATGGCAATCGAGAAGGTATGGCCGTGGAAGACAGGCGCATGAACCACTTGCAGCGCCAGGGCGGGCCAGCGCCCATGGGAGAGCTGGGCGTAGTGGCGGCGGACCCGCGCATCCATCGATGTGAGGCTGACCTTGGCGGCTTCACCCAGGCCTGCCAGCAGGTTATAGGCAGCCTGCGTATCGTATAGTTCGCGCGGCAGCCCCTGAAAACTGAGCAGGCTCACCGTCTGCTGATGCAGCTCGTCCAGCGCGGCGCGGCCAAAATCGCTGGCCGGCAGGAGCAGCGTGGCGAAGACGGCGCGCACTGGGGCGGCCTGCTGCAGCCGCTCCACCACCGCCGCCAGAGCCAGCGCGGCCGGGTGCGCCGGGACCACGGCGAGAGTATAGAGATCAACGGCTGCCGTCGTCGAGCTCGAGCTTTCAATCTCCAGCCAAGGCGCGCGCACCACCACGCCGGTCTCTTGATCCAGCGCGCCGGTCAGATCCAGAACCGTGGACCCAGAGCGCAGCGCATTCCGCCAGTGCTTGCGAGTCAGCTCTTCCGAACCGCAGAAGAAGGTGAAGTCCACGCGCTCAAAAGCATCCGGGCCGATGGGCTGGACAAAGGTGATCTCGTCGCCCACCTGCTCCAACTGGCCCAGCGCCTCGTCTTCATCCAGCAACACAAAGTTGGCCGCCGCCAAAGGCGACTCCGACAGCGCTTCCTTCACTTCCCGGCCCACCAAGGTGGAGGCTCCGGCTATGGCGATCTTGTACATTGGCCTTCCTTTTCGTTTGCTGAAAAAACATCCTCGATTGAAAGCTCCGCGTCATCCTTCATGAATACGCCAGAAAAAATCTCCAGCATTGATGAAGAGTGGAACTCATTAGTGGAAAAAACTCAGATCGATTCCGCGTGAG
>CAYVGW010000320.1:0-3133 GCA_964450895.1 uncultured Occallatibacter sp. | reverse complement strand
TACTTCAACACAGTTCAAAAACAAACGGAAGAATGGGGTTGCCCGAAGGGATACGGTGTAGCGTCGACATTCGGCTTCTGGCAAGCGTCATTCACTTCGTTCGCGGCAGTGCTCTTGCTTGATTATTTTTAACTATTCTGTTTCCTACCGCGGAGAGCGCAAGCATTGCGCAACAGTCAGAAGGCTCCACCACCTACAAGGCCCCGGCTGTTCCGGCGCGCTCTGTTGAAGATCTGAACTATCTCGGAGGCGACGCGATCATGCCGCCCATGACCGACAGTCTCGTCTCCGCAGACGCGCCGTATCACATGGCGCTTTGGGACAAGGGTGCGGATTGCTGCTACGCAGACTGTCACTGAATACCACCGCGAATTTGCATGTTGATTTGTTGTACTTGCAGGTAATTATCGGTCACCAATCTCAACGCCTGAAGCCGAAACGGTCCGCATAGAGCCGGAGCAGCAGCTTGGCGTAATCCCAGCCGACTTTGAAGTTGGCTTTGCTGGCGCCTTCCGCGCGGCTGCCAAAGGCCAGCGGAACCTCCTTGACCTTGCGCAGCCGTCCGCGGACCAGAATCTCCAGCAGCAGCTTGAAGCCAGTGGGCTGAAATTCGATGCCGTCGATGACCGCGCGGCGCAGCATGAAGTAGCCGGTCATGGGGTCGTGGGCGCGCACGCCGGAGCGCTGGATTGGCCAGGTGGCCCAGACGGCGGCGGTGGAGAGCCACTTCCGGATGGGATTCCATTTTCCCACCTGCCCGCCCGCAGTGTACCGGCTGCCGATGGCTAGATCGTTGCCTTCGAGGATGGCCGCGACCAGCGCGGGCAGCAGTTCCGGCGGGTGCTGCAGGTCGGCGTCCATCACGCCCAGAATCGCCGCATCGGTGTGCCGCCAGCCGTAGAGAACCGCGCCGGAGAGGCCGCGCTCGCCTTTGCGCACCAGCAGGCGCACGCGTGAATCTTCCTGGCCGATGGCAGTCACGATCTCCTCGGTGCCGTCGCGGCTGTCGTCATCGACCACGATGATTTCGTAGCTGATTCCCACCGGATCAAGGACGGAACGGATGTGGCGAAGCAAGCCGGGGAGGTTTTTGGCCTCGCGCAGGGTGGGAATGGTCAGCGCCAGCATCTGCTGCGCGCGCGCATCCTGATCGGAGGAAGAGGACAGTGAGGGCTTTGCCGCGCTATCGGCGGGCGTGTAGGATGGAGCTATTGCAGACATATCGAGCTTGAGTATACGGGGTTGAACCGGTTGAAGCGCAACTTTTCGGTCAATTTTCTGCTGACCATGCTGTTTACGACCCTGGCCATGGCCGTTATGGGCTACCATCCGGGCTTTGAAGACGACGGCATATATTTATCCGCGATTAAAAAGCGCCTGAATCCGGCGCTGTATCCCCAGGATTCCGATTTTTTCCGCTTTCAAGTGCAGGGCACCGTCTTCGACAACTGGATGGCCGGATTTGTGCGCTGGGCGCACATCCCGCTGCCCTGGGCGGAACTGTTCTGGCAGGCGGCTTCGATTGCGCTGATCCTTTACGGCTGCTGGACGATTGCCCGCAAGCTTTTTCCCGATGCGCGGGCGCAGTGGGCCGGCGTAGCGATGGTAGCGGCGATGCTGACGCTGCCGGTGGCCGGCACCGACCTCTACCTGGTGGATCAGCACCTGCATCCGCGCACCATGGCCACGGCCTTCATCCTGCTGGCCGTGGCGCGGGTTCTGGCGAAGCGCAAGGGGCAGGCGGCTCTGCTTCTGGCGCTGGCTTTTGTGCTGCATCCGATCATGGCCGTGCTGGGGATTTCGTTTTGCATTTTTCAATCGTTCGCGCTGCTCGAAAGAAACGGGCGTGGACCGGGAGGTCCACGTTCCAGCCGGTCAGGAGGCCGGCGCTACAACTTCAACTCCGGCTTTGGAGCAATGGCCTTGGTTCCAATGGGCTGGGTCTTCGATCCACCCAATCAGCTCTGGCGGGAGTCTGTGCGGATGCACAACGCCCTGTGCCTCTACCACTGGGCCTGGTATGAGTGGCTGGGGGCGGTTGCGCCGCTGGTTCTCTTTTGGCTGCTGAGTTGGCTTGCCAAGCGTCAGGGCGACCGGCTGCTCCACCGTTTTGCGCTGGCCGTCGCCGCCTTTGGCGCCTTCCATTTGGCGCTGGCCATGATCCTGCTGGCCTTCCCGGCGATGATCCGCGTGGCGCCCTTTCAGCCGATGCGCTTCCTGCATCTGGTGTACTTCTTCCTGACGCTGCTGGGTGGCTGCCTGCTGGGCCGGTATCTGCTGAAGGCCAGCCTCTGGCGCTGGGCGCTTTATCTGACGGCGATCAATGGCGGAATGTTTCTCTCGCAGTGGATGCTCTTTGACAATAGCTACCACTTCGAGCTTCCCGGCCGCGCGGCGGCCAACCCATGGCTGCAAGGCTTCGATTGGGTCCGCCAGAACACGCCCACCGACGCCTATTTTGCCCTTGATCCAGAGTACATGGCCGCGCCGGGAGAGGATTACCACTGCTTCCGCGCACTGGCCGAGCGCGGCATGATGGCCGATAACATCAAAGACCCGGCGGTGGTAACGCAGGTTCCAGCGCTGGCTGCGCGCTGGATGCGCGAGGTAAAGGCGCGGCAGGGCTGGAAGAGCTTTCAACTTGCCGATTTCCAGCGGCTCAAGGCGCAGTTTGGCGTTGATTGGGTGCTGGTGAGCGATCCCGCGCCAAGCGGGTTGGATTGTGAGTGGCACAACGACAGTTTAAGTGCATGCCGAATACCTTAGCGCTAAAATTGTAGATAGAGCGCCGGTAAGAGCGCGCCGCGCTTACGACAATGGCAGCACATAGCTCGGAATTGGCTCAGTCTTCGCCGCTTGGACCATTGCAACAAATGTTCAAGGCAGTGCCACCCGCGCCACAGCATTCCGCCGGGCAGATGGCGCAGTTCAGGTACGCTCAACCGCACCTGCGCTTCTGGAGTTTTTTCTCCTCGCGCTCGTAATACCGATAACACGGCATGCGCCAGCATAGCCAGCGTGATATGCCGATACCAGCCCCGCCAATGACGCACCTCGAAATGATCCAGTCCGCATTCTCCCTTGGCTGTCTGGAAGCATTGCTCGATCTTCCAGCGTTCGCCAGCTACGCGGA
>CAYVGW010000319.1:0-3169 GCA_964450895.1 uncultured Occallatibacter sp. | reverse complement strand
TCGACCATGACTGCAAGGGTGGGTCACCCGCTTCGACCATGACTGCAAGGGTGGGGCACCGCTTCGATCATGACTGCGAGGGTGGGTCACCCGCAAATCGACCATGACTGCGAGGATGGGTCACCCGCAAGTTGACGATGCGAGCAGGGTTGCTCTCAACTGCCGTTTTCAGGAGAACTAGATTTCGTCCTTGCCGGGGCGGAGCATGAGGGCTTTGATCGCCTCACGCGGGTCTTTGCCCTCGTCCAGGATCAGTTCCATCTGCTCGGCGATGGGCATCTCGATGCCGTGCCGGCGGGCAAGGCCGAGAGCGGCGCGGGTGGTGAGGACGCCTTCGGCGACTTTGCCGCCAAGGCTGTCGAGGATTTCCGGCAGCTTGCGGCCCTGGCCAAGGGCCTGGCCGACGGTGCGGTTGCGGGAGAGCGAACCGGTGCAGGTGAGGACCAGATCGCCCACGCCGGAGAGGCCGGCGAGGGTTTCGCGGCGCCCTCCGCAGGCAACGGCCAGGCGGGTGATTTCGGCGATGCCGCGGGTGATGAGTCCGGCGGCGGAGTTATAGCCCAAACCCACGCCGGCGGCGACTCCGGCGGCGATGGCGATGACGTTCTTCAGCGCGCCGCCCAGTTCAACGCCGATCAGGTCGGTGCTGGTGTAGAGGCGGAGGCTCTCCGAGGAGAATTCAGCTTGAATGCGGGAGGCGATGGCTGGATCGTCAAAGGCGACGGTGACGGCGGTAGGTTGGCCTTGGGCGACTTCCAGGGCAAAGCTGGGGCCTGAGAAGGCGCCGATGGGCAGCGCGAGGCCTGCTTCGGCAAGGCTTGTGGCAATGACCTGCGTCATGCGCAGAAAAGTGTGGTCCTCGACGCCCTTGGTGGCGCTGACAATGATCTGGCCGGGGTGAAGAAAGGGCCGAATGCGCGCGAAGGTGGGGCGGAGAAACTCAGAGGGAACGACGGAGACGACGATCTCGGCGTCGCGGACGGCGGCGGTGTCGCCAGTGACGGTGATCTCCGGCGGCAGAGGAAAGCCCGGCAGGAAGAGCTTGTTTTCGCCGGCGTCGATAATTTCCTGGGCGAACTCCGGGCTGTGCGCCCAGAGCGAGAGCTGATGTCCGCCGCGACGATGAAGCGAAAGGGCAATGGCGGTTCCCCAAGCTCCTGATCCTAGTACGATAATGCGGCTCATGCGGGCTTCTTGGCTCCCAGGCGGTTTTCCGTGCCGGCAAGCAGGCGGCGGATGTTCTGATGATGCTTGACGATGATGAGCAGGGCGACGGCAATCTCGACGGCGATGAAGAAGGGCGGGCGATCGCCTTTCACCAGCAACCAGGCAAAGGGCGGAAAACTGGCCGCTCCAAGGATCGAGGCCAACGAAACAAAGCGGCTGATCGCTAAAACCGCGAAGAAAACCGTGATGGCGGCCAGCGCGGCCAAGGGCGTAGCGGCCAGAAAGACGCCGAAGCCGGTGGCGACACCCTTGCCGCCGTGGAAACGGAGCCATACCGGAAAGACGTGGCCGAGGACAGCGATCAACGCGGCCAGAGCCTGGGCATTGTAGGGCGAAGACTGGGGTAGGAGCAAGTGGCCAAGGTAGCCGCCCAGCCAGACCGCCGAGCAACCCTTGAGCATATCCAACAGGAAGGTGGCCGCGCCCAGGCCCTTGCCGCCGGAACGCAGAACGTTGGTGGCGCCGATGTTGCCGCTGCCGGCCTGGCGGATGTCCTCGTGGCGAAAGAGGCGCATCAGCAGGTAGCCGGTGGGAATCGAGCCGAGCAGGTACGCGGCAATGGCGATGAGCAGAATTGGAAAGAGCATAACCAGAGTGAGTTTAACAGGTGGAGGCGCTGGCGCAGCAGGGCAATCGCATTTGGATTTGGAATCTAGAGAATGATCGGTTTTGAAAGGGCACGGCTTCAGCCGTGCCGATTGCGAGGGGAAAAATGCACCGGCTTTAGCCCCTGAGGGAAGGTTTTAGCTTCACAAACCATCCCTCAGGGGCTAAAGCCCAGAATTTTCTGCCTACTTTGCGGCACGGCTAAAGCCGTGCCCTTTCAAAGCGACAAATTTCAATCCAAATGCGATTGCCCTGGCTAGCGCAGAAGGCGGGTGGCGCACTCAACGTCTTTCCAATCCAAACCAGCCGACTATTGATCCGGCCCTCAAGTATTTGAACGGAATCAATCATTGCAACTGCGGATCCTTCGACTCATCCCCCAAAAATTGAAGAACATTTGGGGTCCCGTTCGCTGAGGATGACAGTCTTAAAGTGTTGCAATTCTTCGGGGCCGGGTCAATAAGCCGGGCGCCCCCTCCATTCCACAGTTTCATCACGGAACGCGTGGGAACCAAGACCCTCAACCCGCTGTCTTTTCCTCACCGCGCCTCGCGGTTGAAGAGAGCGTGGCGCGCGGAACGTACCTCGGCGGCCAGAACCTCCAGAATCTTGAGCGCCAGGTGCGCATCGGTCTGCATCAGGCCGGTGAACTCCTCGCGGGAGACGAAGCTGAGGCGCGCGCCAATCTGGGCGATGGCGGTCAGTGTGTAAGGCTGGTTGCCGATCAGCCCCGGCAGACCGAGCAGCGAACCGGCCGGAGCCTGAACCTGCACCACCTGTTCGCCTTGGGGCGAGGTCATGGTCAGCGTGGTCTCGCCTGCGTTGAGTATGTAGAGACCTGTGGGCAACTCTCCCTGCTTGAAAAGGATTTTCTTTCCTGGAAAGGAGATGGCAGTGGAATGTTTTTCAAGCGCCTGGATCAACTCCGGGGCGGCGACGAATGCGGATGGGTCCAGCTTCACTTGAGGCCTCCATAATATGAAAACGGGGAATGAACGGACGACAAAGAAACAGATGGCCTGTAAGAGATGGTTTCATTGGAGGCGGGTGGTTTTTAGTGATGAGCGTCACATATTGATGGTCAAGCAGGCGAATGGCGCGGGAGCATTTTCACCGATGCGCCCAAAGGATGCGCGGGAGCAGAATGCACCGTCCCTTACGGGACTCCGGTTGGAGGAAGGGGCGCTCACCCTGCGCTGAAGCGCTGGGCTATTCACCATTGCGCCTACGGCGCGGGCGATTGGCCGCTGGCAGCATGGAACGCTTCCATAAACGTGGACCGGGAGGTCCACGCCACAGCCGGCCAGGAGGCCGGCGCTACAGTTTATGATCCCTG
>CAYVGW010000318.1:0-3182 GCA_964450895.1 uncultured Occallatibacter sp. | reverse complement strand
TGCCGACGGACATGCGTCTGCGTTTTCCGTCTTCGTTCCAGTCGAGGTAGTAGGCACCATCCGGGTGCTTCTCCTGCCGGTCATTCATCATCACCCAATCGGGCTTGATGCGGCCATTGGGGCCGACGATAACGGGGCAGTAGCGTTTACCTTCGAGGGTGTCGAACGCTTGGTGATATTCACCTGCATGGGAAAACTCCCGACAAAGTGGTATCACTCTTGGTATCACCCCCTCGCTCCTCGGTGGCGGAGGGATTCGTATCGACTCGCATCTAGTTGATATTCATGGCTGTAGAATTTTTCGCCTTATATATACCCCCATATCTACCCCCTTTCAGTAGGTTGCGTCCAGTTTCGTCTATAGGGGTCCGTTGCTCTAGGATGCTGCCTCGTGCAAACAGAGCGCCGATTCTTCCGACCCGCAAATGGACGCAGCCTTGCCCCCGCAGCCACTTCAGCTAGTGCCCTGATTCTACGTTGCCGGAAACAGCATGGCATCGATTGTGCTCATCATCTCATCGACCGCTTCCCGGATCTCCGGCGCGTTCTCGAAGAATGTTTCCCAAGAACATCCCTCTTGGGTAATGGTAAGCAGATCGAAGCCTCTTCCCACAGACTCAGGGCGCTCGATTGCGGCGCATCCAAGAGCCACGAACATGAGTTTTCTTAGTTCTTTTAGCGGCCGAAGTTCCCAAAAATTCTCCACAAAGAAGCGGGACTTGGCGTAAACTCCGGTGCAAATTCTGTCGGCTATTACCGGAGGCACCGATACTTCTTTCCCTGTTCTATGGATAAGGGATAGGTCAATGTTGGGACGGATGACCAGAACCTCATCCCCAACTGAATTCGCTAGAACCGTTTCGGCGATCTTCTGCAACTGATAGTGCCAAGCTGCCCGGTTCCTTTCTGCTGGATTACCCTTCACAGTTACAGCGTCAGCAATCGATTTGGATTGCGGGCCGCCTGCGTAGAAGCAGATCAGGCTTCCGTCGTGGTTCACGCAGAATTTATCCCCTGCTGCGAACTGCAAATCCTGTGTTCTCCTCCCAGGCTCGCACGTCCGGTCAACGACCAGCTTGTCGCTCCCCACCATAAGGCCGTCACTTCCGACCATCGCCACTTGAAAGGTCATTTGCAACTCTTCTTCTTTCTCTTCGATCGGCACTGAAAGCAGATAGGATTCAACGACAGTTGAGATGAAGGGCATACCCCGACAATGATTTGGAAACCCACCAAACCCGGAAGGGTCAGGCCGCCCGCCAGCGGCCTTCGTTCTCTTGACTTGGATTGTATCCCGCCTTGAACCTATTTCTGCGTTGGCGCCCACGCTCGACGCCGGGAAAGCCAGCCGCCAACTCCCATAACCACGGCCCAGAATCCTCCGAAGAACAGTAAGCCGCCGATGAAACGTCCTGCTATGGTAGCAAAGTCCATACCAGGAGGGGGAAGGGTGACAATGACCAAGGCGCTAATAATCGCAATCACGCCCCATGCCTTGCGGGAGATGAGGCGCTTCTTCTCGACGGCCGGTGCAGACGTAAGATCGTTAGCCATGGCTCACCCCGACCAGAGTATACTCCAAGAAAATAGAAACGCGGCCTACCAGGGCCGCGCCTCGGTTCGCTCATCTACAAGCGAATCTTAGCACGGGATGAGTGTCCATGACTGAGCCTACGTTTCTTCCAGAAATTGACGATGGAGTGCGCGAATCAGCGCAGACGATTGCGTTTCGTGCTCGACTGCTTGATGCAGCGCGTATTGCTGCGCGGAGGATACTTCAAGAAAACCCTGTTCTTGAGCAACCCTCGCCGCTACTTCACGAAAAGGAATCTCGCGGCGACCTTCTGGCGTATTGATTCGGTATTCAAGGAACGCGCCTTCGAGGGCCGAGACCTGACGTTGGAGCTTGATGATATAGCGACCAATTGCGAGCGCCATTTTTTGATCTGTCATAGTGCCGAAAATTATATCAGACGAGTTCTAACCCTATTGTGGGCCGTGGATTTTGAGACTTCCCTCTTCTTCAATTTTCCGCCGCCATTCGATCATGGCTTTTTTGCGAAATCCCATCGAATGAATCCCGAACGCTCTCATATCGAGAAGAGCAGTGAAGGACCGTCTTGACTTGCGAGCTTCCAAGCAAGCCTCGGCCTGTTTGAAACATTCGAATGCGACTAGATCGGCGGGCTGGAGAGCAACTGAGTCCTTCCATGTGAGCGGGGCAATTGTTGTGAAGTAGTCCTTCCCATC
This sequence comes from uncultured Occallatibacter sp., assembly GCA_964450895.1. Lineage (GTDB taxonomy): Bacteria > Acidobacteriota > Terriglobia > Terriglobales > Acidobacteriaceae > Telmatobacter. Next base: position 932 of record CAYVGW010000318.1, on the reverse strand, counting down.
GAAATTTCTGAAATTTATCTGTTGGTTGAACGCCCGCAAGATTGTTGGGTCGTATTTACCATCTCCGCCTGTACGGTCATGGAACAGGGTGACTTTTGCGTAACGTCCCGGTGCTTCCCTCTTGAAGTCCTCTGCGATATGGTACATCACTAACTGCGTGAGGACATGGTAGGCAGCCTTTAGCCTATCTCCTGCCCACTCTGGAAACACCTCGCATAATTCGTCTAACTGCATTTCAATGGCAACTGTATGAGATGGGAATAGCTTGAAAGCGCCAAATAAGTTCAGGATGAATTCGTCCCGCTCGTCTCGATCCCATCCCTTAAACTCGCCGCGACAGCCGCTACAATCCGAAGCGTGATACCGGCTAATGGTCTCTCGGCCATACTTTTCCAGAAACCTATTTTTCGCTCTGATGTGAAGTTTCCACCGGCGTTCCATCTCGTCCCAGTCCTTCCCACGCGCCATGAGACACGAGAAAGAAAAGACGTTCTGCTCTTTGCCATAGCTTTCGTCCATATAGCCGCGCAATATCACAAACATACCTTTCTGTGGGCCGTCGGGATTGAACCCTTCCTACAATTGGCGGCACGAGATTGGAGCAGGTTGCCCCGGACACAGCGCAGGTATACCCATGTTTCTGACGAGGGCACACTGTCAAAGCCGTCACCTTCCGCCAAGAACGTTACCGGCCACGCAGAGAACTTCGTAGTTTTATGCGGCGGTTGATGCAAGCCGCACTCGGAAATCAAATTGGAAACGGCGCGCGGAGCAACCCTGCCACTGTGAATCTTCCCCGCCCGTCGCAACACTGCCAGTGATCGCACACCGATTGTAGGGGAATACTGTCAGTATTCCCCTACAATCGTATCGCTCAAAGGCGACGCGGTTTTTTCCATCTGGTCATTGCACCTTCGCCGGGTGATCCTCGA
>CAYVGW010000317.1:0-3220 GCA_964450895.1 uncultured Occallatibacter sp. | reverse complement strand
CAAAGACGGGCGGAAAGTCAGAGCCAGCCTTGTACTCCTGTGCGTACTTCGCGGCATCCGCCACCTTGTCGGCAGCTGGCAAAATATCCTCACTCGGCTGCACTTGGCTCAGCGGCACGCGGTAGATGCCGAAGCCGGGCCCGTACTGACCGCCTGCGTCCTTGGGAATTTCCTGTCCGGTCGTGCGCCCTTCGAAGATGCCCGCTGGCGCTTGCTGCGCGGGCGGTGCCGCGTTAGCGTTGAACGGTGCGATGCCTTCATAGTCTGCCGCCACTTTACGTATGGTCGCGGCCGCTGCCGCGTCCTTGACCTTCGAGAAACCCTTGTAGCCCATACCCTGGGCCGCCAGATCAAGTGCCTGCTGACTGGGCTGCTTTGGCGCCTCTGGGGCCGATGGCGTTTCCACTTGATTCTGAATGCCACCCGGAGTCCGTCCCGAGGGAAGCGCTACGGGGCTTTGTACTTGCGGTGCCGCTTCTTCTGCTGGAGTGACGGTCTGTTGAGACTCCGCCCAGAGGGGGGTACGGGGCGCCGGAGCCGCCATGATGGGGCGCGGCTGCGGTGAGACTACCGTATTCTGCACTGGCTCAATGGCGGACGCTTGGGTCTGTAGAGGCGGTCTTGCGAGATCCTGATTGGCAATTAGCGGACGAGGTTGTGGGGCAACGGGCGTATCTGGGATGGGTTCAATCGGTGAAGGTGCGACATCAGGCGCGATGTACCGGGTTGCCCCAGCTTCCGCCATTGCTTTCTGTGCCCCGCTGATAATCCCGCGCACAATCGGAGTCGCGCCGCCTGCTACTGCCCCGAGCTCTCCCGCATAAGGAACTCGCGTAGCCTTCCCCGCAAGATAGCCAGATACGGCAGCGGCGGGGACCGTAGGAACCTGTAGCGTCGTATCTGGGCTGGTTTTGATAGCTCGCGCGATTGCCCCGATGGGCCAGGGAAGATCCACTGGGGTAAGCGGCGTCGTGCTGATTGCTGCCTTCGCTCCTCCAGCAATTCCGCCCTTGGCCCCTGCCCGAACTTGGGCCATTGCCTCCGGCGCGGCCGCGTCCATCACGCCGTGAGCCATCAACGCATAAGGAATGGCCTCAGCCAGCAGTCCACTCATGTCGCCGTTCTTGGCTTTCTGCACCAGGGAACTCAGAGCGCCGGCAATGTACCCCTGCAATCCTGGCATCGTGGCCTGTTGCGCTTCCGCAAGCCTGCTCTGTACGGTGTCCTCTTTCGGCTCGTCTCCCACGATCTGTCCCACGGAGTGCAGCACGTTCTCTACATTCATGTTGCGGGCCATCTTGTCCGCGGTACTGCCTACGAAGCTGAGTGCGCGTGAAGCTAATCCCGGTTTTCCGGGAGTGCTGCTGTCAATATCAGACGCGCTGAACTTCACCGTTTTCCCGGAAGTCTGCGGAGGAGGAGCGTCAATATCGGCTGAGGTAAAACGAATGGCGGGGCTGCTCACTGCGGAACCCCCTCAAACGTGCCGTCAGGATGAATGACTGTGATTTTGACCTTCTGCCCTTTCACCGAAACGGTGTCGCCGACCTGGTGCGCAGTATCGACGGGGCTGCTTTGTCCCGCGTTCATGCTCGTCACGATGTGGTTGGGATCGAGCTTCGAGCCGTAATTCTGGTTGATGCCGGCATATTTGTTGGCAAGGCGATTCTGCGCTACCGGAATCAGTGACGAGTGGAACTGATCCATGGCGTTGAGGATGTCGGGCGGGATAGACTCTCCGGAAAGCTGCTTCCCAAAAAATCCTTGAACTTTGTCGAGAAGAGAGCCGGCACCCCCGTATTGGCTGATTTCGGCCATGTTTACGCGCTTTACGCCTTGGCCCGTGTTAATGCTAAGAACTCCGGTTGTCGGCGCGTAGGCATAGGCAATCTTATTACCCTGCCGCGCCTGATTCACCACATCAGCCATGGTCTGCGCTGAATTGACAGCGTTAGCGTATTCATCAGTCGCCGTTTGCGCTTCCTTGATGGCGGGTTCGATCAGACGAGGAGCGACATTCTGAAAGGCTCCCGTGCCTCCGTATAGTTGCCGCTGAAGCGCTAACTGCCCGGCAGTTCGGATAGGTTCCGTAGCGGCCGCGTCCAAACGGGCCTGTGCAGCCTTAGCCGCCTGCAATTGAGGATCTAGTCCCTGGATGGCCTCGGATGCCTTCTGCTTCGCGGCGGCAATATCCTGAATACTTGTTGCCGTCTGAAGTTCCCGCGCTAACTGCTGATGGATACCAGGATACTGTTCGACTGGCGCGACGGTTTGGGCCATCGCCTCCGGGCCTCCCGGATTCTTCAGCCCAGCAAGTAACGCCTGTTCGGCGTTCACCTTTGCGGCATTCGCTTGAGACTCCGCGCCCTTACCTGTAGCTTCCGCCGTTTCTGCCTGCGTCTTCTGGTTGGCGAGCGCTTGCTGAATATGCCCTTGCAGGATGCCCAGCCCGGCCTCAAAACGGTCCATTCCTTGGTCGCTCAAGTCAAGCTTGCTGGGATCCATCTGCGCCAACTGCGGAAATGCTTGCTTCACTGCTGGCGAAAGTGAGTTCAGGACGGTCCCCACCTGTTGCGCTCGTTCCCCAGGAGTGAGCGACCGCAGGCTATCCATGTGCTGCAAGAGCTCCGCAGCCGCATCCTTTTGGTTCTGCATCTGCGCAGCCGGGACCTTGGCCTGCTCCAGGAGTGACTGCGTTCTCTGCTGTTGCACCTGGGACTGAAACAGCGGCGAAATCTTTCCATCAGCGAAAGAGAGATCGCCCCGCCCGTAGGCTTGTGCATTCGCCGGATCGGACTGAATGAGTTGCTGAAGCGTCTGCTGGTCGGCGACGGCGCGCTGCCTCTGCGCGGCTTCCGCTTGAAAGTTCTGCGCCTGCGCCTGATACAGCGGGATCTGGGCTTGTCGCAAAGCGTTCTCAGTGATCTGCCCGCGAAGCGCCATCAGCGCCCCGATGGATTGCAGCGGTTGTGTTGGCTGCGGGGTCTGCACTTGCAGAGGGATTTGGGCTATGCTGCTCATCCTGGGCCCGCTCCTGTGCCGATGTTCAGGCCGGAGAATACGTTAATACCGTTCACACCAGTACTCGGAAAGTCAATATTCGGGTTTTCGTTTGCTGGGGTCGGAACGAACCCGCTGCCGCCTCCAAGCAACTGTGATAGCAGGAACGTCTGGGTCAGATTGTTCGTTACGCCAGTCACGCCTCCGCTGATCGCATTCG
>CAYVGW010000316.1:0-3243 GCA_964450895.1 uncultured Occallatibacter sp. | reverse complement strand
CAGTCGTATTCCCATCCGCCGAAGTAAACCACCCCGTATCGCCCGTCTGCCCGCCGGAGTCGCCATAAAAGCTCGTTTGATCCAGCACAACTTCCACCAGATCGCCCGCCGCCGCAGCCGGAACGCCGACGCCGTCCTTCACGATGGCCAGCACCTCAGCACCAGCAGCAGTAAGCGACTTATAGCCTAAAAACTCCGTCTTCGCCAGCTCCCGATAAGCCGGACTAGCCGTCTTCTGACTTCCGCCCTTCCAACTGGCGCGAGCGCGGGCCTGCTCCTCGGCGCGGGCGGCCTCGAAGCCAGCCTCGTCAAAGGCCACGCCAGCATCGCGCGCCGCATCGACCATAAAGTCCAGTGGCAGACCAAAGGTTTCGTAAAGGTGAAAGGCCCTATATCCGAGCAATTCTGCCTTTATTGGTTCTGTGTTTTCATGCTCATTAATCTGCTCTATTTCCCATGGCAAAATAGCAGAGATTGCTTCTTTTGCTATTTCCAAATTATTCGCATATCGTGCTCTCTCCAAAGCAGATCTAAATTCAGCATTTCGCTGTTTCAAACTCAGATACTTAGATTCGAACTCTGCGAAATCAATTGCAGATTCTATCGTTTTCTGTAACTCCACACTACCAATCTTCAACACGCGATCAAACTGCTTCTCTTCCGCCTCAACCACCTTAGCCACGCGGTCAGCCGATGCAATCAATTCCGGGTAAGCCCCCTGCATCAAATCCCGCACGGCATAAACCATCTGGAAAAGAAACGGCTTTTCCTGTCCCAGCAGCCGACCATGCCGAATCCCGCGCCGCAGAATCTTCCGTAGCACATAGCCGCGCCCTTCATTCGAGGGCAGCACTCCATCGTTAATCAAAAAAGTAGCCGCGCGCGCATGGTCGGAGATGATTCTCAAGCTAGCATTGCCAACGAGAGCGGCGAGTTCCACAGGGGCTAAACAGACTGCGGAAAAACTCGATTTGGGCAGGTTTTGTAATAAGGGCACGACTTCAGTCGGGCCGCAAACGCCTGATAATGAATGTTGGGCTTTAGCCCCTGCGGGATGTTCTTCCTGGATTTCACCTAAATTCAGGCCTTTTTCCGCAGTCTGTAAAGCTCCGATGTTTTTGGGTGTCTCATCGGCAGGGGCTAAAGCCCGGTCATTGTTGGAGGCTTCATCGGCACGACTGAAGTCGTGCCCTTTTACAAAGCCTGTCAATTCTGCGGCGCGGGCGATCAGTGGCGTGAAGAGGTCCGTCTCGAAGTTACTAACCTTCCCTTGCAGCACAGCCGCCAGCCGCTCCAGCCCCGCGCCGGTGTCAATCGACGGCTTGGGCAGCGGCGTCAGCTTATACGTCACGCGCGGAGCAGCGCCTCCTGATCCCTGATCCCTGACCCCTGACCCCTGCTCCACGGACCGATCAAACTGCATGAAGACCAGGTTCCAAATCTCCACGTAGCGCGCATCGTCCTGGCCGAAGGGCAGGTCCACTCCCGGCGTCTGCGCGGCCTCGATGCCCATGTCATAAAAAATCTCCGAGCACGGCCCGCACGGCCCGGTCTCGCCCATCTGCCAAAAATTATCTTTCAGCCCGTACTGGTGGATGCGCTCCTTGGGCACGCCCGCCTCGATCCAATAGCCCTCGGCCTCGTCGTCGCGCGGCACGTTATTGGCCGGATCGCCCTCAAAGATCGTCACGTAGAGCTTGTCCTTGGAAATGCCAAACCACTCTTTGCTCGTGACCAGCTCCCACGCAAAGGCGATAGCATCCTTCTTGAAGTAGTCGCCAAAGGAAAAATTCCCCAGCATCTCAAAAAAAGTATGATGCCGCCGCGTGAAGCCGACATTCTCCAGGTCGTTGTGCTTGCCCCCGGCGCGCACGCACTTCTGCGAGGTCGTCGCGCGGGAGTACTCGCGCTTTTCGGCCCCCAGAAAGAGGTCTTTGAACTGGTTCATCCCGGCGTTGGTGAAGAGCAGCGTCGGGTCGTTGGCAGGCACCAGCGAGGAAGAATGCACCTGCCGGTGCCCCTTCGACTCAAAAAAGCGCAGAAAGGCGGAGCGGATTTCGTTTCCAGAGCGGATTTCCATGACCTATTTAGTGTAATTGGCCACGGGGAAAAGCGCGAAACCCAAGGTACACAGGTAGCGCAGGCCTCCTGGCCGGCTGTCGCGTGGACCTCCCGGTCCACGCTGCGCAAATTGTCTCTTTCTACCCCAGGGCAATTGCATTTGAACTTCGCCTAACGCTCATCTTTGTCGCGATACTCATGCAGGCGGCTTATCGGAGGGAGCAGGGGCATTTATGCCCCTGAAGCGAGGCTTGGGCAGTCTGGCCTTTAGGCCCGGGGCTGAACCCCTGTGGTTTCAGGCGTAAATTCAGGGGCATAAATGCTCCTGCTCCCTCCAAATGATTTCAAATGCGATTTCCCTGCTTTCTACCCCTCATATGCCCCGTACCGCAAATAAACATGGGAGAATGAAAGTAGACCGTCATGACCAACGAGATCAACGAAGAGACCCTGCCCACCCCCGAAGAGACGCCTCAGCCCGCCGCCGCGCCCGCCCCAGCCGCCGCGCCTGCCGAAGTACCCGTGCCGGAGCCAGCCGTAGAACCAGCCGCCGAGATTGCTCCTGATCCGGTCGTGGAAGCCGCCGAGCCAGCGCCGGAGCCAGTTGCCACGCCGTCCCCCGCGCCCAAAGCCGCGTCCATCGCGCCGGTTGAGCCGGAAGAACCGCAGGAGTCCTTTGCCGATCTGCTGAAAGACTTCGAGCGCAGCCACTCCCATCGCGGCGATCCAGGCCAGCGCCAGCTCAAAGGCGTCGTCGTCTCGCTCACCGCCGAGCAGGTCTTTCTGGACATCGGCTACAAGACCGAGGGCGTGCTGCCCCGCTCGGCCTTCGCCAAAAATGCCGACGCCGTCCAAATCGGCGACACCTACCCCGTCTCCGTCACCGGCCGCAACGAGGAGCATTACTACGAGCTTTCGCTCTTCAAGGTGCGCCAGGTCCACGATTGGTCGGCTCTCGAAGCCGCCTTCGCCGAGCAGACCGCCGTCGTCGGCACGGTCACCGAGGTCATCAAGGGCGGCCTCTCGGTGGACATCGGCGTCCGCGCCTTCATGCCCGGCAGCCGCAGCGGCGCACGGGACGCGGCGGAGATGGAAAAGCTCGTCGGCACGGAGATCAACTGCCGCATCACGAAACTCGATGTCACGGATGAAAACGTTGTCGTCGATCGCCGCATCGTCCTC
>CAYVGW010000315.1:0-3252 GCA_964450895.1 uncultured Occallatibacter sp. | reverse complement strand
TGCTGGTGAGCATCGGCGAGGCCTTCTTCGTGCTGCCGCTGGGCAATACCCAGGAGTGCGTCGAGCTGACCAGGACGGACGTGGAAGCGGCCAACGGCAAGCACCTCGCCCATGTGCGCGGCGAGCTGATTCCCTACATCCTGCTGCGCGAGTACTTCAACATTCGCACCCCCCGGCCGGAGATCGAGCAGATCATGATTGTCGATACGGAGGCGGGCCGTTATGGCTTTGTGGTGGACGTGGTGCTGGGCGACTGCCAGACGGTGATCAAGAATCTGGGCCGCTTCTACCGCCATGTGCAGGTGGTGAGCGGGGCGACGATTCTGGGCAATGGAACGGTAGCTTTGATTCTGGACCCGGAGCGCCTGGCGCAAGAGGCGGTGCGGACTTCCGCGCATGGTCCGCGTGGAATTCCCGCGCCCAGCGCCGGAAGCAACCGCCCAAGAAACAATCAGATGGCAAGAGCGTTGTAGAATTTCGCCCTCCCTGAAGGGAACATTTTCCGGCGCCAAAGAGGAGAAATGAAAACCGCGCCATTGCATTTCTCGCAGCTTTCTTCTTTGCCGCGCTCCATGCGGGCAATGCACGCTGCTTGCCGCGTCACAACATTCGGCAACACCGGAAGATCGGGTTGCGCCGCCAGTAACTCACTAACCAGCACAGGGGAAGCAAGGGAGACAGGAGAAAACGAATATGACACAGAAGACGAACGGAAAAACCAGTGCGGTTTCCAGCACGCAACGCAATGGCAAGACAAGCGGGGCTGCGGTCGCTGAACGGCCCGTGGCATCAGCACCCGCCCGGTATGCCCCCATCCACGTGAACTGGCCGTCGACAGGCGCCGACTCGATCGCCAAACGGTACGGCATCGACGAACAAAATCTGGCTATGCGCCGGCGATTCATCCGGCTCAATCAAGGCGACAGCGCGCTGCTCGCCGAGTTGGCGCCCTGGGCGCAGGAAGTGGCGCCGGATATCGCCCGGGAGTTTTACGACTGGCAGTTCGAGTTCGCGCCGACGCGCGAGTTCTTTGAATCCATCGCCCAACAGCGCGGGATGCCTGTCTCCGCCCTGCGCAAGCATCTGGAAGAGGCGCAGACAACCTACCTCGCCGAGGTTTTTGCCGGCGCCTTGATCGACTGGGATCTACGCTACTTCGAAAAACGCCTGCAAATCGGCGCGGTGCATGACCGGATCAATCTGCCATTCAAGTGGTATGTGGGAGCGTACACGGAATTCCAGCGGCTATTGGGACAATATCTGCGCCGGGACATCGCGGATGAAGAGAAGGTGCAGCAGATCGAGGCCGCCGTTAGCCGGGTCTTCAACCTGGACCTGCAGTCGGTCTCCGACTCCTACCTGATGAACACCCTCGAGCGGATGCTGGAGTCTGCCGGGCTGCGCCTGGAAGACGTCTGCGCGGCCGGGGACTGGACCGGGCAGGTGGGTAAGGTCAAGCAGGAGTTGAAAACGCAGATGGGCGGTTTCATCGATGAGATGAAACATATGTCCGAAGAACACAACAAGGGGGACATCGACGTTGCGATTCCTGCGCAGAAATTCCTTGGGGCATTCAAAGAGATGGCCCAGGGCGTCAATGATATGGTGGCCGGGCACATCACGGTCAAGAAAAAGGCGATGGCCTGCGTGGCGGAGTTCGGCAAGGGCAACTTCGACGCGCACCTTGAACAATTCCCCGGCAAGAAGGCCTTCATCAATGAGACCATCGAGCAGGTGCGCGTCAATCTCAAGGCGCTGATCGCCGACACCGACGCGCTGATTCAAGCCTCGATTGAAGGCGAGCTGGATACCCGCGCCGATGCCCAAAAGCATCAGGGCGACTTCCGCAAGATCGTGCAGGGAATCAACAGCACCCTGGATGCCATCATCCTGCCCATCGCCGAGGGCAACCGCGTGCTGCAGTTGATTCGCGGCGGCAATCTGCGCGAGAGAGTCGAGATCGAATGCAAGGGCGATCACGCCAAAATGAAGGACGCGGTCAACGGCGTGCATGGCTGGCTGACCGAGCTGGTCGCTTACGTTACCAAAATCGCCAACGGCGACCTGACCGCCACCATGAGCAAGGCCTCCGAGCAGGACCAGATCCACGAGTGGCTGATGCTGATGAAGAGCAATATCAATGCCTTGGTGGTGGACGCCAATATGCTCTCCGAAGCCGCGGTGGAAGGCAAGCTGGGAACCCGCGCCGACGCCAGCAGGCATCAGGGCGACTTCCGCAAAATTGTCGCGGGGGTCAACGAGACGCTGGACACGCTGGTCGGATTCCTGGACAACATGCCGGCGCCCAGCATGATCATCAACAAGAACTATGAAGTGCAGTACATGAACAGGGCCGGAGCCGGACTCGGCAACACGACCGGCGAGCAACTGGTGCGCAGCAAGACGCACTGCTACGACCACTTCCGCACCAGCGATTGCCGGACCGACAAATGCGCTTGCTCGATGGCCATGCGCACGAACGGCGAATCCACCAGCGAGACGGCAGCTCATCCCGGCGGCCGTGATCTGGACATCCAGTACTCCGGCGTTCCCATCCGCAATAGGAACGGCGAGGTCATAGGCGCCTTCGAGGTCGTTACCGATCAGACTGCGGTCAAAAAGGCCGCGCGGCTGAGCGAGAAGGTGGCCAAATACCAGCAGGGTGAGGTGGTCCGAGTCAGTTCCAACTTGGTCAAGATCGCGGCTGGTGATATGCACATCGATCTGACCCTGGCCGAGGCTGACGCTGACACCAAGGCAGCGCACGACAACTTCGCGAGCATCTCCACTGCGCTGGGCAAGAGCGTCGAAGCGATCAACGCTTTGGTGAATGATGCGGGGATGCTGGCCAAGGCCGCGGTGCAGGGCAAGCTGGCCACGCGCGCCGACGCCAGCAAGCATCAGGGCGACTTCCGCATGATCGTGCAAGGCGTGAATGAAACCCTGGACGCGGTGATCGGCCCGTTGAATGTGGCCGCCAACTATGTCGATCAAATCTCCAAGGGCGCAATCCCTCCCAAGATCACCGACACCTACAACGGCGACTTCAACGTGCTGAAGAACAACCTCAACGTCTGCATCGACGCGGTCAACGCGCTGGTGACCGACGCGGGCATTCTGGCCAAGGCCGCGGTGGATGGAAAACTGGCCACGCGCGCCGACGCCAGCAAGCATCAAGGCGACTTCCGCAAGATCGTGCAAGGCGTGGATGATTGCCTGGACGCGGTGATCGGCCCGTTGAATGTGGCCGCC
>CAYVGW010000314.1:0-3256 GCA_964450895.1 uncultured Occallatibacter sp. | reverse complement strand
TTCAGCCCGTTTTCCGCAGCCTCTTCAGTCGGGCCGCAAAGCGTTGATAATAAAGTATGGGCTTTACAGGCTGCGGAAAAACTCAATTCAGGCAGGTTTTGTAATAAGGGCACGACTTCAGTCGGGCCGCAAAATGCTAATAAAAAAGTATGGGCTTTAGCCCCTGAGGGAAGGTTTTCGGGATTTTCGACTTTCACCACAGGCAGTTAGGAGCAACCCAGCTCGCTGTGTCGCGTTTTGGATGCAATGTGCTAACGCTAACTCGCTAACTTGCCATTTCCGCGAAGCGGAAGCTAACTTGCTGTATTTATTTACGATCCTATTCGCGATCATGTTCATTCCGAGTATCCGGGAGCGTGCAATGATGTCTTGGTGAAACTCCGCACTTCACCAAAATGGCGAAATCCTCAATGTTAGTTTTGGCTTGAATCAGTTAGCCTTTTTTGCTGCGCTTCAACTGCCGTTTTTAGGATGATCAAAAGGGTCTGTGACTCTCTGTGATGCCGGGCCATGTATCGGTCCGGAAGGGCGCGGCGGGCAATCCGGCGCCGTTGAAAAGGGTCGCGGCCGGATTTGACTGCCATGCATAACGGACCTCTTTCGGGTTCGGCACAGAAGCAGAGGAGACGACGATGGTATCGCCCTCGATGCGCGCGTCGGCCCAAACCCACTTCCGGTCCTCTCCGGCGATGGCGAACTCGCCGAGCTTCTCGCCCTTTACGGCCAGGCCGCCCTCGGTGTGGGCGAAGTGCAAGCGGATCGAACCCGGAAGCCGCTCCACCGACGTCACAGCCGGACCCGCATACTCCACTTTCTCGCCGTAGTAGTTGGCCAGCGCGCACAGGGACAGACGCTCGCCGACCGGCTGCTTGTCCTTGGCGTGAATGTTGTCCGCGTCGCCGGTGTCGATGGTGACGGCCAGGCAGGAGTTGGGAACGCTGGCCGCCGTGAGAGCCTGCGACTCGCGTGTCTCGGCCCACGCGTCGCCCTCAACCGGAGTCGGGCTGCGATGCTGGAAGGCCGGCAAACTGACGATGTAGAAGGGAAAATCGCCCTGCGCGAAGAGCTTGCGCCAGTCGGCAATCATCACCGGAAGGATTTTGCGGTACTGGAAGCCGCGCGGCGAGTTCTGCTCGCCCTGATACCAGAGCGCGCCGGTGATCGACAGCGGCGCGATGGGCTTCAACATCCCTTCATAAAGAACGGCGGGCATCACCGGCCAGTTCTCGTAGGCGAGCGGCAGGGGCTGCGGCGGGCGCGCATCCAGGCTGAGCTTGCCCTTCCATTTGCCGGCCAGCGGAATGCTCGTCTTGTCGCCCAGCGTCAGGTGCAGCTCCTCTGGCTTGCCCAGGAATCCGCCGTCCGGCTTGGTCTTCAGCACGCGGATGGCGAGGATGTTCTTTCCCGGCTTCAGCACGTTGCCAAACAAGGGATAGACGCGCGGATTCTCCACCCATGCGCTGCCGCCGGCCGATTTGCCGTTGATGTACACCGTATCCATCTGCTCGATGGAGCCGAGGAAGAGCAGGGGCATCCCGGCGGGCAGCGGGTCTGGCAAGACAATCTCTCTGCGAAACCAGGCCAGGGCGGGCGTCTCGGGCACTCCAAGTTCCTTGAAGCCGCCGGGAAGGTCAACCGGCGTCCAGCTTGCATCGTCCACTTCCGGAGCTGCCCAGTTTTCCTTGAGTCCAACATCGTACTGGTCGTACCAGTGCATCACGTAGTTGCCGTATTCTGGCGCGCCCGCCGCCGCCAGTCTCTCCAGCTCGGCCAATGGAATATCAAAGTCATGCAGAGGGCGAAGAGCCTCGGCGCTCGTCCACGCCTCCGCCGGAGTTCCGCCCATCGCATCCACGACCAGGCCGATGGGAACGTGAATCTCGCTCTGGAGCTTGCGCGCAAAGTAATACCCGACCGCCGAAATCTTACCCGCGGTCTCTGGAGAGACAGCCTTCCAGCTTCCTGCGATCCCATCGTAATGCCGGTAGGCAGGATGCCCCTCCACGGAGAAAACCCGTATCTCCGGGTAGTTGGCCGTCTTCGCTTCTTCCGCCCCGTTGCGCGCAAACTGGAGCGGCAGGCCCATATTCGACTGGCCGCCGCACAGCCATACATCGCCGACCAGGACGTTGTGCAGTTCGACCGTCTCATGGCCGGTGATCTTGATGGTGAAAGGGCCGCCTGCCGGCGGGGGATTGAGCTTCACCTCCCAGCGCCGATTCTGACCCGCGACACCGGTTGCTGTCGTGTCGCCGATCTGGACCGTTATCGTATCGCCCGGTTCCGACCAGCCCCAGATGGTATTGGCCTTGCCGCGCTGCAAAACCATGTTGTCGCCGAAGATCGGGCTGACGAGTGGAAGCTGCTTGGCTTCGGCAGGCGCGGTGTGGGGCGCGCTCCCAGGGGTGGGTTGAGCGAGCGCTATCTCCGCGGGGGCAGTCAGAAGAAAGGAAGCTGCAATCAAAACGATTGAAAATTTGAAAGACATGGGATTCAGCCTCTTTCCTAGGATCTGTTCATACTACCGTCCAAGCGTAATTTCGACAGTCGGAGGGAGCAGGGGCCTTCAGGCCCCTGAAGTCAGCAAGTCAAAAGTCCGCCTTTAGAGCCCCGCCGCCGTTTACGCCCTGCGGTACATGAAACTGTAGCGCCGACCTCCCGGTCGGCTGTAACGTAGACCTCCTGGTCTACGTTTGTTTCTTCCTACAGCCCCTTGCAAAATTGTCTTCACGGGGTTGCTGATCATTATCATCCAAAGGCGCATCATCAATCCAGGTGAAATGAAATGAGCGCAGCCATGATTACTAATTCGCCAACAAAAAATCATCCAATTGTTTACCGGAAAGTTACTCACCCCCCCCCCTCCCCGCCTTATCAAGCCCTTTTGTGCCTCTCTGATTCGATTAACATCAATGATAACAACTACTTGCATTTTTTGCAGTTAATTATCTAGTAACTGAAAACCACCGTTTTTCCCGCGTTTTAAGGCCAAAACTACTCAATTATTCCAGAAAAACAGCTTTTTTCTCCCTCCAAAGTGCCCCGATTTGACAGAAAAATTGCCCATCCAAAAAGTGAATCGCTTACGCCCTATCTTCGCCTATCAGCCTATGGTAATAGTCCGGTTTTGAAAGGGAACGACTTCAGGGGCTGCGGAAAAACTCAATTCAGGCAGGTTTTGTAATAAGGGCACGACTTCAGAGGCTGCGGAAAAACTCAATTCAGGCAGGTTTTGTAATAAGGGCACGACTTCAGA
>CAYVGW010000313.1:0-3283 GCA_964450895.1 uncultured Occallatibacter sp. | reverse complement strand
TTCGCTATTGAACCAAAACAACAATTCCGGCAACGGGAGTGCCGCTAACTCTGCGGCTGTCCAGGCTGCGATTAACGCAGGAGGTCTGAGTTGAGTTCGATTCCGTTGCCCGCTTTAGATGTTCGCCCTCCCCAGCAGCAGCCTAGCCCGCTGGATGAATACGCGCGCGCGCTTCAACTCAAGAGCCAAATGACAAATGCGCCCTTGCAGACGCAAGCATTGCAGAACGAAGTGCAAAGCAGTTCGGCGGACGTTCAGATCAAGCAGCAGCAGTTAAAGGACCAGCAGGCCATGACTGCGACGATGCAGCAATGGGGCCACGCGAAGCCTACTCCTGCGCCTGCGGCTGACGGGTCCGCTCCAGCGCCGAAAGACTCCTCGATGCCGAGCTACGACGATCTAGTGCCACTGGCAATTAAGAACGGTGCATCTTTCAGCGCCGTGCAGGGCCTCCAGCAGCATATCCTCGCCATGAAAGCGCAAGCCGCTCAGATCGCCATGAACGACGCGCGCGCCGGAAGCTCTAATGCGGAGGCGATGAAATCCAAGAACGGCATGATCGTGAGCGCCATGACGGGCGTGATGAATCTGCCGGATGAGCAGCTTTCGCAAGGAATTCAGCAGACAGCTCAGCAACTCGCCCAACAGGGCTTATTCGACCCTCAGCATGTCCAGCAGGCGATGCAGCTCTCGCAGTTGGCACAGCAGAATCCTACACAGGCGCGCCAGCAGCTTCAAGTTCAAGCTGCGAGCTTGGGGGGATTCAGTCAATTATTAGATGCCGCGCAGAAGAAAGTGGCACTCGGTAATGAGCAGGGCAAGACAGATCCCAATAGCCCGCTGTATGCGCCCACAGAAGCCGCCTTGGCGATGGGAACGGCCCCTGGAGCACAACAGATCAACGCGGGAAAGGCCACGCAAGCAGCCAACGTGGCAGGCGCTGAAGAGCAAGCGCGTCTCCCTGGACAGATAGAACTGGCCCGGCACAGCCCGATGGGTGTGGTGATGGGGAACCAACTTGGCGGAGATCAAAACTCGCAAGCACTCGATTTTGCGGCCGATAATTATCGCAAGACGGGCCAGATGCCTCCCGGCTTAATGCGGAGTCCGGGCTCGACGGTCGCTATCATTCAGCGTGCAGCGCAAATGGATCAGCAGGACGGCGGCGGCGGAATTGCTACGAACAAGTCCCTGCTGCAAGCCAACGTGAAATCTCTCGACAACCTGCAGAAAAATTACGACCAGGTACAGGCGTTTGAGCAAACCGCCGAAAAGAACATGGACCTCCTGCAGCAGACGGCCCAGAAGATTCCAGATCTCGGTGCTCGCTTCGCCAATGTTCCGGTACGCATGTTGGCTTCCCAAGCCGCAGGCACGCCGGAAATGGCAGCGTTCAAGGCTGCTTTGACTACAGCCCAAAACGAAGCAGCGAAGGTGCTCAATTCGTCGAACGCGAGCGGAGTTCTTTCGGATTCATCGCGGCATGAACTCCAGCAGATCATCGACGGCAACGTTCCATACAGCGCAATGGTCGCCTCGCTCAACACCCTCAAGCAGGACATGACGAACCGCAGCCAGTCCTATCAGGCGCAGATTGGCGACATCCAAAAACGCATCAAGGGAGCCGGAAGTCAGCCGGCACAAGGCAGCGATATTTCTGATCCATTCGCTCAATTCGGCGGGAAAGCCCATCAATGAGCACTCCTGCATCCCCGTCTCCTGCGACGGTGACGATGATTGCCCCCGATGGAAGCACCGGCGATGTACCCGTCTCCAACATCCAGGCGGCGCAGCAATCCGGGTTCAAAGTCGGAATCCAAATGCAGTCGCCAGATGGCAAGAACGGCTACATCCCCGCAGATCGCGTTCATGACGCCGCAAGTTCTGGATTCAAGATGGTTCCATTGACGGTTCCAGACACCGCAAAGGCGAGTTATTGGGACGCGCTTACTAATCCGGTAGGGTCAGGTGCACAGAAACAAGGCGTGCTCGGAGCGGTTGAGCAAACTGGTGGTCAGGCCATCAAAGCACTCGTCCAGCCTGTCGCCCATCCCCTCGATACATTGGAAGGCCTGTACAACTCCGTTCGGCATCCCATCAGTACCCTGGAATCAATTTCCGATCAGGGATACCAGGACGCAGCACAGGGTGGATTGCCTTTGGCCCTCGAAAACGCTGTTGGGCAGCTCGGGGGCGCAGTGGAGAGCGGCCGCGTAGCAGGCGGCGTGATGGGAGGCATCAAGCCGTCACCCGTACTCGGTCCAGTGAACGATCTGGTTCCCTCTTTTGCCAAGGGAGGCGTGCTGCAAGCGATGCCAGCGGCAGCCAGTCGAGCCTTGCTTCTCGGCAGGACGCCTGAGGCTGCCTATGAGAGCGCCCTTAAGCCTTCCACGACTCTGAGCCAGGCCGAGCGCGCAAACGTGGTCGATACCGGACTGCAGAATTCTCTTCCCGTGAGCAAAGCTGGAGTCCAGAAACTCAACGACCTGATCGATGATTTCAACCAGAAAATTTCTGACACATTGCAAAACGCTCCCCCTAATCGCTCAATCAACCCGCAGACTGTTGCCCAGAACTTGACTGATGTCCGCAACAAGTTCGCCAACCAAGTTAACCCGACATCAGACCTAAACGCAATCGACGCATCCGGGCAGGAGTTTCTCCAGCACCAGCAGCAATTAGGAATGCAACGCCCGTCGCTGGCCGCGAATTTGACGCCCCAGGAAGCTCAGGCGATGAAGCAGGGCACATATCGAGTGCTTGCCGGGAAATATGGTGAGCAGGGAAGCGCAGCGGTTGAAGCCCAGAAAGCTCTAGCGCGAGGACTCAAAGAAGAGATTGCAACGCAGTTTCCAGAAATCGGGAATTTGAATGCGGCGGAATCTAAATTGCTTGATTTACAGCCAGTGCTTGAACGCGCCGTCGCCAGGAATGCAAATCATCAGTTCATCGGTATCGGCACCCCTGCGGCGGGGATCGCTACGGAAGCAGTGACGGGGAGCACCACTCTGGGAAAAGTGGCAATGGGATTAAAGGCTGTGCTCGATAACCCGGCAGTCAAATCCAGATTGGCAATAGCACTCAGTAAGGGCGGCGGTATTCCTTACGCACAAGCCCTCGCTCGCGTTCAATCCTATTCAACATCTCTTGGAGCAGCTTCTTCCGTTGTGTGGAAGAATTCGAGCGCCGACACTCCCAATCAACAATGAACTCAGCTACTCGAACCGCTATGAAGCAGAAAGCTAATCCGACAATGAGACTTTCCATGCTCAAAGCATACACC
>CAYVGW010000312.1:0-3327 GCA_964450895.1 uncultured Occallatibacter sp. | reverse complement strand
TGCTGCATCCCGGCTCGTGGAAGGGGCTGACGCGCGACGAGGGCCTGCGGCTGGCGGCCGACTCGATCAGCCGGGCCATTGACGGGCTGCCGTGGCAGGGAACGCTCTTTCACATCCTGATCGAAAACACGGCCGGCTCGGAGTTCTCGCTGGGCGGCAGCTTTGAGCAGGTGGCCGAGCTGGTCGAGCGGCTGCGCCCCTCGGCCCCGATGGGCGTCTGCCTGGATACCTGTCACACCCACGTCGCCGGCTATGACTTGGTCACTCCCGAAGGCTACGAGGAGACGCTACGCCAAGTTGCGGCGACGGTCAGCTTCGAGGCCGTCCGCGTCTGGCACATGAACGACGCCAAGGCCGCGCGCGGCTCCAAGCTCGACCGCCATGAGCAGATCGGCAAGGGGACAATGGGCTTGGAGCCTTTCCGGCGGCTGCTCAACGACCCGCGCTTCGCCCACGCCGCCTTCATCGCCGAAACCCCGGTAGACGCCCCCGGCGACGAGGAGCGCAATGTGCAGGCGCTGCTGGCTTTGGTGGAATAATCTTCGATTACCTGCTTGCTTTGGCGGCTTTTTACCGTCAGACTGAGTGTGTCGCACAGTTCTGCGTTTGAGGTGAGTGATGCGGGTTAGTGTTTGTAGCATGTTGGCGTTGGGCGCGATCGTGGGATTGGCGTTGCCGTTGGCCAGTCAGGTTGAGCGGGGCCGAACCAGAGTGGAAATGGTTCATCCGCACGTGGTGCGGCTGCCCTACACGGCGGAGTACAAGGTGACGCACGTCCGCGCGCTGGCCAACGGAAGCATGACCACCCGCGAATCCACCGAGGTGGTTGCTTTGGATTCGCAAGGCCGCCGCATGACCTCGACGACCACAACTCCTCTTTCTCCCGATCAGACGCCAACGACACATGTAACGGTTTTCGATCCCGTGGCTCACACCAATAGCAACTGGACGGCGCCGGGGCAGAAGGTAACGGTCCTTGCCCTGTCCACACCCGGCGCGGCGCGCCCGTCCTGCGAGGCAAGCATGACAGCCGCCACTCCAGCGCATGTAGGCGCCACCTTTGGCGTGGCTGGAACTCAGTTACAGCGGCCCGCGATGGAAGATCTGGGAACGGAAACCATCCAAGGGATTGAAGCGCGCGGCCACCGGAGCATCACCACAATTCCGGCGGGAAAGATCGGCAATGATGCGCCGCTCCAGCGCACTTCGGAGACTTGGACGGCCATCACGCCCGGCCTGACCAGCCTCGTCGTGCGCCAGGTGACCGATGACCCGCAAACCGGCAAGATGGACAAGGAGTTGGTGAACTTTACGCAAGCCGAGCCGGATGCCGCCGTCTTTCAGCCGCCGGCGGAGTATGAAGTCGTGAATAATGAGACGCCTGTGCCCGCCTGCCCAGGTGCGGCGATGTCTTCGTCATCGGCGGAGAGTACCGGCCAGAGTTTTGCACCGATTCCGGAGCCACCCGCTCCGCCGGAGCAGTAAACGCTCATCATTGATCTTCACGGCTGAAAGGCGATTGATTCTCAGGTAGCATTATGCAACCTTGTTCACATGGGTCAGCCGGTTAAATTGTCGGATGCTTTGGTGTTGGATGCGCGCATTGCCGCCTAGGCGCAGGAGCGCTCGATTGCCGGCCAGATCGAGTTCTGGGCCAAGCTGGGGCGCGCTTTGGAGCCGGTGCTAACCGGCAGGCAGTCTGTCGAAGTCCTGCAAACCGGCAAAGTCCGGCCGCTCTCCGAATTGGTGGCGACCGTGGAGACTGCGGAAGGGCGCGCCCGAACCCAGGCCTATCTTGCGACCCGGCCTTTTCCCCAGTACCGCCAGTATCCGGGGCAAGCACGGGTCTACATTCGAACCGATGCGGATGGTGCGGAGACGATTGGACGGTTTGTGAACCAGATATTTGTGGTTGTCGATCCGGTGTCTGAGGGCGGTCCTGAAACACAACCGAGCGCAAGCGCCAAGCCCAGGGCAAGACTCGTCGAGCATTAGATTTTGATCTCTGCACCATAGAGCGGTACAATAGGACAACAGGAAAGGCTGCCGCATGATTCTCGGATTTCGGGACCGCTGGTTGCGAGAGTTTTTTCTTCACGATCAAACCAGCCGGAGTATTCCTTCGAATCTTGAATCTCGGTTATTCAGAAAGTTGCAGTTGCTCGACGACGCAACGGAAGATTCCGATTTGCGCGTTCCGCCGAGCAATCATTTTGAGAAGCTGCGTGGAAATCTCGATGGATGGCATTCCATTCGAGTCAACGATCAATGGCGGCTGATCTTCCAATGGAACGGCAACCACGAGGAAGTCGCTGAGGTATATCTGGACAATCACGGCTATCGATGAGGTGAGAGGATGCTGAGTACCGAACGCAAACCGGTAAGTGCAGGCGAAATGCTGACTGAGGAGTTTCTCGTGCCGATGAGGCTGACGCAGGGCGCGCTGGCCGAGGCGATGGGCGTGGAGCGCAAGCTGGTCAATGAGCTATGCAATGACCGCCGCGCCGTCACCGCCGATACGGCCCTGATGCTGGCGCGGGTCTTCGGCAACTCGCCGGAGTTCTGGCTGAACGTGCAACGTCGAACCGACCTGTGGGAGGCGCTGCACACGCCCAAGCGGCGGCAGCGGATCGAGCAGGCGCGGGCGCTGCAGACGGCTGTATAGATCACCGTCCGGATTTGTTCCGTGCAATCGGCCCATTTTTAGTAATCTCGCAAGCGTTCTCCCAGAAAATTGCGTCATACTGTCTGTGTTGTAAAACTTGTGCAAGGAGCAAATTATGCGCAGAAGCAGCTTTGTGGTCTTGGCGCTAGTGGTGGCGTGGGCGTTGCTAGGGTTTGGTCAAACGCCTGCAAGTGAAAGCGGCCAAAGTGACGGAAATAGTAGCTGCAAAACTGTGCCAAGCCATCCGCCTTATACAGCCGTTTTTAAAATTACACACGTAAGAACACTTGGAAATGGAGTCACGATTACACGCGAGGCCACAAAGGTGGAGGCTAGGGACTCACAACGACGCAAGATGACTTCAATTACTTGGCTTCCGGTTTCATTGAGCGGTTCATCTGTAACAACCGTCAATGTGGAGAACCCGCAGAATGGAACGCACATCAATTGGAGCTCGGATAAAAACAAAGCTACGGTTGTAACTGAACCTCCAATGGAGAAGCGAGTCGGTTGTTGGACGGCACCGGGATTTGGAACTTCTTATGGCAATGTCAAACCAAATCCAACTGCGGTGAAGGAAATTACTCCTGATAAAACATCTTGTGTTCAGACTGTTTCTCAGCAGGTTTCAACTCATCCCACACCGGGGAAAGAGGACTTGG
>CAYVGW010000311.1:0-3373 GCA_964450895.1 uncultured Occallatibacter sp. | reverse complement strand
GTGGCCATGGCCAACCTGATCGCCGGCAAGCGCGTCGTGCCGGAGCTGATTCAGAGTGACTTTACGGCGGAAAAGATCGTCCAACAGATTGCGCCGCTGCTCGCTGACGGCCCCGCCCGCCAGTCGATGATGGAGGAGCTTCAGCGGGTGCGGGGATTGCTGAGTTCCGCGGACTCCCAGCTCTCAAAATCGAGACCTGGGACACCCAATGAAGGGGCGATTGAGCGGGTTGCGGAGGTTACGCTAGAGATTCTTGGGGTCGTGGATTCCCAGGTCTGAAGGTCCAGACCTGGGGCGCCCGCAAGTTCTACGAATCCCACCCTAGCCGCAAAAACAAGAACGCGGCGAGGGTGGGGCACCCAAAGTTTCATCGTCCGCGGGTTGGCAAAAGCGGTGGGGGAGTACAGAGAAGATAGTGGAGAGAATTCCTGTGCCAGGAGCGATTTTGCGAGATTTCCGGCGGGCATTTTTGATCGCAGCGCTGTGCCTTCCGGGAATATCTCCGGCTGAAACCCATTGCGCGGTTACGCAGCCGCACATCCCCAGCGAGGCGGACAAGGCTTTTTTGACGGCGGATTATGCCGGGGCAGCCACTCTCTATCAGGCCGGTCTGGCCAGCCATCCGGGAGACGTGGAACTTACGGCGGGGCTGGTTCATGCTCTGTTGCGTCAGCAGAAGGTGCAGGAGGCGGCCGATGCGGTTCAGTCTTCTCTTGCGGTTGCGCCCCACGCGGCGGCGTTGATCTCGTTGCGCGGCGAGGTCGAACTTCGTCAGGGAATGCCGTGGGTTGCCGAGCAATCCGCCACTGAATCCGACGCTCTGGACCCCTGTAACCCGCGCAACCACTTGTTGCAAGCCGATCTGGCGCGGCTCAGTTCCCTGTTTGCCACCAGCCGCGAGCAGTTGAAGACAGCGCATCAACTTGATCCCGCCGACCCGGAGATTCGCGCCGAGTGGCTGCACACGCTTTCGTTGAAGAAGCGAATCGCGGAGACCGAGGCCTACCTTGCCGCGCCCTCAGGAATCGATGAGGAAGAGGCGCGCCACTGGCGCTTTTACCTGGAAAACATGAAGAAAATGCTGGCCGAGCCGCACAAAGCCTGCCGTATGATCTCTTTGTCGTCCACCGCGGAAGTTCCTTTCATCAAGATCATGCGGGATGCGACGCACATGCGCGCCTTTGGGGTGGCTGTGGCGTTGAATGGCCATTCCGTCCAACTGCCCATCGACACCGGCGCCAGCGGATTGCTTGTCTCGCGATCGGTTGCCGATGCCGCGGGGCTCAAGCCTTTTTCGGAGACGGAGATGAGCGGCGTGGGCGATCATGGCTATAAACCAGGCTTCTCCGCGTATGTCGATTCCATCCGCATCGGAGATCTCGAGTTCCGCGATTGTCAGGTGCGGGTGCTCGACAGCCAAAGTGTTGCAGGCAATCTTGACGGCCTGATCGGGGCGGATGTCTTCTCGCATTTTCTGGTCACGCTGGACTTTCCTCTGCAAAAGATGGTGCTTGGCCCCTTGCCGCCCAGGCCCGGAGAGAGCGCTCCCGCCACGCCCATGCTCCAAACCAGCAACGCCGAGCGGGGCGATCCCGACGCATCGGCGGAACCTGTTAAAAGTGCGCTGTCCGAGAATGCTGTCTCAGCCGCCGCCGGCCCCGTGGCCGAATCCAGCACTCCAACTCCCGCACCAAAGAAGAAGGCGCGCGGCCCCTACGACCGCTATGTTGCTCCCGAGATGAAGGACTATACGCCGGTCTACCGCGTGGGCAACAAGCTCTTCGTCTCCACCACCCTCAATAACTCCAAGCCCAAGCTCTTTGTGCTGGACACCGGGGCATGGACCACCTGCATTTCGCCGCAGGCCGCGCGCGAGGTGACCAAGCTCCGCGCGGATGATCAACTGCATGTGAGAGGCATCAGCGGCGAGGTCGAGAATGTCTACGTCGCCAAAAAGATCACCTTCCGCTTTGCCACCATGACGCAAAAGGAAACCAATGTTGTCTCCTTTGATACTTCGCGCATCTCCAAGGAATCGAGGATGGAGATTTCCGGATTTCTTGGGGCGAACACGCTGGATTGGCTGACCATCCGCATCGATTACCGGGATGGATTGGTAAAGTTTGAGTACGACCCCAAACGCGGATTGCATGACTGATCCGGATTGGATGGAGTACGCGATTTCTGGTTGAATGTGAGGCAAATGAGATGAAGCGATTGCCGATCAGTTGCGGCCTGCTTTGCACCCTGCTTCTTGCGATGCCGCTTTTCGCCCAGCGCGCGGAGAGGCCCGCGCTGACTGTCACCGGCTACGTGATTGACGCGGAGATCGACCCGGCCACGCACCAACTGGCGGCCAAGGCTACCGTGACTTTTACCGCGCCGGAGAGCGCCGAATCGGTCACCTTCGGCTTTCATCCGGCGCTCAAAATCAGCAAAATCGCCGACGAAAGCGGTGCGGTCCTCACTGGCGAGCGCTTGCCGGACGGCTCGGTACGCATCACCCCGGCCACGCCGTTTGTTCCCGGCCAAGCGGCGCACTGGAGCTTTGAGTACGCGGGCGCCATCACCGGCAACGACGACGGGCCGATAGAAGGGCTGAAGCTGGCTGCGATTCAGGAGCCGATTACTTATTTGTTGTATCCCGCGCGCTGGTTTCCGACCGTGGGCTACCTGACCAACCGCTTCACCATGGAGCTGCATCTGCGCGTCCCGCAAGGGATGCGCGTTTTTGCGAGCGGCAGCACGGGCACGGCGAAGCCGGTGACGCTCATCAACGGCAAAGACGGCGAGCAGTTCGACTTCAACTGGAGCAAACCAGGCTTTCCCGGCACGGTCATTGCCGGGCGCTACGTGGATGCGGTCTCGGCGGGCGCGGGTAATGTGAAGGTCTGGCTGACGGCGGCCCACCAGGTCTCCGCCACATCTCTGGCGCAGACGGCGGCGCGAGAGTACAACTTCTTCACCGAGAGCTTTGGCGGGGCGGAGACGAACCGCCTGAATGTCGTCGAGCTGCCGGACGACACGCTGCCCGCCGTGTGGGCGCCGGAGCTGGCGGCGATCCTCGGCTCGCGCGTAGGCGACAAGAGCGGGGTGCGTCTGCTGGCCAACACCATCGCGCATCAATGGTGGGGCTCGGAGGTCAGCCCGCGCACGCTGAACGACGCCTGGATCACCAACGGCATGGCCCGCTACGGCGAGCTGATGTACGTGGAGGACGAGAACGGGCAGAGCGCGCTGAAGACGGCGCTGCTGGACGTATCGGCGGGCGCGCTGGCCTACGATACGATTCCGCTCTCGACCGTGAGCCGCCTCAGCCCCTTCTCGCCGGAGTTCCAGTCGATGACCCTGGAAAAGGGCGCGATGATCTTCC
>CAYVGW010000310.1:0-3382 GCA_964450895.1 uncultured Occallatibacter sp. | reverse complement strand
ACCTGTCGGTTAAGAGCCGAATGCTCTGCCAGTTGAGCTACGCGTCCAGGCAATGGAGACAACCGCGGCGCAGAGTGGCAGCCACAGGTTGAACAGACAGATTTTCGCTGCTGTTACTTCAAAAATATAACACAGCGTAGAGGAATTTTCAAAACGCCGGAATGAATTCTAGAAGTTGAATACCAGGCCGGCGCTGAAGTTGCGCTGCTCTTGAGACAGGATCAGAACCGAGCCGTCACTCAGCAGGTAGGGGCGGTAGCCCTCAGCCAGAAGATTGTTCAGATCCAACATTGCTTCAAAGCCGCCCGCGCGATTGCCGCGCAGACGTATCGGCTGGCGGAGATGCAGGTTGAGGTAGGGCGCGACGGCCTCCACCGCGAAGGGAGCAACCTGCGTAATGGTCTCCTCGGGCTGCCATCGGTAGCTGGCCCGCCAACGGGTTCCGGTGCCCTCAATTGTTCCAGTGAGCGAAAGTGAGTACTCCTGAACGCGGCGGGGATAAACGCCGGCCAGCACGGCTGCCGCGGATACAGTCTGCGATGAGGGCGCGGAGATGGCCAGCGCATCGCCGTTGGCGTAGGTGAGCCGGACAAAGTTTCCTCGGGGCAAGCTGTGTTCGATCGATGCCGCAACTCCGGCCGTGGAGAAGCGCGGGCCGGCGGCGTGGAACAGACCGGTGGCCGGGTCCAGCAGAGCCGCAGCGGAATCGCCCCCGGCGGAGCTGCTCACGCCCTCCAGAACCGGATTGTCGATTCTATCGGAATAGATCAGGACGGCCACGCCGGAGCGGTCCCCAGCGCGCTCCCAGCCGATCTCCTGGTGGTTCCCATGTTCGACGGCCAGTTTGCCGTTCTGCGCGGAAAGCGCCGGCAGCCATCTGCGGGTCTGCGTCTCCTGGCTGTCTGGAGCGCCGGGCAGAATGGTAGTCATGCGATAGGAGATCGCGGTTTTTCCACTGTGCCAGCTCACAGAACCAAAAGGCAGCAGCTTAACCAATGACTCTGGATTCGGCCCGGAGAGCCTTGCCCAGAGCTCGCTGGAGCCGGCTTCAGCCTCGAGTTCATCGCCCAGGCGCATCGTCTGCCAACTGCGCAAGACGGCTTCGTCCAAGCCTTGATTCCCGGCGGCTTCCATCTCGGGATGGATCGCCACGGCGGCCACCGACTGCACCGAGCCGGCAAAGCCCAATTCCTGGCGGAAGCCGAGCATGGACTCCGTGCCGGCATCGCTCGCGGGATCAAAATCGACACTGGCCAGCAGTTCCCGGCTATTGGAGGGGGTTTCCTCCACGGCCGCCGAGATGCGTTCTCCGCTCTCGCCAAATGCGCCTTCCTGGCCAGTGGCCATGAGGCGAGCCTTCAGCCGGGGATGCGTGCCGGAGCCATCCGAGACGACCACCAGCGGACCATCCTCCAACCAGCGCAGCAGGGGGCGATTGGCGGCTGATTTCAGCGTCCAGGCCCAGTCGTCCTTCTTTGCGCTTGCGCTGCGCGGCTCGGCTGGAAGCCACTGCATCGCCTCATACAGGCTGTTCAGCGTCAGATTGACGACGGTCTTGGAGCGCACCCGCACGTTTTCGCGCAAGGAGGGAAGAAACCAGTCGCCCAGGGCCTTGACCGCATACCGCCCAGGGAAGACGGAGGAAAAAAGATATCGTCCGTTGGCGTCGGTATAGACACTGGCGATAACGCTCAAGTCCGGACGCAGCAACTGCACCTGAGAACCAATCTGTGGAACTCCCGACGCATCGCACACCACGCCGGTGACGGATGCGGACCCAGGCGCGACGGCGCGGAGCGAGCCGCCGCCCAAGGCAATCAGCACGAGGAAAAAAACGAGATGGACTCTGCGCTTCGTCATCATTGAGAATGACCGGGCGGCGTCCCTGGCAAGGTTGCAGCAAACCCAACCTGCGCGGCTTCCTGAATCTGGTGTCCGGTCAGCCTGCGGCAGGGGATACAAGCTATTCAACAACAAAAGGCGCCGATTGCGCAATCTCCTGCTTCGAGATTGTGTCGTTGATCTTGATCGTCACCTTGTACTTGCCGGGTTCAAGGCCGGCGATGGGCAGCGTCTTTTCCACCGTCATCTGATCGCTGTGCGAACCCAGCTCCTTGGAATCCAGATGCTTTTCAAAAACCACGGTGTCGGCGGCCGGCGTGGTGGCCGTGGCGGCGGTGATCTTGAGGATCTGGTAGGTGACCGTGGCCTGATTGCTCTTGGTGGCTTCGTCGATGCCCAAATTGTAAACCTGCATCCAGAAGTTAAGCTGCTGGTTGCGATTGAAGCTGACCGGAGGATTCTGATTGCCCGGCTTGGGGGTGCTCACCCGCGGCCGGATGAAGGTGTTGCCGATGACAAAGTTGCCGCTGCCGATCGAGTGGGAATCCACGGCGTTCATCTGATCGGCCAGGATCAGAGACGAGGTGGCCAGTTGCTCATCGTGGAACTCAGGCACATCAAGACTCTTGCCGAAGTAGCCCATGTGATCCGGGTTGTTCACGTCCTTGATGGCGATGTCCAGGCGGTAGTGGCCAGGGGGCAAAGGCAGAGCCTTCCAATAGACGGACTGGCGATCGAGGCTCTTTTCCAGCAGTTCGGCCGGCTGCTCCACCTCGACCGTGTCCTCGAAGGTCTGCACCGTCTTGTGGGTGATCGTCGTAACCTTGCCCAGAATGTTCACCACGCCCTTGGCTACGCCATCCTTGGTCACAAAGGTGATGTCGCGGTTCTTCATCTGCACGGTCACTGGAACCAGCACGGTGCTGTCGGTGACTTTGACAAAGTCGCTGCGCACATCGAAGGGAAAGATCGGGCCGGAAAGCAGCTTGTGCTCGGACATGAAGGCGTCCAGATCATGGAACTGGATGGGCGGCGGAGCGAAGATCTTGGCCATCAGCTCGATGCGATCAAACTGCTTGGACTGGTTGACGTTCCCACCCGACCCCAGGCCAAGGGTCTCCACTCCGCCGCCCGAGAAGCGGTCGGCCTTCTTGGACTGCTTCATCTCTTCCGATTGGGTCAGGCCGGCGTTGGGAACGTGCAGCAGCGCATCCTTCTCGCCGCGATCAATGGTGAAGTGGTAGTCGCCGCACTGGCAGGTATCCACAAATTCAAGATCAATGTTTTCGCCAATGCCTTCCAGATAGCGGTAGTGCCATACCTCGAAAGGGAAGGTGGACGTCTCGCCGCCGCCCTCTTCATAGGGACGCTGATAGCTGCCGCCGGAGGGATGAGAATCAATCGAGTCCGCGGGGCCAAAAGAGATGTAAATGTGGCCGCGGTCGGTCTTCCAGCCGGGCTTGCCGGCCGCATAGTGCTCGTTGGCGTAGGCGATGCGCCGGTAGTGCTCCTCGCGGAACTCGTTCTCCGGCGAATCCGG
>CAYVGW010000309.1:0-3387 GCA_964450895.1 uncultured Occallatibacter sp. | reverse complement strand
GAGGGGGGCATGAGCGATCATGGTCCCTACTCCGACTGACTCTGGAGATTGTTTGCATGATCTGTTTGATCCGGCGCTTATAGTATCTATCCTGTTGCTATAGAGTGCAGCGTGGACCGGGAGGTCCACGCCACAGCCGGCCGGGAGGCCGGCGCTACATTATGTCTTCGGCGCTGCATTATGCCATTTGGAGAGATGCTCTAAGAGGATCGGAGCGAATCGAGGAGTGTGTGGCGAGGGTTGTGGTCATAAAATCAGCAAGTTAGCGTCCGCTTCGCGGACATGAGCGAGTGTGCGGGGGCATTGATCTAAAGTGGAGGACTCCACGGCCAAACGAAACCGGGACGGCGAGCGTCCTTACAATAGAAGATATGCAAACCGCTCCACAGACCGCCGCGGCACGGGTACACGTAGAACCCGGCTTTGCCTGGGACGGGCAAGCCGCCTATCTCTTCGACATCGACGGCACGCTGCTGCGCGACCCGGACCGCATTCACATGGACTCCTTTGCTCCCAGCATCCGGCGGGTGACGGGCGTAGAGGTCTCGCTGGAGGGCGTATCGACCCACGGCAATACCGACACGGGGATTCTGCGCGAGGCGTGCCGGCAGGCGGGAATCTCCGCCGAAGCGCTGGAGCCGCAGATTCTGGCCATTCAGCAGGCGATGTGCCTGAGCGTTGCCCAGCAGCGGGAGCAGATGCACATTGTGCGGATGCCGGGGGTCGAGGCAGCGCTCCAGCATCTGGCCGGACGCGGCGCGCTGCTGGGCGTGGCCACCGGCAACCTGGAGGCCATCGGCTGGATCAAGATAGAAGAGGCCGGGCTGCGGGAGTGGTTCCGCTTCGGGGGCTTCAGCGATCATTTTGCCCTCCGCGCCGAGCTGATCGGCGACGCCGCGCGCAAGGCGCGCGAGTTGGCCGGCGCCGGGACGCAGATTTGTGTTGTCGGGGACACGCCGCGCGACATCGAGGCGGCGCGCGCCAATGGACTGGCGGTGATTGCCGTGGCCACCGGCAACTTCAGCTATGAGACGCTGCTTGAACTTCGCCCGGAGGCCTGCGCCCGTTCGCTGGCCGATCTGATGGCGCTGACGGCGGTTTCGTGATGAGATTGCACGGCGGACTCCCATTCCCGCAGGGGCTAAAGCCCAGCGCATTTTTTGTGCCTCTTGCGGCACGACTGAAGTCGTGCCCTTTCAAAGCAAAGCCATTTCATCCGTACGCGGCGGCGGCAACGGTCTTATGCTTAGCTATCGCGGCGGGCAAGATGCACGCCCAACCGCCAACTCAATTAGCCCAGTCTGCTCAGTTGCAGCCTGCGCCACCACAAATCCCAGCATCTACTCCAACTTCCAACGCAAAGCCCGCCAAGGAGGCGGCTCAACCCAAGCCGGTGCGCAACTCTGACCGCCGCCGCGCGGCCAAGCTCTATCTGGCTTCCAGCAAGCTCTTCGAGAATGAAGCCTTTGAAGAAGCGATGAACGGCTATGAGCAGGCAGCCAAACTGGACCCGGAGAATCGCGACTATCCTCTGGCGGCCGGCGTGGCGCGCAGCCATGCGGTGACGGCGCTGATTCAGGCCGCGGCCAAAGCCCGGATGCGCACGGAGGAGGCGGCGGCGCGCGCGGCGCTGGCTCATGCTCTGGAATTGGACCCGGAGAATGCTCAGCTCAAAGAGCATCTCTTCGAGCTGGGCGACGATGCGCTGCGCGGCCAGCCCCGGCCCACCTACGAAGCGCAGGCAGGCAGGGTCGGCGAGGCGGTTGAATTGGCGCCCGCCGCCGGGGTTCATAGCTTTCATCTTCGCAATAATCAGCGCCAAATCATCCAGGCGGTCTTCAAGGCTTACGGGATTGAAGCCACCGTGGATGAGAGCGTGCGCAACAACGTGGCTCACCTGGACGTGGACAGCGTTCCCTTTGAACGGGCGGAGCATGTCCTGGAAATGCTGACCGGTTGCTTCTCCGTGCCGCTGGACGCCCACCGCGCGCTGGTAGTGCGCGACACCAAAGAGAATCGCCAGCAGTTTGCGCGCCAGGAGTTGGAGACGGTCTATCTCTCCGGCCTGACCAAAGAAGAGCTGACCGACGTGGGCAACCTGGCCAAGAACGTCTTCGATGCACAGATGGCGGTGACCGAGCCAAGCGCCGGGACCATCACCCTCCGCGCGCCCCACCGCACGCTGGAGGCCTTCAACGCCACCTTGAGCGGCCTGATCGACGGGCGTAGCCAAGTGGTGCTGGATGTGAAAATCATTCAATTGGCACGCAACACGCAACGCGACACCGGCGTGCAGCCGCCGCAGAACGTCTCCGCCTTCAACGTCTACACCGAGGAACAGTCGATCCTGAATTCGAATCAGGCCTTGGTGCAGCAGATCATCTCCTCTGGCCTGGCCTCCTCCGGAGACACTCTGGCCATCATCGGCATTCTGCTCGCCTCCGGTCAGGTCTCCGGCAGTTCCCTTCTCACCAACGGCGTGGCCCTGTTCGGCGGGGGACTGACAGCCTCGGCCCTCGCTCCGGGGTCGCTCTCGGCCAACTTCAACCTGAACTCCTCGGAGTCTCGCGAGCTGGACCAGATTCGGTTGCGCCTGGGTGACGGCGAGGATGCCTCGCTGAAGACCGGCATGCGCTATCCGATTCAGACGGCCTCGTATTCCAGCATGGCCAGCAGCCTGCCCAACATTCCCGGCCTAACCGGCGCCGGAACCTCCAGCAGCCTCGCCTCGCTGGCCGCCTCGTATGGTATCGGGAGCAGCGTGCCGAACTTCCCTCAGGTGCAGTACGAGGACTTGGGCATGACCCTCAAAGCCACCCCCCGCGTGCTGCGCGGCGGTGACGTGGCGCTCAAGATCGACATGAAGATAGACGCTCTGGCGGGAAGCTCAATCAACGGCAATCCGGTGCTCAGCAATCGCGCCTTTTCCGGCGTGGTGACGATCAAGCAAGGCGAGACCGTCGAAGTGGTCAGCGAGGTGGACAAGAACGAGAGCCGCGCCCTCAGCGGCGTCCCTGGACTGAGTGAAATCCCAGGCCTGAACAACACCACCGGCAACGACACGCAGAAGAACTACGCCACGCTGCTCATCCTCTTTACGCCTCATGTAGTGCGCGGCACGCAGGCCGCAGGCCACTCGCCAGTGATGCACATCGAGCGCGGAGAAGCCCGCCATTGAAGGCGAATCTCAGGCAAGACAAGTTCCATGGTTCTTTCGCGGGCGGGCGTGGCAGAAGAGGGAGCGGAAAGAGTCCAAAGCGGGAAAAGGGCGAAAAAACACCCCCGAAGGATCTCGTCTCTTCGGAGGCGCTAGTGGCTTACAAGCTAGTGAGGTGGGAACCAGTAGCCGGCACTGGAGGTCGGTAGTACACGGCTACTGGCGATCCC
>CAYVGW010000308.1:0-3434 GCA_964450895.1 uncultured Occallatibacter sp. | reverse complement strand
AAACCGTATGACGTGCGGCGCGTGATATGTCCGCCGCAAGTGGATGACCGGCAACAGTGGAACTAACCAGCGGTGGAGATGGACCGCAGGAAAGGTGAAAATGAAACAGCAAATCTTTCAAGAATCGGCTCCTGAGCCGGAGAAAACCATCATCCTGCGACTAGTGCCATTAAGTGGTGACCATGTCGAGCTACAAGTTGTGGACAAAAAAGGAAGTGTTGTTCCCGGCGGACATATCCTATGCATTTTACCTCATAAGCCTTGTATTCTGTACACCTCGATCTCCGAGGACTTCGGCTTTGCTCTCGATGAAAAGGGCCGTCTAAAATTTTTGTGACCCCGGCCTGCCTACCCTCGCAGTGATTTTAACCGCCAGCGGAGATGCTGAGAAAAGAGTTTTACGATGAAGCATGGATATGATTGCAAATGCGGATGGCGATTGAATCGGACAGGAACCCGGCGCGGATATGCCGAAGAAAAGGTAAAGCACGCTCGGCAATGCAAGGAATGTGCCAACGAGATTCGCCAGAGTCGCGGACTCAAGGCGATTGCGGAACACGAGCAATCACCATACTATGTGGCACTATCGTAACCACCCGGCAGACCTGCTCTGCCGCCTACCCTTTGCTCTCTGAGCCATTGTGCGAGTTGCAGAATACAGCAACAGACCGAAGGGTAGGCGGGAGCGCAGGATGCTCCACAACCAGGGGCGCGGCTGATACAGCACGCGAACGAATTGACGCCGCGCTGAAGGAGGTAAAGGAACTATGACCACACAACAGCAAGCATGGCAGCATGACGGATGCGTGGATCTGGAGGCGATGACGCCCATGCAACTGCTCACCTTCGACCAGCAGCGCTACGTGGCCGATCCCTACGGCGACTTGTGCCGCGCACAGCAACGCATCGACAACTTGCAGCGGATCGCGCTCTTTGGACTCGCGGCCGCGATTATCCTGATTGTTTTGATGTGCTTTTAACCCGCAACCGCACGCTGGCCCCGGCTAATCACCGGGGCCGTTTTATGTACACATTCGCCGTATTTCATTTCTTCCATGCGTGCATCGTGCTCTTCTAAATCAAGGGAGTTAAGTATGTAATTCCCAATCAATTCCATCCATCTTGCCTCTTCGCCTATAAATGGTTCCGATCTAATATGGCATCCCTTCTTACTGGTCACAGGAACCCACCGCGCCTGCTTGAGCCGATCAAACTTAATCAGCATCCACCATTCACCTTGAATCATTTTAGGTGGTTTACTACAGATGGTTCCATGGTCATTCGGATAGCACCAATAGCAGTAATAAATAGCCGTTCCTTTCGGGAAATTGGTTGCGATGAACGGATAGCCAGGGAAACTTACCTTTGGCTTTCCGCCCATTTGCTCAAGGAATCGACGCGCTGTCTCGCCTTCGCTTGGGGTTCCGGGGCGCTCTGCAAGGCGGCGTAGGGATTCAATTGTTTTTCTTCTGTTCCTCATCGGCTTACTCCCAGCAGACGGCGTGCGGAATCATCGGCGCAAAGTTCAAGGCGGGGGCGTGCAAACCTTGTTCCAGTAAGTTCCAGCGCCCCCACAGTAGAGCAGACCTGCTTTCTCTTGGGCGAGATGCGCCCAAGCTCTTCGTGCCACCATTCCTGCTCAGTGAGCGGCGGATCACGTTCAAACTCAAGACAGGCAAGCAAACGTATATTCTCAGCGACGCACTGCGCTTCGAGCGCTATTGCATCTATCGATCTATGTTCTGGCAGGCGTGCGCTCATAGCGCCTCCTCGAAGTCTCCGCTGGCGCGACGTGCCTGATCGTGGTAGCTGGGCGCATAGTTCCGTGGACGCTCTGAGTAAATGCAGCGCATAAGTGTGTTGCAAATGTCACCGCTTGGACCAATTCGCGGGATGCCATGGCAGATCCGTGGTTCATTGTCAAACTCGGTTATCCATCCGCAGCGTGTTGTTTGGCACTCAGGGCATAGCCAGCGCGTCAGGTATGTGCGCGGGCGCGGGGCTGGTGGCGGAGTAGGTTCGCTGTTCTTCTTCATCATCCCCTCGCGTATATGTGGCTCGGAATGCTCCTGAGCCGGGTTTGTTCGATCTTTTGGGCCACTTCATCCGGCGTCGGGAAGAAGTGCTGCTCAGGATCAATGCGCAGCGCCGCGAAAGCATCCTCAACTTTCTGGAGGGAGTATTTCAGGGCCAGACGCTCCAGGTCCACCATGTACTCCGGTATCGCATCCGTCAAATCCTGATTCGGGTATCGCTTCGCCGTCTGGTTGAGAATCGCCATCAGGTACAAGCCATCCTCGCTGGATAGCGATTTCTGCAAGTGCACGTCGGTTGGCGTTGACACGATCCTTTGCAGGGCTGCTTTGAGTTTTTCCTGCTCCATTGCCGTTTCCTCCATTCTCCGTATTTTTGAACTGGTTTACAGGCCCAGGCCCGTAGCTCGTAATCCATTTGATCCATTGGCAGGGCCTATCGCCGTGATTTACTTTCGAATGAAAGCGGTTGCGCAGAAATCCGATGAACTGGTCTAACGTGATGTGGGGAGCCTCACGGAGCCACATATCGAGTTGCGCACCCTCCCCCGCTCCCCAGGGCATATCAATCCCCGGATTCTTTGCGTCCCAATAATTTTTGATTGCGGCCTTGAAGTCGGCGTGCCTCTTTTTGGCGATCTCCGTCTTTGTCGGCTCTTTGGCGTCTCCCGGCTCGACAGGTTTTCTCGGTTTCGCCGCCCGCGCGGTTTTTGCGCGGGAAGGCTTTTGTTCTTCTCCTATACCTACCCCAACCCCTATACCTACCCCTTCACTGCTGAAAGTTCCTGAAAGTTTTTGAAATGACTCATTCTGAAATGACTTAGACTTTTTCCAGAGAAAATATCCGGCGCGGTGCGCTTCCATTTGTTGGGAAGAAGGAGCAGGAGACATTTCGTCACGTGTTTTCTTATATTTAGGCAAGAATTTCTCGGATGTTGAGAACTGACACCACCATGATCCCTCAGCAGATTCGTAGAGAACGGCAAGAAAATTGGCTTCATATTCCCGAAAAATTCCCCAAATTTCCGAACTTGTAGGAATTTTTTGGAAATTTCCGAAAACGCTAGAAACAAGAGACTTATAGGATAATTCGATACGCGCAAGGCCGTTTGCAGCCAAAAAGAAACGCGGCCAGTAAAGCTGGGCCAGGTCACTGCAAGCGGCAAGGCGTTCGCCGGAAAATAATCCCTCTGGATCGATGATTGCCATGTTTCCTCCCCAAGTGAGGCTAGGGACCGCCGCTTGGACAGCGGCCCCCACTTTTTCGGACCCCAACCGTCGCCGGGATCACCTGAATCCACGCTGGGCGCGATGGATATTTTCATTCTACCGCCCCGCGCCGTGATGCGCAAGGGGCTACAGCGCCGCGTGAAAGAGCGCAATCTGCCGAGCGATGTAGGC
>CAYVGW010000307.1:0-3435 GCA_964450895.1 uncultured Occallatibacter sp. | reverse complement strand
ACAGTCCATGATTTCATAACAAAATCATATCACTTAATTACGGATAAGCTCTTATCCTCACTTCAGCGCTACCAGAACGGCTATGAAATTGCCATCTTCCGTCAATTCGGCGATACTGTTTGAAGTTGGCTGTTTGTCCGTACTTACTAGCCATGCTATCTACGGTCCTCTCCTAGCTGTGTTCGCGGGAGCCGCTGATGGAGCAATTGGGGCAAATTCGGATAGTAAAATGGATAGATAGCGGAATTTAATCAATTAAATAGATGATTCTAAAAAGGCGGGAGTAGTTCAGTGGTAGAACGTCAGCTTCCCAAGCTGAATGTCGCCGGTTCGATCCCGGTCTCCCGCTCCATAAAATCAATGGTTTACGAAGAGCCTCAAAATTCTCCACTCCATTTCTGCTCCGTTTATCCTTTCGCGCTCCATAAAGTATTGAAAATAAAATCCTAACTCATCTTTATGCATGCCCGATCAGGGCCTGGGACAAATCTTCGCATAAGGCTCGATTCATCCTGCGCTTACGCGCCGTATGAGACGAATGAATGCCAGCGCGAGGTCGGAAAACCGGACCAGTCTCATTGGATTGATTCTTGGCGCATCACCATTCGTGATAGAAGTCTTCGCGCCCTAATCTCGACCCGAATCTCTCGACCTGCAGCGCGACTTTGTTCGAATTCTGTCAGTTGATGGGCCTTGAGGTCGCGCAGGGGCGGCAGGCCGAAGAGCCTGCGCTACTCGCGATTGAATTGAGTGGCGCTATCATATCCACCCTCAAAGGCGGCGCTGGCCGCGTCCAGGCCTTCGGTCATCCTGCGCACGCGCGCCATGTGCAGACGCATCCTGTACAACAGCGTGTTCAAAAAAACCGCATTCTCTTATTGCGCCCAGATGGATTTTTGGCGAGAGCCAATTTTCGCGCGAAAGGGCATCCATCGTAGATAATCACCAGAGATGCCCTTTCATCGCGCCATCCCGGAGCAGAAGCCGCCCGCAAAGATTGTGGGAGGCCTCGCCGGTTACATCGAGGCGGAAAAGGTGATGAACCTTGTCTTTTTGATGCTTGCGTCGGTGGCT
The DNA here is from genome assembly GCA_964450895.1 of uncultured Occallatibacter sp. GTDB lineage: Bacteria > Acidobacteriota > Terriglobia > Terriglobales > Acidobacteriaceae > Telmatobacter. The sequence continues at coordinate 2,361 of CAYVGW010000307.1, read as the reverse complement.
ATCGGTGGGGGCATTGGCTGGTGGATCGACAAGAGTTTGCAACAGCACTGGTTTTTCATGGCCGGCATTGTGTTTGGCTGTGTTGCTGGACCGTATTACGTGATAAAGCAAGCAATTGCCGTAGAGAAGGTTTCCCGCAAGCTCGACTCGACCCAGAACGGAACCGGGAAGGGAACTGGCTGCCATTAACTATGACGCAGGAAATGCAGGCATGACTCAAGAAAGTCACCCCATTGTGGATTTGACCTTCGCCGATCTGGACGCGATGCTCCGGCGGGCGCTGCGCAACACGCTGATTCTAGGCGCGATTGCCGCTCTGATGGCGGGCATCGGCGGAGGCTGGCCGAGCGGCGCGCTGCTCGCCGTGGGCGCGCTGATTTCGGCGGCGAGCATCTGGGAGTGGCGGCGGCTGGCGCGCGTCATCAACGCCCGGCTGGACAAGCAGAAGACGCCCGCCAGCACCCCAGTGGTAGTTCTTTTCTTTGTGCTCAGGCTCACCGTCTTTGCCGGGGTGATTTATGGTAGCCTGAAATGTTTCCACGGATCGATCGTGGCGCTTCTCTTTGGCCTGGGCCTTGCGGTGCTGGCCATTGCCTGGGAGGCGCTCCGGCTGCTGCGCGATTGAGGGTGGCGGGGACGATTGAAGCGAAAACCAGACTGAAACAGACTTCGCGGCAGTGGTTTTTTGCTCCTGCGGAGACGGAAAGACGCAAGGATTCATGCCCGAGACATTCATATTGGTACGCTTGCTGAACGCCCTTTTTCAGGGCTTGGAGATCCATGCCTTTCAATCGGTTGGCCTTGACCCGGCGAAGGCCGCCGAGAAAGCCGCTGGCGTCAATCAGGCCTTTGCCTTGGAACTGCTGATCGCCGCCGGACTGATCGCCTTCTTTTTGCTGGTGCGGGCCACGTTGTCGGTGGAGCGGGCCAACCCGGCGCAGCACATTGCCGAGATGATTCATGAGGCCATCGGCGGCCAGGCGGAGCAGGTGATCGGCCACGGCTATGAGCGCTTTCAGGCTTATGTGACCTGCATCTTTCTTTTTGTGCTGCTGAACAATCTGAGCGGGCTGATTCCCGGCCTGGAGGCGCCCACTTCGTCGATCATGGTCACGCTGGGCCTTGCCATTGCAACATTCTTCTACTACAACTTCCACGGCATTCGCGCCAATGGGATTCTTGGCTATCTGAAGCAGACGGCAGGGCCCATTTGGTGGATGTCATGGCTAATCTTTCCGATCGAAACCGTCTCTCATCTGGCGCGTATCCTATCGCTCAGTGTTCGTCTTTACGCCAATATGTTTGCCGGCGATATGCTGACACTCGTGATTTTCTCGCTCGTTCCGATCGGATTTCCTATTATTTTTCTGGGCCTGCACGTCTTTATCTCGCTGATTCAGGCCTTCGTGTTCATGCTGCTAACGATGATTTACCTCTCGTTGGCGGTGGCGCACGAGCACTAAAAAGCAGCTTTTAGCTGTCGGCTCTCAGCTTTGCTGTCGAGATGTGAACTGCATTGCTGTTAGCTGACGGCTGAAAGCTGATAGCTGTTTTCAAAGATTCCGCCGGAGAGCGCTTCCGCTCCGGGCAAACGGTAGGCCGCCAGCGTGAGGGGGCCAGCACGGTGAGCTTCAACCACCCACTGGCGGCTAATTCAAAGGGAAGCTGGAGAAGTATGCGTAAACTGCAGTATCTGTTCATGGTCTTGGCGGCGCTGTGCTTTGCCGTTCCGGCCTTTGCGGACAGCGGCTCGGCCGTTGTCAGTCTGGTGCCGATCGGCGCTGGTTTGGGTATGGGATTGGCCGCCGGCCTCTGCGGCCTCGGTCAGGGCAAGGCGGTCGGATCAGCCGTCGAGGCGCTGGCCCGCAACCCCGGCGCGCGCGCCGGAATTTTTACCTTTCTGGTTCTCGGTCTGGCGTTGATCGAGTCCCTCACTTTGTTCACGCTGGTCATCGTTTTCGTCAAGATGTAGTCCGGCCAATGCACCACCAACACCACGGCCCTGCCCCAGTTGGGTGGGGCCGTTCTGTCTTTTATTCAATGTTTTACTTCAGCAACCTCTCTTTTGCATCGGCACGGAAGATTAGCAGTCTTTACAATGAAGTGAGCGGGGTTGCGCCCTGAAATGCAACACTTGCGGATCGGGAGCATCCTAGAATCAGGAATCGAGTCCAGAGAAAAATATGCCCACAACGACGAACAAGGATTATTACGGCACGCTCGGCGTGAAAAATACGGCGACGCCAGAGGAGATTCGCAAGGCCTTCCGCAAGGCCGCGCGGCGCTATCATCCCGACGTGAACCCCGGCGACAAGCGCGCCGAGGAGAAGTTCAAGGAGATCTCCGAGGCCAACGACGTGC
>CAYVGW010000306.1:0-3485 GCA_964450895.1 uncultured Occallatibacter sp. | reverse complement strand
TGACGAAACGCAAGCCAGGAAAATTTTCAGCCACCAAGGCGGTCAAGGCCAACGCTCGCGAGCGCGTGGGCCAGCCCAAGCCCGTAAGGGTGATCGATACCGAGCCCCGCACCGGCCGCGCCACCAAACACAAACCCAAGCTGGAAGAGATTCTCCACCAGCAGGAGGAGTAGCGCCTCCCGGCCAGTTTGCACATCCGAGAATGGCCTCCAATTCGATCTGAAGTTAGTTTCATTACAGCAATAATTTCATTCCAGACCATCAAGCGGTCTGTTGCGCGTTCAAGCCTGTAAGACGAGCCGATTCCAGAGAATCCAGAAATTCATAGGCTGTCTTACAGTCTTACGCGCGTCTTACCTTGTTTTACAGCGTCTTACAGCGGTCAGACGCCTGCAAGACGGAATTGATCCGGAGGTAAAGTGGATTTTGGCGCTGGCGTAAGACAGACTTCCAGACGGACGTAGGACAGGTTTTCCGCCCTCTGAAACCTTTGTTAGGCCCACCAAAATCCCCCACGCCGGCTGCGCCTGCCCGCCAGAGGCGCCGCCCTGGCCGTCCCAGAGAATTCTCTATCTGGTTGATCCATCAACGCGTAACAACGTTCAATCCCCACGGTTCAAGAGACCTCGGCGCTCAGATCCACTCCCTCGCGCCACCGGAACTCGGCTCCAGAAGGAACTCTGTCCGACCGGAATGGAGATCGTGGGGCTTTCTGTGCCGAAGGTCTGTCTTACTTGGGTCTTACAGTCGTCTCACAGCGTCAGACTGGACCGCGCCGGGGAAAAGCACTAGGGCCGCCCTGTTTTTGTTATCATATAGAAAAAAAACGACTTAAATTGTGCCTCACAGATGTAAAACAGGCCGGCGGTTTGTAAGACGCGGAAGAAGTCTGAGTTTCAAGAAAAACTCGAAAAATCACCGCAGAGCCTGAACTCGTAGCAAAAAAAGCCTGATCTTGTAGAGAAATTTCCGAAACATGTTCCGCTTTAGCCATGTATCTTCTTTGTTTTGTTAGTCTTGTGGAACGGCTTACTCCGTGCCCTGACGCGGACAGCACCAACGCATGAGTGTTTCCGCAGCCTGTTCAGACCCTGCTGGAGGTTTTGGGGGACTCCGGGGCTTGAAAGTCCTTCCTCCGTAGCCTGAAAGCCCCCTCGATGGTGCGCGTTACGGTCGCGGCACGCTGTACGGGCCGGGAAGTTGCGGCTTGGCGGGCGTATCCGCCGCTTCCGGCGGGTTGTGCACGTTGGTGCGCTTGGAGAAGATGCGGAAGCGCACGTCCAGATCGAGCATCACGGCGACCGGCTTGCCGTCTTTGATGGCCGGCTGAAACTGGGCCTTGCGGATGGCCGCGACGGCATTCTCGTCCAGTCCAAAGCCGATGGGGCGGCTGACGGCAACCTCGCTCACCTTGCCGTCCGGGCCGACAACAACATGATATTGACACATGCCGGCCACGCCCGCCGTTTGCGCAAACTCATTCGAATCAGGCTCGAAGGGGCTTAGCAGGAGCGCCTTCTGGTCCACCGTGCTCTGGCGGTAAATGGACGGATCTTGGGGACGGTAATCGGATTTTGCGGCCACCGCCTGATAGTACAGCCTCCAGAAATCCGGCATCTCGGCCAGAAAGCGCTCATCCAGCTCCTGCGCAAAAATCTGCTCAAGTGCGGCTTGAAGCACGCGCTTGGTGTGTGCCGGCGTGACGGTCAAGGCCGCGCTGGCGGCTTCGGCGGGAGAGTCCTCCAGGGGTGCGGCGCCCGCCGCCGACGGCTTGATGGCCGCCACGGCTCTGCCCGTCTTCGCCTTTTCGGGCTTGGGTTCCTTCTTTTTCTTGGGAAGCACTACCTGTTCCCGGATGATGGTGATGCGGACCTCTTTCTTCTTGGGCGTGATTCTGACCCGGTCGAGGGCCTTGGACGGGTCTTCGTAGGCGAGCTGGCCCAAAAAACGCAGGCCGTAGCGCGCGCCTTCCAGCTCGACCTTGTGCTTGGTGAGGTGGACGCGGTCGATCTGAAGGACGCTCAGTGTGTAGGAGCCTTGCGGCGAGTGGCCATCGAGCTTCCCATGCTCGTCGAAGCTGAGGTTGTTGTCCAGGTAGCCCCCCCGCAGATAGAGCGGCTTGCCGACCAGCATCTTCCGCAACTCGTCCTCGGTCATGCCGCCGGTTTGAAAATTCTCAGGGATCTGTGGCGCGGCGGGCGTTGTCTGCCGCAAGGCGACAACCGGTGCTTGCGGGGCCTGGGGCGCAACCGCGGGTGAGGCCGTCGTCTGCTGGGCAACCGTGGGCCACGCCAGCGCCAGCGCGCAGCAACAGGCGGCGCCCAACCGAGCGGATGCCTGCCAGGGAGTGAATCGCAGAGAATCGAGCGAATAGTGCATATGCGGACCTTTGCGCTTGACTGTAACAGATGTTTGTTTCTCAAGTCGAAAGGAAAATTTGGATTCTTAGCCGGGGCCAATCTTTGGGGCAGAAACACGGTTGAGCCGCCATAGAATGCGCCGGAAGAGGCCGAGGATGCGGCGCGCGTCGTGGGCGGAGAGCGCGAGCCGGCGCAGCAGCAGACGCAGGTCGTGGCGATTGGCCGATTGCATCCCGCGCGGGCTGTAGTCGGACGCCCGCATCGCCTCTTCGATCACCCCAGCCAGCAGCTCCAAAGAACCGGAAGAGCCGGAAGCCTCGGAAAACCCGGATTGCGCGGCGGAAGTCTCTGAACGATTCGCCCCGGAGCGGTGCGAGAGTAGCCCAGGGCAAGCGAAGCGCTGCCCTGGGAAAGCTGCCAAATTCGCCTCCGCGCCCTGGAGGGGCGCTGCGAAATCGGCTTCTTGCCCCTTCGTGGAAGTCCCTTCCATTGCGCGTTCTTGGCAAAATATGTGGGAACCCACGCGCATAGCCAGCTCGTAGAGGCAGACGGCAACGGCCTGGCCCAGATTCATTGAAGGCTGGCGGGAGTCGGTGGGAATCTCGACCAGAATATGGCAGTAGGAGAGATCGTCGCGCGTTAGCCCATGTTTTTCCGGGCCAAAGACCAGGGCGATCCGCCCGCCGCGGGCCAGCTCTTCGGCAACGCGCGGGGCCAGAGCGGGAAGCTGTACCACCGGCTGCTCTGGCTTGCGATAGGTCAGGCTTCCGGTACCCAAAACCAGCATGCATTCGGCGACGGCCTCGGCGATTGTCGAAAATTCCTGTGCGTTTTGCAGCAGTTCCGGCGCTCCCACGGCGGAACGCGCCTCGCGCCAAGTGGGCGCATAGGGCGCAACGACGGAGAGCCGCTGAAAGCCGAAGTTGGCCATCGCCCGAGCCGCAGCTCCAATATTCAGCGGGTTGCGCGGCGAGACAAGGACTACGTCGAGGCGGTCGCGTAAAGATTCATAAAGCACGCATTGATTGTAGTTCCCTACCGCCATTGCCGACCCGCGGGGCATGAAACTTGGCAGGGCAATTGCATTTGAACTTCGCCTAACGCTCATCTTTGTCGCGATACTCA
>CAYVGW010000305.1:0-3486 GCA_964450895.1 uncultured Occallatibacter sp. | reverse complement strand
ACCTCCTGGTCGGCTGTGGCGTGGACCTCCTGGTCCACGCTATGATCTACAGCAATAGGAGAAACGCTCTAAGCCAAAGCCCCAAGAACTGCAACAACGGAAAAGGAAACTATGACCACAGAAATGTATGATCCGGCGCATCCTGGCAGTATTCTCCGAGACCATTTGGAAGGCAAGAATATCACCCATTTCGCCAAGCACATCGGCGTCTCGCGGGTTACGCTCTCCAAGGTACTCAACTGCCGTGGAGGCGTCTCGGCAGAGATGTCGCTGCGCCTCTCCGCCGCGCTGGGAACGCGTCCGAGCTTCTGGTACGAGATGCAGACCAACTACGATTTCGCCCGGGCCAAGCGAAAGAAGCTGCCCCAGATTGAACTTTTCAGCAAAGCCGCCTGACAGATCGTCAATCTATAAACTCCAGGAACACCGCTCCGCCAGCTTCTGCGCCGCCAGCGGCTCCAGCGCCGGCGAAAGCAGCGGACCCTGGCCCAGATCGCAGCCCATCCGGACCAGCGCCTCGGCTTGCTCCACCGTCTCGATGCCCTGCGCCACCACCTGCACGCCCAGCTTCCGCCCCAGTTGAAGCAGCGACTCCAGAACCGCCCCTTGGCGTCCCGTCTGGGTGGCCGATGCAGTCAGCCGGGGGGCCAGCTTGAGTACGTCAATCGGTAAAGCCACCAGATGATGCAGCGGCGCCAAACCTGCTCCAAAGTCTTCCACGGCCAGCTTGACATTGCAGGCCAGCAGCCGCTCAAGAAGCTCCAGCGCGCCCTTGGGATCTTCGCTCAGCGTGCCTTCTCCCACTTCCAAAAGCAGGCGAGCCGGATCGACCCCACTGGCCGCCAGCGTTCGCTTCACCTGCGCAAGCAAATCGGGGTGGTAGAACTGCCGCTGCGTCAGAGGAATGGCCAGCGTCAGTTGCACTTGCGGCAGCCGATCGGTCCAAATCCTCAACTGCGTGCAGACCGCTTCCAGCGCCTCCCGGCCCAGGCTGATCGAAAGCCCCGTCTCTTCGGCCACCGGAAGCAGATCGCCGAAGCTGGAGACCGAGCCATCCGCCCGCCGCCAGCAGAGTTGCGCCTCAAAGCCTTCCACCTGGACGGTAAGCGGCGCACCCGCCTTCAACTTGCAGATCGGCTGATACCACAGCTCGAACTGGCGCTTTTCGATCACCCGCCGCAGCTCCAGCTCACACTCTTGCTGGCTGGCGGCAACCCCCTCCAGCTTCTTGTCAAAGATTTCAAAGCGTCCCCCGCCCGCCTGCTTGGCGCGATACATGGCAAAGTCGGCGTCACGGATCAACTGCTCAGGCGAGGCGTGGTCTGGCCCGGAAATCGCCACGCCAATCGATGCGCCAACGTGAAAGAAACGCCCGGCATCCTCAAACTCACGCTCCAGCGCCTGCAAGACGCGACCGGCCATATGCTCGATGTCTGTAACCGACAGAGTATTCTCCACCAAAATGGCAAACTCGTCGCCGCCCAGCCGGGCCGCCGTGTCTTGCGGGCGCAGGGCCGCGCGCAGCCGTACGGCCACCGCGTTCAGCAGCGCATCCCCCGTCGCGTGTCCCAGCGTATCGTTGATCTCTTTGAAGCGGTCCAGATCCAGAAAAAGCACGCCGCAATTCTGCCCGCGGCTGCGCGATCTGCGCGTGAAGGCCAGATTCAGGCGGTCCAGAAAAAGCGCGCGATTGGGCAAGCCGGTCAGCGCGTCATGCAGCGCATCATGCTGCAGCTTGGCCTCCATCCGCTTGCGCTCGCCTATCTCTCGAAAAGAGAAGACCAAGCCTTCCTTGACCCCGTTGACCAGGAGCGGACGAGCCTCCAGCGCCACATCCACCAGCCCGCCGGCCTGGGTGGCGCGCACCGTATCGAGCGAAGCCCAACCACACTGCGTCAACTCCTTGCCGATCCGCGCGCACTCTTTCTGATGCGACTCAGGAACGATGAAATCCCGCAGCCGGCCGCCAAGAACTTCTTCGGCGGCATAGCCGAAGATGCGCGTAAAAGCTGCGTTCACAAAGACCACGCGGTCGGCGCGCTCCACGGCCACGGCTTCCGAGAGGCTGGCCAGCAGATCCTCCAGCAGCCGTGGTCGTGTGGATTCCGATTTTTCCGGAAAACTCAAGCGTCCGATCCTTATTCGTTCCCCGCCGCCCTAGCCCACCCGCGACTCATGAAGCTGGAGCGCCGGCCTCCCGGCCGGCTGCGGCGTGGACCTCCTGGTCCACGCTTCTTTCTTCCTGAAAGTTTCATCAGCTCGGGCGCCCCCACCCTTGCCGCGCTCTTGTTTTTGCGGCTAGGGTGGGAGGGACAGCGCCCGGTTCTATGCAAGCTCCACCAGCTCCATCTCGCCGTCACGGCGGCGGTGCAACACATACTGCTCCCCCGACAGGTTGTGGAAGATCAACAGATCCCGGTCGTTGGATTCAAGCTCCTTGACCGCCTCCTCGATGGTCATGGCCCTTTCCGCAATCGCCTCGCCGCTGGTCACCACATGCGGCTCAATCACCGTCTTGCGCAGGGGGGATTTATGCACGGCGATGACCGCGCTGGCCTTCTTGCGGGCGCGCCCAGGCTTCACTTCCGCAACCTCCGCCTCCCCGCTCTGCGTGGCGCGGGATTTAGGCCGGGCCACCGGAGGCGCGGTCAGCACTTTTTCTTCCTTGGGCAGCCGCTTGCCCTCGATGCTGCGGTCTCGATGACGCCGCGCCTGATTCTCGGCATGCTCCAGGGCCATCTTCAGCGCCGAGGACAGCGTCTCCGCCTTGCCCTCCGCCGCTATCGTCTGGAGACGCGCCTGGATCGTCACCTCGGCGATCTGCTGCCTCTTTTGCGCGCTGAAGACAATGCTGCCGCGCGCGCTCTTGCCCAGAATCCGGGCAATCCGTTCCATCCCCTCCTCGGCCTGCGTGCGCAGCGCCTTGGAGATCTTCACTTGCCGGGCGGTGTACTCCACTTCCATGGTCAACCTCCGCTTCGTGTTCTTCCCGCAGCCGTTGAAAAGACTGGGGAACTTCGGATTCTACACGATCAGTTCTCAGTTGTCAGTTCTCAGTTCTCAGTCTCGGTCAGTAATCGTGAATTTCCTGCCAAAAAGGAATGGAGATGGGGAAAGCGGAAAGGGAAAAATAGCTTGACAATGATCCAGGAGGCACATAATTCGGTTTGAGAACTGAGAACTGACGACTGAGAACTAAGAACTGAGAACTGAGAACTGCCGTCACCCTTCTCGCCGCCTCCGCTGATGCGTACTGGGGATATTCATGTCCTCGCGGTATTTGGCCACGGTGCGGCGGGTCAACTGAATGCCTTGGGATTGGAGCATGGCGGCCAGCGCGTCGTCGGTCAGCGGATGGCGGGCGTCTTCCTCTTCGATCAGCTTGCGCACCTTGCGCTTGAGCACCAGCAGCGGCGTGTCGGCGCCCTCCGGCCCATTCGAGCCTTCGGAGAAGAAGAAGCGCAGCTCGATCACTCCCTGCGGCGT
>CAYVGW010000304.1:0-3495 GCA_964450895.1 uncultured Occallatibacter sp. | reverse complement strand
AGTCGGGCCGCAAAGAGCTGATAAGAAAGCTGGGCTTTAGCCCCTGCAAAATTCCGCGGTTGAGATTATCGCTTGTTCGGCTCCTTCTCAAATTCGGGTTTTGAACTGCTCCGCACCTCACCCAAATGGTGAATTCCTCCATCTTTGCAACCCATTTTGATTTGAATCAGTTGGTCATTCCTAGGGCCCTTCATCAGCCGTTTTTAGGGTTATTTGTTTTCAGTGATTTGCGTGCGCTCGGAGGGGCATAAATCCGTTTTCCACAGGGGGAGGGGGTGGGGGATGCCGGAAGAACAGGAAACAAACGGCGAAGACATACCATGAATTCTCCGCCGCTCCGGAGGCTGTTCATGCTTTGATTATGCGCTTGCCGGGACTTGTGATCTGCAAGCACCGAGTAAACAGACCGCATGAATTGGCAATTCATCCTGGACAATCACGGACGAGGACCTCCGCGTTACAGCCGGCCAGGAGGCCAGCGCTGCATTCCGGCAATTACGGACTCGATCAATCCTCAGAAATCTATTTGTCCTGCAGGGCGGCGCGCTGGCGGTTCAAGGCGAGCAGACGGGTGAGAATCTCCTCTTTGGTGAGGCTGGCCGGCCAGCCGTAGGCGGCGAAGACGGCTTCGTCGAGGGCGCGGTGAGCGTTCGCTAACCACTCCGGACGCTGGTTGTAGAGGTTGGTCAGTGTGCGCTTCTTCAACTCCTCCGGCGCAATTCCCGGCGGATTCAGCCACGCATCGCGCAGGCGGACCAGCTCCCGCGCCGCATCGGCGATGGCCTTGACCCGCGCGTCAGCCTCTTCGGCTGGCTCCTTGCTGGGCGGCCAGGGGAAGGGGAAGGTGTCGAAGCAGGATTCAATGTTATATGTGATCGAATTGCCGTCCCCGTGTCGCGAACAGGTTGCGAGACTCCATTCATTGTGAATCGACGATTCGAGTACGCCGATGAAGTAATCATTCTCTTGAGCGATCACAACGACCCGGCTATCGGCAAGAGTCTGAACCGGTACAAAATTGAAAAAGCGATGCTTTGAAACTCTGGGCGAGGCAATATATCTGCGCAAACCGCATAATGCTTTGCGCATTCCAAGGTTTTTTTCGCCATGGTGCCACCACAGCTCACGCCTTCGTTGCCGATTGTTTTCCATGCGGGATGGATAGACGTGATGCTTGATATATTCAAATGGCAACTCAAATAGAGCAGATTCCTTTTCGCTCATACTTTGAAAATCAATGATGTACATTCCTTTGGGACGATCCGTTAAATCTCTGGCAATGATCCACGGAATCACCACCTCGGAGTTAGGTAGCCCATTGGGGTTAATCGGCGCGGCAAGCATCTTTCGCGCAACATCCGGCTCAACTTCAAATTGACCGACTTTGACCGGACCTTGAAATGCAAATCCCTGATTCTCCGCTAGAGAATCAGCTTCAGTCAGGTCGATGCCCGCACTCAAATCGGCGTTAATTGAAGAGACGAATTCTCCATCCAACTCATGGATGGTTTCAGATCCATCGTCAAAGCCAATCATTGAAACTCGAACTGCCGCGCCTTCCAAAGTCCATTCCCGATTGCTCCAAGCAAAGAAAATGGAGCCATCGACAATAATTCGATTCAGTACGATCCGATTGGACCCGGCGCGAATGGCTTGAGTTGCCAAAAGACCAACACGTGCATGATGAGATTGAACTTCGGTGAAGGATTTACTGAACCAATAAGTTACAAGATCAACTTCATGAGGTACTCGTCCTTCATAAAGTGCAAAAAGATCGTCTACATACGGATCGCCCAGTTCACGCCGCAGCCGTTTGCCGCCGAGAAACGGCGGATTCCCGACAATATAATCCGCCTTCGGCCATTCGGGTTCGTAGGGCTTTCCGTCGGCATCATAGCGCAGAATCGCGTCGCCGTGTTCGATGTTACTGAGCTTTTCCAGGATCGGCTCGCGGTCTTCGCGGATGGCGTGTTCGTGCTTCCATTGCAGGAAGCCGATCCAGACGACGACGGAGGCCAGTTCATGGGCGTAGAACTCGGTTTCGATGCCGAAGAGCTGGCGGGGCGAGACCATTTTGGAGACGACCATGGAGATGCCCTGCTCGGCGGCGAAGCGGCTGGCCTCCAGCCATAGGTCGAGCATCCGGCGCAGGGCCAGATAGAGGAAGTTGCCGGAGCCGCAGGCGGGGTCGAGGACGCGCACGGCGGTCAGCTCTTCAATCCACTCGCCGAGCAATTTCTCCGAAGGCAGATCGACGCGCAGGCGGGCCTGCCGGGAATCCTGTGCGGCCTCTTCGGCGCGCTCGACCGCCCGCGCCTCCAGAATGCGCTGCTTGACCTGCTCCCAGCGGCGCTGCAGAGGGCTGACGAGGACCGGCTCGATGAGCAGCAGAATGTCTTCCTCGCTGGTGTAATGCGCGCCGATGAGCGAGCGGCGGGCGGGGTCCAGGGAGCGCTCGAAGAGGGTTCCGAAGATGGCCGGGGCAATGTGCGACCAGTCGTAGTTCTTGGAGACTTCGTAGAGGATGCCGAGGTCGGCCAGGTCGAGGGGGATGACCGAGGCGTCGTTGAAGAGGCCGCCGTTGAAGAACTTGATCGAGTGTTCGCCAAAGATGCCATCTTCCTCACTCATCGCGGCGAAAAGGTTTTTGAGCTTGCGGAGGAATTTACGGGGCAGGAAGCGGTCGTCGCTCTGGATCATGGAGCGGAAGACGCGCTCCGGCAGCAGGCCGATGGAGTCGGCGAAGAAGCAGAAGAGGATGCGCATGAGGAAGTGCGCAATCTCGGCGCGTGTGACGCCCAGGTTGCGCTCTTCGAGTTCCAGGCGCTCGGCCAGCTTGCTGAAGAGCTTGGCGGCTTCTTGCGTGACCTGGGCGTCAGTGTACTCGGGGCGGAGGACGCTGTAATCGCCGAAGAGGGCGCGCAGCACGTCGATGGGCGGCAGCGGGCAGGTGGCCGTCACGTGGTTGCGATTGAGATCGTCGAGGGTGAAGGCGTAGACGCGCTTGCGGGTGGCCGTAAAGTTGGTGTGAACCTCGAAGCGCTCGAAGTCGCAGACGACGAGGAGCGGCGGATTGCCCAGGTCCTCGCGGTAGTCGCTGAGCTGCTCGTAGGCCTTTTGCAGGCTTTTGTGCTTGCCTTTGTACTCCCAGGCAAAGTGGTCGCGGAGCCAGACATCGGCGAAACCGGTGCCGCCGCGCGCCTTGCTGACGCGCTTTTCAAAGGCGTAGCGTTCGCCGGAGGGGTCGCTCTCGGTGGGGGACTTTTCGCCGAGCAGTTCGCAGAGGTCATTGAAGTGCGACTGGGCGCTCGAACGCTCAGACTGCGCGTTGATCTTCCAGCGATGCACGAAGTCGGCGACGGAGAGGGGCATAGGGTTATTGGTAGTTTACAGCGGCAGAGGGAGTTTACGGCACGACTGTAGCCATACACCCAGGGCAATCGCATTTGGATTTGGAATCTAGAAAATGATCGGTTTTGAAAGGGCACGGCTAAA
>CAYVGW010000303.1:0-3507 GCA_964450895.1 uncultured Occallatibacter sp. | reverse complement strand
GATCTGTCATCCTAAGCAAATGATCTGTCATCCTAAGCAAATGATCTGTCATCCTAAGCAAATGATCTGTCATCCTGAGCGAAGTTTGGCGCGTTCTTTGCGACAAACGCAGTCGAAGGACCTGCGGTTCCAACGCTCGTTTACAGCGGGATCAATCCATGCTTCTTGCCGGGACGCAGCTCCCGCTTGGTGTGCAGCGATTCCAGCGCCGCGACCAGCGCCTTGCGCGTCTCGGCGGGATCAATCACGTCGTCCACTAATCGGCGGGCGGCGGCGATCCAAGGGTTGGAGAAGGCATCGCGGTACGCATCCACCATCTCTTTGCGCTTTGCGGCTTTGTCTGCGGATGCGTCAATCTCGCGCCGGAAGACGATCTCCGCCGCGCCCTCCGCGCCCATCACGGCAATCTCCGCCGTCGGCCATGCGATCACCCGATCCGCGCCCAAGTCCTTGCAGCACATGGCGATATACGCGCCGCCATAAGCCTTGCGCAGCACCACCGTGATCTTGGGCACCGTGGCCGAGGAGTAGGCAAAGAGCAGCTTGGCGCCGTGGCGGATGATGCCGCCGCGCTCCTGCTCCACGCCGGGCAGGAATCCCGGCACATCCACAAAGGTCACCAGCGGAATGTTGAAGGCGTTGCAAAAGCGCACAAAACGCGCCGACTTGTCCGAAGCGTTGATGTCCAGCACACCCGCCAGGTGATTCGGCTGGCTGGCGATAATGCCCACCGGGCGGCCTTCCAGGCGTCCGAAGCCGATGACGATATTCGCGGCAAACTCCGGCTGAATCTCGAAGAAATCCTGATAGTCCACGACGCGCCGGATCAGGTCGCGCACATCGTAGACCGCCTTGTTGTCCACCGGAACAATCCCGCCAATCTCGGCGTCGGATTCCGTCGGCAGATGATAATCAAGCCGGGGCGGATCTTCCAGATTGTTGGAAGGCATAAAGCTGAGCAGCCGCCGGCAGAGCTGCGTGGCCTCCTCGTCGTCCTCGGCAACCAGATGCACCACGCCGGAACTCATCTGCGCATGCGGGCCGCCCAGCTCCTCGTCGCTGACCACTTCGCCCGTGACCTGCCGAATCACCTTCGGCCCGGTGATAAACATCCGCGCCGGACGGGACTGAATCACAAAATCCGTCAGCGCGGGGCTATACACCGCGCCGCCCGCGCACGGCCCCAGAATCAGCGAAATCTGCGGCACCACGCCACTGAGCAGCACGTTGTGATAAAAGACGCGGCCATAGCCGGCCAGGCTGTCGATCCCCTCCTGCACGCGCGCGCCGCCGGAGTCGTTCATGAAGACAAACGGGCTGCCCGTCTTCAGCGCCAGCTTCATCATGTCCACGCACTTGTCGTTGTGCGCCTCGCCCGCCGAGCCGCCGCCCACGGTGAAGTCCTGGCTGGCCAAGTGAACCTGACGGCCGTCGATCTTGCCGCAGCCGGTGACCACGCCGTCGGCTGGCATCTCCTTGCCGTCCATTCCAAAAGTCGTCGAGCGATGCTGCGCAAAGATTCCGATCTCCTGGAAGCTGCCGGCGTCCACCAGCGAGGCAATCCGCTCGCGCGCCGTCAGCTTGCCGCTCGAGTGCTGCTTCTCGATGCGCTCCGCGCCGCCGCCCAGCTTCAACTCCGCGCGCTTGGCCTCCAGGCTCGCAACCTTCTCGGCCATCGTCTTTTTCTTGCTCTCGTCTTGCTGTGCCATCCTTGCTCCTACTTCTCTGGAGCCACGGTCACCCGGTGCTCTCTGCCGTTCAGCGTAATCACATAGTTTACCTTGGCGCTCAAGGATGCTCCGCCCACCGCTGAGGGAGCCTTGCTCTCCGGCGCCTTGGCTGCCACAGAATCCTTGCCCACATTTTTCCGCCCCTGTGCCCTGCTCTCAAAGAACTTGGGCGCCACCTGCGGGAACATCGCGTAGGTCAGCACATCCTCGTCGCTTCCGTTCGCGCCCTTCAAGGCATTGGCAGCCGCGCTCAGCACATCCCACTCCGGCTTGAGCAAATCCGCCGGACGCTCTGTGATCGCCGGCTTCTTGGCGTGCGCCTCCGCCCGCTTCAGCACTTCGGGATCCTTGGGACCAATCGTCGCTCCATAGTAGCCCAGCATCAGGTCGGCAAACTCGCCCGTCAGCACCTTGTACTTGCCCATCAGCACATTGAAGACGGCCTGCGAACCGACGATCTGGCTGGTCGGCGTCACCAGCGGCGGGTAACCGGAGTCCTTGCGAACCCGCGGAACCTCCTCCAGAACCTCTTGCAGCTTGTCTCCCGCGCCCTGCCCCTTGAGCTGGCTCTCCATGTTCGAGATCATGCCGCCCGGAATCTGGCTCTTGAAGATCTCCGTATCCACGCCGGTATTCTCGCTGAAAAACTCCTTGTAGCGCGGCCGAATCTGTGCAAAATGCCGGGAAACCTTCAGAACCCGCTCCAGATCGACGCGCGTCTCGTAGCCGGTCCCTTCCAGCATTTCAATCATGCTTTCCGTCGGATTATGTCCCGGTCCCAGCGAAAGGGAGCTGACCGCCGTGTCCACCATGTCGCAACCCGCCTCGATCGCCTTCATCAGCGAAACCAGCGTCACGCCGGTCGTGGCGTGCGTATGGACATGAACCAGCGTCTCCGCGCCGCACCTCTCTTTGATGGCCTTCACCAAGTCATATGCCGGCTGCGGACGGAGCAGCGCGGCCATATCCTTGATACAGATCGAATCGCAGCCCATCTCCTTCAACTGCTCGGCCATCTCGGCAAAGGCCGCCACCGTGTGCAGCGGGCTGACGGTGTACGAGATGGTCCCCTGCGCGTGCTTGCCGGTCTTCTTCACGGCGCGGACGCTGGTCCGCAGGTTACGCACATCATTCAGCGCGTCAAAGATGCGGAAGACGTCAATCCCGTTGGCCGCCGACTTCTCCACGAAGCGCTCGACCACGCTGTCCTCGTAGTGCCGGTAGCCCAGCAGGTTCTGGCCCCGCAGCAGCATCTGCAACCGGCTCTTGGGCATCAGCTTGCGGAAGGTGCGCAGACGCTCCCAAGGATCTTCGTTCAAAAAGCGAATGCAGGAGTCGAAGGTTGCGCCGCCCCAGCACTCCACCGACCAGTAGCCGGCATTGTCAATCTCTTCGCAGACCGGAGTCATGTCGTCCAAACCCATCCGGGTGGCCAGCAAACTCTGATGTGCATCACGCAGCGCAAGTTCGGTAATCTCAACAACGCGGGACATGGGCAACTCCCCAAAAAAATAGCCCTCAACAGGAGTCCAATCCTCAAGACCGTGTCGATGGGCCTGCGTAAACCTGCAACCAACCTCTCCCATACTATCGGAGCCAGGTCAAAGAGGTAAAGGCCCGTGATGCTGGGCTTGGGCCAATAGAGTGGGCAAGGTCTTTTGCTTATCATGCCAGAAGCTTTCAGAAAATCCAACGGAGGAAGCAGAGGCCTTCAGGCCTATGAAAAAGGGTGGGCCTTTCCTATCGCGCGAGGAATCTACAGAACAGCCAACGGAGG
>CAYVGW010000302.1:0-3510 GCA_964450895.1 uncultured Occallatibacter sp. | reverse complement strand
GCCAAACGCTGCATTACGGGATGAATAGACATGGCTTCTTCCTGCTCTTGGACTCAGAATTTCCAGTTTATCAGAGAATGGCAATTTGTGCCTAATCGACTGGCTTTTCTCAAAGCAAACCAGGGCAATCGCATTTGGAATTGAAATCGTGCCGTAGTACGGTTTTGAAAGGGCACGGCTTCAGCCGTGCCGATTGCGAGGACACAAAAGCACCGGCTTTAGCCGCCGAGGGATGGTTTTTACCTTCAAAACCTTCCCTCAGTGGCTAAAGCCATGAATTATCTCCTTCCTTTGCGGCACGGCTAAAGCCGTGCCCGTTCAAAACGATTGCCTCCAATCCAAATGCGGTTGCCCTGCAAAGCCAATCAGGATGCGCTATAGTTTCATCCATGGATGAGAAACGCGAATTGCTGCGCCATGCGCTGGCCACCTTGGCCTACCGGGCCGCGCGAGCGCTCGAAGGCGCCCCCGACCACTTTGCCGGCTTCGACGGCGCTGGCCGCCTGCCGGTGCAGATTCTGGCCCATATGGGCGACCTTTTCGACTGGGCATTGAGTGCGGCCATCGGCCAGGAGCGCTGGCACGCCACGCAGCCCCGCGCATGGGCCGAGGAGAAGCAGCGCTTCTTCGAGTCCCTGCAAACCTTTGACGCGTTCCTGGCCACCGGCGGGCCGCTGCACGCTCCGGTCGAGCAGTTGCTGCAAGGGCCGGTGGCCGACGCGCTGACCCACGTCGGCCAGTTGGCGATGCTGCGCCGTCTGAGCGGCAGTCCCACGCACGGTGAGAATTTCTATGCTGCCGCGATCAAGGCCGGACAGGTAGGCGCGGATCAACCTGCCGCGGCAAGGCCCTTCAAAGTGCGCTAGCAGCCTTTGTAGCGCGGCCAACTTTTTGTAGCGCCAAACTAGTTTTGTAGCGCCAGACCAGTTTTGTAGCGCCGGCCTCCTGGCCGGCTGTCGCGTGGACCTCCCGGTCCACGCCGCACTCTTTTAATCGGGAAAAATGCGGGTGCCCCACCCTCGCCGCGTTCTTGTTTTTGCGGCTAGGGTGGGCTACCACGAACCGGATTGCGCGCAAGCGCTGGTTGGCCCCACCGCAGGTGGTTATTGAAACGCCAGCGGCTTCCACGCGCCGTTGTCCTTCAGCGCCAGTTGCAGCGGACGCGGCGGCCCTTTGGGCGGAACGGTCACCTCCATCCATAGCTCCTGGCCTTTCTGCAGCCGGCTGGGGTCGCTGGCGTGCTCGGCAATGTAAAAGTCCACCGGCTCTTGCAGGCGCATCGCGTCGCAACTGGAGTCCGGCAGCGCGGTCACTTCCACCCCCTTCGAGCTTTCGTCGGCCTCCGGAATGCGAATCGCCAGCAGTTTGCCGCCCTCCACTTTGAGCTTGGCGCGGAATTGGACGGCGCCCTGCCAGTTGATGTGGAAGCCTCCCTTGCGCGTGCTTCCGTCCGAGTTGCGCGGGAATTCGGCGTGAAACGCCGAGGGCAGCGTGCTCTCACAGCCGTCCACGGTCAATTGCAGGCTCAGGTAGCGGCCGCGCATCACCATCTCTGGGTCGTAAGCCGCCGCCTTCACCCAGACGCGCGGACAGCGCACGCGCTGGTAGTAGTACTTGGCCGCGATCGATGAAACGATGACCAATTGAATGAGCAGCAAGGCAATGGAGGTTTTGGAGAGTTTCATAGCGCCTCCTGAGATTCTTGGGAGGCGTTTTCCGCTTTTTTCATGCCGCCAATCAAATTCCGGCGCGCTTTCTCCAGCGCCCAGCCGCCGGCCAAAAACAGAATCCCCAGCCCAATCAGCCCCAGCGAGCGGTCCAGCTTGTCGAAGATGTCGCTGAAGTAGAACCAGAAGACGGCGATGGCGAAGGCGATAATGCCCAGATTGACCAGCGCCTGCGAGGCCTGCCGCACGCCCCACCAGATGAGGAAGACGCAGAAGGCCGCAACCAGCGCGTGAGCGGCCAGGTTGGGTTTGTTGCGGGCCCAATCGCCGTATGGTTCATGATCCGTCCAAATGCGCTGACACCACGGCAGCGCAATCGAGAAGACAATCGCCACGGCTACCGGAATCACGCTCTTGCCGAATTTGAAGACGGCGAAGAGCAGCGGGATGGCGGCAATCTCCACCCATCCCCAACTGCGCAGGCCGAGCGGCAGATACGTTTGATCGCCCCAGGAGTGCCAGCCGCCGAGCAGCAGGACAACCCCAACCAGGCCGTAGATCGCCGAGGATGCGTAGAGAATCCACGGCAGAACCTTGCGCCCGGAGCCGATGAAAAAGGTCAGGTAGAGTACTGCCCAGACCACGAGGAAGCGGCCTATATAAACCTGCTCGCCGATGTGGCCTTCGGCGTAATACGAGAACTCGGAGAGCATCCAGGCCGGGAAGAGC
Organism: uncultured Occallatibacter sp.; assembly: GCA_964450895.1. Taxonomy (GTDB): domain Bacteria; phylum Acidobacteriota; class Terriglobia; order Terriglobales; family Acidobacteriaceae; genus Telmatobacter. The sequence continues at coordinate 1,114 of CAYVGW010000302.1, read as the reverse complement.
AGCAGGGTGAGCGTCTGCTGTGCCTCGTCATGCAGCAGCGCCCAGCCGGCCAGCGCGGCCACGGCCCACATCAGCACCGCCGCCGGCCAATGCTCCTCGATGTTGAAGATTTGCCCGACCAGGGCAATCGCCGCGCCGGTGGAGAGCGTACCCACGGCGTGCAAGGCCGTCGAAAGCCCCTGGAAGCGCCCGCGCGCCCAGCCGCCGCCCAGGTGGAAGAGGCTGACCATGGCCAGCACGAGGGCCAGCCGCGCCAACGGGCCGATCTTCTCCCAGTGCGCGGAGACGAACAGCGCCACGCCGCAGGCCAGCAGAATCGCGCCCAGTATCAGCACGACGATCACCTGCCAGCGCAGCCCCGCCGGCTTCTTTTCTTCGCTTTCAAAGGCGCGGATGCGGCTTGCCAGCTCCGCGTCCAGAAGGCCGGCCTTCTGCCAGCGAGTCAGATGTCTTTCAAAATCAGCCATATTCTATCCGCCAACAGTAAAGCACATCTGGAGCATCCCGCACAAAGGGCGTGAAAATAGAGGAGCAATCCCAAAACAATTTTGCCGATTATTTCAGGCTTTGGGCTACTCTATAGACAATACCCTGAAATCCGAGCCGTCCCTTCCTATTGGTCTGGTTCAGATGCCCTCTCCAAGGCCCCCTCCCCCCCCTATCTACTGTGAAACTGTGAAACTGTGAACAAATTGATGCAAACGCCCTCGGGCAAATTCTGAATTCCAAAACAGATTTGCTGGTTTGCGGTTCCTCTTATGCCGTAGAATCGCAGCAAGATGAAGTGTCCTTATTGCGGTTTCGGTCAGGATCGGGTGGTGGACTCGCGGGAGAGCAAAGAGGCCGACTCGATCCGGCGGCGGCGGGTCTGCGAGCGGTGCAATCGCCGCTTTACGACCTATGAGCGGATCGACGAGATTCCCTACATGGTGGTCAAAAAGGACGGCCGGCGGGAGCGCTTTGACCGCCAGAAGGTCTTGAGCGGCCTGCTGCGCGCCTGCGAAAAGCGCCCCGTGCCTTCCAGCAACCTCGAGGCCATCGTGGACGCCGCCGAAACCTACCTGATGGACGCCCCGGAGCGCGAGCGCACCACCCGCGAGATCGGCGAGCTGAT
>CAYVGW010000301.1:0-3558 GCA_964450895.1 uncultured Occallatibacter sp. | reverse complement strand
GGTCAAGTAGGGATCGGTTGGTGAAAACCTGAATGTATCCGAGACCCATACACAGGAAAACCAGGGCAAAATTCCACAGGTCAGGCAAGTAAGGAAGAACGGCCAATGCTGCGGTTTGGAGAGCGAAAAGCCCAACGAGAAAGCCGAGGTGACGCCAAAACAGGCGCGGAATCTGGGGCTGAACAGCGGGGCATGTGAACGAGTAACTCGCGGCAAAGGTAAGAAATATAGCAACGGTGTAGATGATCGCCGCTGCTTCCTGTAATCCATAAGGCCTTTTTCCCAGGATGAGAAAGAGAGGTATGCTGCCAAATGTCACGCTCAAGAACATCGCTGCCATCAGGATAAAACGTGGGAGTGAGAATTTCATATTCCTGCAGGGATCAGAGTATGGCCACGGTTGCGCTGTAGGTGATTGGGGATCGAAGTCAACAACGCTGCTGGCGAGAATGGTTTGACGTTTCTTAGCGCTTTTCGAATGAGGAGGATTCGGAGAGATGACCTCATAAACAACTTCGCCGCTCTCCTCATCGAACTTGATGATCTGCGCGATGATCTTCTCGCCATTGTCCAGCGTGAGAACGCCGACATAGCTCTCTTCAGTTTTGTCCAACCATTGTGGGAATTCAGTGTCCGGCATCTTGTCAAGCAGTATAGCAAGCAGATTGAGATGGTTGCCACGCAAGAACGTTGAGTATCATGATAATCGCATCAAAAATAACACAGGAGATGACGGGCATACGATTGAGAGACAGCGAAAAACTCAATGGCAAGCAGGCTTTGTAACAGGGCACGACTTCAGTCGTGCCGCAAGATCGCCTAAAAAACGAGTCGGCTTTAGCCGCTGCGAAAGAGCAATGGCTGATGACAAATACGGCAGGGGCTAAAGCCCCATACAATCAAGAAGCTGGCGTCTTCGGCACGACTGAAGTCATGCCCTGTTACAAAACATAAATGCGTTCTTGCTTAACGCACTACACTAATTCTTCCGCTCGACCAGGAAGCGGGCGACGGCCTTGAGGCTATCGGCGCGGCTGCCGTAAGGCGCCAGCGCGGCAAAGGCCTCCTCGATCAGCCGCGCGGCGTCGAGGTTGCTCTGCTCGATTCCGTAAACCGCGGGCCAGGTGGCTTTTTCGGCAGTCAAGTCCTTGCCCGCCGTCTTGCCCAGGTTGGCCGAGTCCGTGGTCAGGTCCAGCACATCGTCGGCAATCTGGAAGGCCAAACCGGCCTTGCAGCCGAAGAGGGTCAGTCGCGCCACGTCTTCCACACCGGCTCCGCCATAAACGCCGCCTGCGACGACCGCGACGCGGATCAGCGCGCCGGTCTTGGCGCGATGAATCGCCTGCACCAGCTCCGGGGTGGGCTTCTTGTGCTCGCTCTCGATGTCCAGCACCTGTCCGCCGATCATGCCCTCGACGGTGCCCACGGCGTTGGCGACCAGGCCGATGATCTGCACCGTCGCGGCGGGCGGGCACTCCAGTCCGGCCAGCACCTCGAAGGCGCGGGTTTGCAGCGCGTCCCCGGCCAGAATGGCGATGGCCTCGCCAAAGGCCACATGGCAGGTGGGCTTGCCGCGGCGCAGATCGTCGTTGTCCAGCGCGGGCAGGTCGTCGTGGATCAGCGAGTAGGTGTGCAACATCTCCAGCGCCGCGCCCAGCTTGGCGATGCCCGCGGGCACAGTTCCGGCGATGACCGCGGCGGCCTGGTAGGCCAGCACGGGCCGCAGCCGCTTGCCCCCGGCAAAGACGGAGTGGCGCATGGCGCCGTGGATCGAAGCGGGAACCGTTTCAACGCTGGGAATCAGCTCTTCCAGCGCCCGGTCGGTGAGCGCCGCGCCTTCTTGCAAGATCGTTTTCACATCGGTAGGCATCGCTCTCATGATAAATGAGAGCGGCTGGAGATTCTAAGCCCTGGGAGGCCCTCTCTCCTAAACGTGGGCTGCCAATTGGTGAAACTCAGAGCAATTCGCCGTCCGGGAGGTCAAATCCCGAACCTTGCTGATGATGAGGTCAAGGATTCTCTCGACGGCGAGCGCCAAGTATTTGCGCCGCAACTCCCGCTTGAACCTTGAGTAATCCTGAATGATCAGACCTAAAAGACGCCCATTCTCATCCACGCGCGCAAGCACCTGGGTATTGAGTTCCAATTGCTCCGTGACGTCTACCACGTCGATACGAACCCCGCTTTCGGGGGTTGCGCAGACATCCACATAGGCAACGCCGGTATCTTTGTCGTGATGCAGTTCTGTTTTCATGGCCTCTTCCCCCAAAGCAACCGCCCTCCGGGGATTTCACTGACTCCGTAGAAGGTCTTGATAAAGTTTGGCTTACCCGTCAGCCTCAGAGCAATGCCCTGGAAGTGGATCGCCACCAGAAGCCATTTGTGCCCGCCAATCTGAATGTTGTAGATGGCGTTGGAGGTTCCATGGCTCCTGTTGTCAATTACGCATATCGGCCGTTGGAAGTTTCGCTTCAGTCCCCCACCAGCGCTACTGACCCGCCGCGCATGAAACTGTAGCGCCGGTCTCCAGACCGGCTGTCGTGTGGGTCTCCAGCCCCACACTTCTCAATAATCTAATGCACCTATTTTTCCGCTACATACGAGTTTGTTTCTTTCTAGGGCATCCACCACAAAGGCCGAATCAAAATGAAAACGGAGGACATGATCCAAGAGAGTGCGCCGGTAAAGAACAACCTTGCGGCTGTCCCAGCATTGCGCCTCCCAAACAATCTCCGGTTTCTTGCCCACAAGCACCTTCTACTCAGATGCACCTCTATGGTACATCTTAAGACGCCTATTCAGTATTTCCTTCACGCAAAAAAGGTTACCAGATTCTCAGATTCCGGGTGCATTCCTAAGCCTTCGCTCCAGCAAAAAAAGACCGGCAAGCAGCAGCGCAAAGAACGCGCTCAGCCAGCGCCCGGCCAGCACGTCCGGCGTAGTGCGCCAGTCGGCGGTCACTACGACCGGCCCTTGCGGCACGGGAACCGCGATCAGGCCGTCGTCGCGGCGGGGCAGGGAAGCGGGCAGCTTGCCGTTCACCTTGATCTGCCACGCGGGAAAGCTGAGCAGGCGCAGGACCAGAGTGCCGGGTTGATCGACTGTAGCCGCGACGCGCAGATGGCGGTGCGTGGCCTGGCCGGGAGTCGGCGTCCACGCATAAGTTGCCTCGCAACTTCCCTGCGCGGCATTCCAGGTGGGAGGCAGGTCGGGTGACTCGGCGGCTTGGCCCAGCGCAGAGTTGGGATCGCTGACCAGGCAAGCGGCGGGCAGTCCCGTCGGGATCAGCGAAAGGTCGGAGCCGGTCGGCTCGTACTCGTCGGTGCCGGGAAAGCCGTGGCCAGCGCGGTAGGTGGCCAGCATTCCGGAGACGGTGTCTTCCGCATAACAAGCTTGGAAGAAGAACTTCTCCGCGTAGAGGGTCATGCCCGCAAAGAGCGCGATGCAAGCGCCGCCAACGGCAACCCGCCGCCAGCGCCGCGTGGGCCAGATAGCGGCGGCGAAGAAGATGGCCATGGGCGCCTCCAGAACCAGCAGCCAGCGCCAGGGAAATTGCAG
>CAYVGW010000300.1:0-3603 GCA_964450895.1 uncultured Occallatibacter sp. | reverse complement strand
TCGCGCATCAGAATCACGCGCTCGATCTCCGGCAGAATGTCGCCCAAGTGATGCGTCACCAGAACCAGGCCAGTGCCTTCCTGCGCCAGTTTGCGCAGCGACTCGCGCAGCTCGCGCTGAGCAGCCAGGTCGAGGGCGTTGGAAGGCTCGTCGAGGAGCAGTTGGCGGGGGCGATGGACCAGCGCGCGAGCGATCAGGATGCGCCGTTTCTCGCCGGCCGACATCTCGCCCACGCGCCGCTTGGCCAGGTGAAGCGCCTCCATGCGGCGCAACGCTTCAGCGGCCCGCTCGCGCATCTCGGCGGTGACGTGCAGGTTGGGCCAGAGCGTGGAGGCGGAAAAGAAGCCGGCGATGACCGCGTCCAGGCCGGTAGTCGAGGCCGTCCGCTCGCCCGGCAACTCGCCGAGCAGGCCGGCAGCCACCACGCCAAAGTGGCGGCGCAGCTCGGTCAGATCCCAGCGCTCGCGGCCAAAGATGCGCGCCTGCATCCCCGGCTTCACGATAGGGTAGAGCTGGCAGCTCAGGGTGAGGATCAGCGTGGATTTTCCGCAGCCGTTGGGGCCAAGGATAGCCACATGCTCGCCGGCGCGGATCGTAAGGTTGACGTTGTGCAGCACCACGCGGTCGCCGCGCGCCACGTTGACCCGGCGCAACTCCAGGAACTGCTTTTCGTCGGCGGGGAAGAAATCTCCGTATGCGCAACTCTTCATCTTCATAGATTATCCGGCAAAGTTACCGAGAGAAAGCGCTCGGCGCGGACTGGGAGGTCCACGCAACAGCCGGCCAAGAGGCCGGCGTTACCTGTTCATGCAGGAAGGCAGCGCGGCGCTTATTCCGTCGTGGCGCGGTCGCGTCCGTTGGCCTTGCTGCGGTACATCCTTTCATCGGCGCGCAGAATGAGCTGCTCAATGCCCGCGCCGGGCTGCGCCAGCGCTCCGCCCACGGAGATCGACAGGGCAATCGGGATTCCATCGCTGTTGGGAATTACGGTTTGCGACACCATGCAGACGCAGCGCTCGGCCAGTTCCTTCAGCGCCGGGCCGTCCACGTTGCGCACGATGGCCAAAAACTCGTCGCCGCCCCAGCGGCCTACAACATCCGTGGGGCGCAGCGATCCGGTCAGGGTCTTGGCCGCCTCCTGCAAGGCCTGATCTCCGCCGCAGTGGCCGAAGGTATCGTTGATCTGCTTGAAGCGGTCCAGATCAATCAGCAGCACGCCAAAGGGATCGTGATGCACCTCGAACTCATTCCATGCAGTTTTCAACGACATATCCAGAAAGCGGCGATTGGGCAACTGTGTAAGCTGGTCCAGAAAGGCCAGCCGCTCCATGGCCTGGGTCTTGCGCCGCGCGTCCAGGCGGGCCGAATCGTCGCTGAAGATCTCAACCGCGCCCAGAATGCTCCCATCCTCGCCGCGAATCGGCTGTACACGCACGTTGACGGGGACGCGCCGCCCCTGTTTGTGGCGCAGAAAGACGTTTCCCTGGTGCATCCCGCCGTCGGCAATGCTCGCCGTGAGAGGACAGCCGACCTTGCAGAGAGCGCAGCCGGAGGGATCGACGTGATTGAGCGTGTCGTCATCGCAGCGCCGCCCCACCAGCTCTTCGGAGGTATAGCCGGTCAGGCGCGTTGCGCCGTCGTTCCAATAGAGGATGCGCCGCTCGCGGTCCACAAAGTAGACCCCGTCGCTCATGTGGTCCAGCAGCTCTTTGTAAAAGCCCTGACTGGCGAACAATGCCAGATTGACTTCCTCGTGGGGTTTGGTATCTTCAGGTTTGATAAGAACCTCCCATCCAACACAGAATTATTTCACAAAAATTTGCGGCAAAACCATTGAAAGCGGAGATAAAACGCGGGGCGTTCCGGAACAGGCTTGCACCTGTTAAATTAAGGAATTGAAGCCTATGACTAATCCCAGCGAAGCAACTCAATTTGTAATTCCGCGCGGCTTCCGCTTTGGCGCCGCCAAGGCGGGGCTGAAGGCTAGCGGCCGCACCGACTTTGCCCTGATTCTGGCCGACGAGCCGGCCAGCGCCGCCGCCGCCTTCACCGCCAACCGCGTCACCGCCGCGCCTTTGATCGTGGACAAGAAACACTTGCAGATGACCGGCGGCAAGGTGCGCGCCGCGGCCATCAACGCGGGCAACGCCAACTGCGCCGCCGGCGAGGCGGGCATGGATGCCGCGCGCAGAACCTGCTACGCCATTGCCGAGCAGTTTGGTTGCCCGCCGCAGGAGGTTTTTCCCTCTTCGACCGGCGTCATCGGCGTGCCGCTGCCGGCGGAGAAGATCGTCGCCATTTTGCCCGCGCTGGCTACCGATCTGGGCGACGGCTTCGACCACTTCCTGCGAGCGGCGCAGGCCATCCTAACCACCGACACGATGGAGAAGACGGCCTTTGCGCGCCTGGAGATCGAGGGAAGGGAAGTGCGCATCGCCGCGTTTTGCAAGGGCGCGGGAATGATTCACCCGCAACTGGTTCCCCACGCCACGATGCTGGTCTATATCCTGACCGACGCGACGGTTGAACCGGCGGTGCTGGACGGCTACCTGCGCCCGGCCATCGAGACGAGCTTCAACCGTATCTCAGTGGACGGCGACACTTCGACCAACGACACGGTGCTGCTGCTGGCGTCGGGCGCGAGCGGGGCGGTCGTTGAGGCGGGCAATGCGCCCTTCGGCGCGGCTCTGACCCAGGTCTGCACTTCGCTGGCGCGCCAGGTGGTGGGCGACGGCGAAGGCATCTCGCACGTCGTCGAGCTGCATATTGAGGGCGCGGCCAGCGACGCCGATGCGCTCAAAGTGGCCAAGGCGATTGCTCATTCACCGCTGGTCAAGACGGCCTGGTCGGGCGGCGATCCGAACTGGGGGCGGCTGGCGGCGGCGCTGGGCTACTCCGGCGCTGAGATCGACCCGGAGCGCTTCGAGATTCGCTTCGGCGAGCTTTGGATCTGCCGCGACGGCGGGCGAGCGGCGGAGTTCGACGAGAAGGCGGCGCATGATTACATTGCGCAACGCGAGTTTTCGATCACCATCGACCTGCACGTGGGCAGCGGCTCGTGCATCTTCTGGACCACCGACCTGACGCATGAGTACGTCAGCATCAACGCGGACTATTCGACGTAGCGCATTTTGTAGCGCCGGCCTCCCGGCCGGCTGAAGCGTGGACCTCCTGGTCCACGCTGGCAGGCTGTATTCAAGCCGGTACGTACCGCTCGATTGAGATGTTCTTTGCCTGCGCCCTGATTTTGGACACGTCATAGGCAAGTTGCATGCGCAGGAGATGGTCCATCTCCGGGCCAAATGCTTTTTCGATGCGTAGCGCAATCTCTGGTGTCAGTGCGGACTTGCCGTTGAGAAGATCAGAGAGCGTAGCGCGGCGCACCTGCAAAATCTCCGCGGCCTTGGTTACGCTGAGGCCAAGAGCTTCGATCACTTCGCTTTTAATCAAGCTGCCTGGGTGGGGCGGGTTCTTCATCGGCATTTCGGCCTCCTCAATGGTAGTCAGTCAGGTCAATATCGCTGGCTGTATTGTCTTTTTCGTCATAACGGAAGATCAATCGCCAGTTTCCGGTTACGGTCAGGCTCCAGAATCCCTTCAGGT
>CAYVGW010000299.1:0-3630 GCA_964450895.1 uncultured Occallatibacter sp. | reverse complement strand
GCCGGAAGGACTATTATCAGATTCCAGTTGAAGACGCGCTGCTGATGCGCCTGGGGCTTTGACCTTGGCAGTCAGGCTGATCGAAGGCTGATTCCGTGACGGCAGATGGAGTGAATTGTGATGGCCGTCACAAAAGGCGGTTTTTGCCCGGAATTCCACAGCCGGAGATTACTTCAGGTCCCTTTTTCGCTTGCGGAGAGCGCGCCGGGGGCGATATATGTAAGTGTTCTTTAACAAATCGGAGGTGCTTGATGGATGAAATCCAGGATTCCACGCTGAGTGAAGAAATTAACCGCCTGCACGACGAACATCACCACTACGCTCAGCGGTTGGAAGAGTTGCTGCAAAAGCCTTATCTGTCCACAGAGGAGCAGATCGAGGAGATCAAGCTCAAGAAGCTGAAGCTGCACGCCAAGGATTTGATTTACACCTTGGAGCGCAGAATGCCGGTTCCTGCTTAGGCTTTTGCGGGAGCGTTGAACGCAGGCGAATTGTCCGAGCGCCAGCCTTGCGCGGCCTCCGTATGGTCAGTGTGCCCCACGCGCCGCGCAACGCTGCAACCGCCGCAGGGCAAATAGCCGTATAATCGTCTGGACTATGGTTCGTGACGGTTACATCTACGGTGTGGTTTTCTTGGCTCTGGCGGCAGCCCTTTGGCTGTTGACCGGCGCTTGGTGGCTGGCTCTGGTTCCAGTCGTTCTGGCGGCGTTTTTTCTCTGGTTCTTCCGCGATCCCGAGCGGGCGATCCCCTCTGGCCCGGGGCTGGTCGTCTCTCCCGGTGACGGCGTGGTGACCGAAACAGTGGCCATCGTGACGCCGGACGGACCTCGGCAGCGGATCAGCATCTTTCTCAGCGTCTTCAATGTTCATGTGAACCGCTCGCCCATCAGTGGCGTGCTGACGCGTGTGCGCTATCAGAAGGGCCAATACCTGAACGCGATGAACCCCGCCTCGGCCGACAAAAATGAGCAGAACATCGCCACTGTCCGCGGCAATGGCTACGAGGTCACCTTCAAGCAGATCGCCGGCCTGCTGGCGCGGCGCATCGTCTTCAACCTGAAAGAGGGAGACCGGGTGGAGCGCGGCCAGCGCGTGGGGCTGATCAAGTTCGGTTCGCGCGTGGATGTGCTGCTGCCGGCCGAGGCCGAAATCCGCGTCAAAGTTGGCCAGAAGGTCAATGGCGGCCTGAGCGTGCTGGCCTGCATGGCGGAAGGAGAGCGCCCGTGAACCACCCCATCGATGCTGAACTCGCGCGGGCCCGGGCCAAGGCGCGGCTGCGCCGGGGAATGTTTTTGCTGCCTTCGCTTTTTACCGTGGGCAACATCGCCGCCGGCTACTTTTCCGTTCTGCAGACGATGGAAGCCATCACTGGCTACGGGGACGTGCATACGCGCCTGGATTGGGCAGCCATCGCCATCCTGATCGCCATTCCGCTGGACTCGCTGGACGGGCGCATCGCCCGCATGACCAACACATGCAGCGAGTTCGGCAAGGAGCTGGACTCGTTGGCCGACGCTATCACCTTTGGCGTGGCGCCGAGTCTGCTGGCATTTATTTGGGGCTTCCATTTCCTGCCCGATTCCATCCCGTCGCAGATGCACGAAAACCTGCTCCATGCCGGCGCCTTCATCTGTTTCCTGTTTCTGATCGGCGGGGTCTCGCGCCTGGCGCGGTTCAACATCAGCCACGACCCGCAGCCACGCAATCCGGGCCGTCCGGGGCGCAAGTATTTTGTAGGAATGCCGATTCCCGCGGCGGCTGGCCTGCTGGCGGCCACGGTGCATTTCTGCGGCGGCTATCCGGTGGAGGCCTGGTGGTTTGCCCTTATTTGGATGGGAATCGTCGGCACTGGGGGATTTTTGATGGTCAGCACGTGGCGCTTCTGGTCGGGCAAAGAACTTAGCCTTTCGCGCCGCCATCCCTTCCAGATTTTGCTTCTCATCGCGATGGTGCTCTTTTTGGTCTTCAAGTTTTCGCAGGGTGTGCTGTTTACGTTGACGCTGGTTTATATGTTCAGCGGCATCTGGGCGCGGGCGGCGTATTCGTGGTCGCGGCGCAGGCGCTGGCAGCCGGAGGGCGGAGAAGCCGGCTCCAGGGATCGGGATGCCTCCTAGCAGCCTGTGGTGAAAATCGGAGATGGCGAAAAACCATCCCGCAGGGGCTAAAGCCCAAACTTTATTATCGGTTTGCGGCACGACTGAAGTCGTGCCCTGTTACAAAGCAGGCCTGATACTGGGTTTTTCCGCAGCCTGCAAAGCCTAAGATTTTTTTGCTGAACTATCGGCACGACTGAAGTCGGCCCTGAGGCTTTTTGCAATCCCCATGGAATTTTACTTTTCGGAGGGAGCAGGGGCATTTATGCCCCTGAAGCGAGGCTTGGGCAGTCTGGCCTTTAGGCCCGGGGCTGAAGCCCTGTGGTTTCAGGCGTAAATTCAGGGGCATAAATGCCCCTGCTCCCTCCAAATGATTTCAAATGCGATTTCCCTGGTGAAGCCCTGCTCTCCCCTTGACAGGGCACGAAGCCAGGGCACGAAGCCAGGCCGCTTTGAGGGGCCACCCCTCGGCTCTGCCGGAAGATGCTGACTCAGCGAGAGCGTTTCAATGGGAATGGCTTATGTCGTTGGAACTGCTTCCTGGACACCGCGTCCCTTGCGAGCCGTCCCTCTTCGGGCCATTCCGTTCCGGAAATCTCGCGTCGATAACGATATAGTAGGGATAGGCGGCTTTGGCCAGAGATGTGTGAGGATAGAATATGAATTCAGCCATTTTTTCGCTGGATCGCCATCCGGAATCCGCCAGTGTTGTTCAAACTTGTGCCATCAGGGAAATCGAGTGAATCTGCCCAACTCCATCACGATGAGCCGGATTGTCATGATTCCGCTCTTTTTATGGATTCTGACGCCACATTTTCCCTGGCACGCATATGGCGCGCAAGAGATTACAGCCTCGGTGCTATTTATTCTGGCCTCGATCACCGACGGCGTGGACGGCTACCTGGCCCGCAAGCGCGGTCAGATCACCACCATGGGCATGCTGCTGGATCCGCTGGCCGACAAGATCATGGTCACCAGCGCCTTCGTGGCCCTGGTGGCGTATAACAACGACGTGGTCAAGGTTTGGATCGTGGTCATCATCATCGGCCGCGAGTTCCTCATCAACGGGCTGCGTTCGATTGCTTCCACCGAAGGTTTTACCATCGAAGCCAGCGACTTGGGCAAACTGAAGACCGTCACTCAGATTGTTTCCGTGGTCTCGGCGCTGCTGGCGCATCGCTGGCATGAGTGGCAGATCGGTTACCTGGTGGTTCCAGTCAAGTGGATCGCCGTGGCCGCCATCTATTACACGCTTTTGGTCTCTTCGATCTCCGCGATTGATTATTTTGTGGGTTTCTGGAAGAAGATTGACCATGCCAGCAAGGATAGCCGCAAGAAGAAAGCCTTTGTTCTCAGCCGCAAGAAATCTAAAAACGGCTGATGAAGGGCCGTGGAAATGACCAACAGATTCGAGTCAAAATGGGTGGCAAAGATTACTGCGGAAGTTTGCAGGGGCTAAAGCCCGGCTTTCTATTCAGCCCATTGCGGCCCGACTAAAGTCGTGCCCTTATTACAAAACTGCCTGAATTGAGTTTTT
>CAYVGW010000298.1:0-3639 GCA_964450895.1 uncultured Occallatibacter sp. | reverse complement strand
GTGAAACACGCAATCAGCGCATATTTACAGGGTCATGCCAAGCCCCACGGATATTTGGCCCGACTGAAGTCGTGCCCTTGTTACAAAGCGCCTGGTTACAAAGCGCCTGGTTACAAAGCGCCTGGTTACAAAGCGCCAACATTCAGAGGTTCTCAAATCTGACATTGAACCTAGATGAAGGCGTCTCAACTGCTGTTTACTAGATGAAGGCGTCTCAACTGCTGTTTACTAGATGAAGGCTTCTCAACTGCTGTTTATAGGATCAAAGCCGTCATCCAAGTCCGCCTGCGTTACCGTGCGGATGGGGTAGAGTCTCTCACCGGTGTTTCTGACCCGTCGCGCAGGAAACAGAAGCGCCGAGCTCCCGGTCCACACTCGTTACTGTTCAGGCAGGTTGTTCAAGGCTCGCCGGAACCAGCATATCTTCCTTGCGCATCACCAGATTGGTGGCGTTCAGCGTGGCCAGCTCAAAGCCGTGGCCATGGGTGATGGCGTCGGTGGGGCAGGCCTCCACGCAGTAGCCGCAGAAGATGCAGCGGTTGTAATCGATGTTATAGACCTTGGCGTAGCGCTCGGACGACGAGATGCGCAGTTCCGTGGTGTTCTCGGCGGCCTCGATGTAGATGCAGTTGGAGGGGCAGGCGGCGGCGCAGAGGAAGCAGGCCACGCACTTCTCCAGGCCGTTTTCGTCGCGCTGCAAGACGTGGGCGCCGCGGTAGCGCTCTTCCAGAACCGCTCCGCGCAGGGGGCCGGGGCCGTCGGGATAGTTCTCCACCTGGATGGGCTGGAAGATCTCCCCGAAGGTGATGCTCATGCCCTTGGCGATGCCGGCGATGTTTTTCACAATCGACATGAAGCCAGTATACGACGGATGGCGCGCAGGATTCACCGTTCAACCTAAAAACGACAGATGAAGGGCCGTAGATATGGCCAACTGATTCAAAACAAAATGGGTTGCAAAGATGGAGGATTTCAACCTTTGGGTGAGGCGCGGAGCAGTTCCCGAATTTGAGAAGGAGCCGAACAAGCGATATTCTGAACCGCGGAATTTTGCAGGGGCTAAAGCCCGGCTTTCTAATCAGCTCTTTGCGGCCCGACTGAAGTCGTGCCCTTGTTACAAAGCGCCTGGTTACAAAGCGCCTGGTTACAAAGCGCCTGGTTACAAAGCGCCAACATTCAGAGGTTCTCAAATCTGACATTGAAGATGGATGAAGGCTTCTCAACTGCTGTTTATAGGTTCAACCGACTCTTTCGCAGGAAAATGCGCGCGGCTTTGGCCAGCATATCCAGACAGACAGAAAAACTCCCCAGCGGCGAGGAGCCGTTGCTGGGGAGTGGAAGATCAAACAGGTTATCGGAATACCGCTCTTTGCCTCAGCCCTGGCGTGGCGCAGGGACGATGTCTTAACGGCGATGGTCATCTTTGCGCGGCTCGGCCGGGCCGTGTCCTTCGTGGTGATCGGCATGGACCGGAGCAGCGGCGTGTTCGCGGGGTGCGGGGCCGGGGATCTGGCGGAGAGGCTGAGGGTGCATCTGCGGCGGCTCCGCCACGCGCTGCGTGCGCTCGGCCTCGTAGGGGCGCTCGACCACCACGCTTGCCGGACGGCCGTGATTGACCTCGAAAAACGCTTCGCGATCGGCGCCGGCAAAGCGTTCATGCTGCACCTGGATGGCCAGCGGTTCGGTGTGATGCTCGCGCAGGGCGACCACTTCAAAGGGGCGCGGCTGCACCAGGATGCCGCCCGATCCGCCGTTGAAGCTGATCCGCACTTCATTGGCCGGCTCGGGGTGGGTGTAGACATTGTGGATGAGGTTGATGTCCACATTGGCAACGGCGCGGTTATAGCTGAAGTGGCCTCCCGTCCAGTAGCCGCCGCGGAAGCCCACGCCGGTATAGCCGTAGCCGTAGTTGACGCCGCCGTAGTAGCCGACGTGGGGGCCCCAATAGCCGCGGAAGAATTCATAGCGGTTGTGCCGGTATCCCCAGTAGCCGGGGGTCCACAGAGCGCCCACGTAGGGAGCGCGCACCCAGACGCCGGGAACCCAGTAGTAGCCGGTGGAAGCGTGGTTCCAGTAGCCGGGGGTCCACTCGTAGCCGTCTCCGGGGGCCGGCGGCTGGTCATATTGCGGCAGCGGCGGAGGCGGCTCGGTGGCGGTGGCCACCGGCTGAACGCCATTGTCCTCTTCCGCCGTGGGCTGGCCGGAGGCAGGCGCGTAAGCGGCTGTCCCCGTATCGCCGGAGGCCTGGTTGACGGAGGCGGGGTCCGAGGAGTCCACCGGAATGAGGTTGGCTTGATCTTTATGGCAACCAGCGGCAAAAAGAACTGCCGCAAGAGCCAGAAGGGGAAGTTGTGAAACGATATGTTTTCTCATGCTTCCTCCATTATATCGGGAGGCCGAATGCGATTTTGGGACGCGGCAAACCGTGGTCACCGGCCCGAAAGATCAGTGGCGCGCGGGCGGCGGCATGGATTGGCCATGATTGTTGGCCGGCGGCGTGGTGACGGGCTTGCGCACGTAGGCGGGCTTCCCGAGCGGCTGGCAGAGCGGCGAATCCTGGCCGCGCTCCAGACCGGAGACGGCATTCCGCGCCGCGCAGAGACGCTGCTTCATCGCCTCGGCCTCCTTGCCGCTGAGCAGTTGGGTGCGCTCCAGGCCGTTGATCGGGTCCAGGTCGTAGCGGAAGACGCTGTCTTCGGGCTTGTCCTTGCCGTGGCCGATGTGGCTCCATGTCCCCATCAGTTGGCGCCCATTGGGCTCATTCAGCAGCGCGTAGACCTGCGTGAGCGCCACATCCTGGGCCAGATTCCAGCTCCAGATGGGCGCGGTGCGGCTGCCGCGCATCCAGCGCGCCGTCCACATGTGCTGCTTGAAGTCGTAATGAAAGGCGGTAAAGTAGGTTTCCGCCGCGCACTGGTTGCAATCCTCGTAGAGAACGCCCAGCTCGCGCGGCTCGCCGTCGGCCAGCAGCAGCCAGTCGAGCAGGCGCAGATTCACGCCCTTGAGCAGCGGCGTCAGGTTATGGCTGGTCAGCGACAGGCTCCAGATGGTGAAGGCGTCATCGCTGGGCTGCGCTTGCGGCGAGGAGCGCAGCGTGGTGACCACCAGAGCCGCGTCGTACTGCACGCCGATCTCGCGGATCGCCGACCACTTTTCCGCGCCCAGCGACTGCTGGACCCAGACGACGATGTCCCGGTCCGCGGGAGAATGAAAGTCCATCCAGCGGAAGGGATCCTGCTGGGCGCTCAAGGGAGCGGCGATCAGCATTGCCGCGAGGAAGCCAAAAAAGAGCGAGGAAGAAACGAGCCGCATGAGTTTAGATATAGCAGAGCGGGGTCCGCAGAACGCTCGCTGGCGACTTCGCATAGCTTGAGTTGAAAGAGTCCGCGGGCTTGAAAAATGTCGTGAAAAAGAGAGGATTTTTGGCCCCAAAAGCCGTTTCCCGGGCTGAAAAAGGGGCAAAAAGCGGCGTTTCCAGTTATAGATCAGTAACTATGTGAAAACTGCAAACTATTGAAATATATTAAGTTATAGAAGGGGGAAGCGGTCAAGAATGCGATTCCCACAGGGGGAGGGGGTGGGGGCATTAGCGCTAACTTGTTTGGTTCGCTTTTTTCGATCTACCTTGCTTCTGTCGGC
>CAYVGW010000297.1:0-3667 GCA_964450895.1 uncultured Occallatibacter sp. | reverse complement strand
GCGATCCAGCACGTTGGGCGCTATCGGCAAGCTGTGCCGACTGTCGGTGGTCGTGACGCGAAACTTCCGCTTACCGCGAGCTTGAATGCCATGCTTCTGCATCAGTCGTTGCACCCGCAGCTTGCCCACGCGAATGCCTTGCGTCACCAGATGACGCCAGATGCGCGGCCAACCGTAGGCCCCGCGATTCTCCGCATAGGCGGCGCTGATGTGGACCATAAGTGCCTCGTCGCTGAGGTGGCGGCGCTGGGCGATGTGCATGCGCCGCGCAAGGTGTTCATGGTAGCCGGAGACGCTCGCCAACAGCACCCTGCACTGCACCGAGATTGGCCAGACAAGCCTGTTGCGTTGAATAAAGGCGTACTTCATCGCTGGCTCTTTGCGAAGAACGCCGTCGCTTTTCCCAGAATGTCGCGCTCCATCGTCACGCGCGCCAGTTCCGCACGCAGACGGCTGTTCTCCATCTGCTCGGCGGTAACCTGTGGCTTGCTGCTGGCCCCCTTCAAGGTTCCAGCAAGGTGCGCCTTCACCCAGTTGGCCAAGGTCTGCTCAACCACTCCCAGGCTGCGTGCCGCTGCCGCCTGGCTCTGGCCCGACTCCACAAGCCGCACCGCCTCTTGCTTGAACTCAAGCGTGTACCGTCCCCGCTTCGACTTCGTCATCTTCGCCACCCTTCGCATTAGAACAGCTTGCTAAGGGATACGTTTTGCGGGGGCAAGGTCACACGTGAGTCGGCGTCTTCCCGCTGCGATTCTGTTGCTGCCCTGTTTATGCTGTTCTTCTCTGGTTTGCTTTCGCTTTTCATGCGGCGCTCACAGAATATAGCTCCATACCGGGCACTCAAAGCAAAGGCGTGGGGTCGCAATTGCAAAGCGTAAGGTAGCCGTCAACTGGTAGTCTGTATCTCCAACCCGGCGTTAGGGGATCAGCGGCCATGGCTTGGGGTCATGACGGCAGTTTCGGGGTTCTGGGCGGAAGATACGGCATATGCTGGGGAATGGTGAAGAGGCCGCGGACAACATCTTCGGTCTTGAGGCCGTCCGGAACCCCGTGCATGGACACACTCCTGCCTTCTCCGCACTAAAAGAACGCTGAAAATCCGGCGATTTGCAAAGGGCTGAGCGCTTCAGGCCCGCAGCGACAGGAGGCTGAAGGCCTGCAACCATTCCGCTAGGCCAGACGCTCTGCGGTCGTGGCCAGCCGCAGCACGATGGCGCGGGCGTGAAGTACCAGCAGCGGTGCCTCGCCCATGGATGCAAAAGTTTCAGGAATTGGCTCTGGGTCAATGGAAATCAACAGGAGAGATTCGGTGGAGAAAGGCTTGCGGCGTCTCATCGCTCCTTCTTTTTGCTCCGTTTTGCACCCGCAGCGTGGCGACTGCACCTTCCATGCAACGCCTTAAGTGCATGATTACACAACCACAATTGCAGTAGATTTGCAGCAGAAAGAATACGCTTAACGCCGGATTGGGTGAGTTTGGTTTGACAGAACGCTCGTATCGTGCGTTATAGTAATCGCCAGATCGGGGAGTTGTTTTTCTGCTTCTCTATTCTGGAGCATCATTCAGGCTAAGGCGTACGCGTGAGGGGTTGACATCACGTTATGGCGACAGCTTGCCCTTAATTTGATGGAATCTATAGTCAGGTACTGATATTTTCCGTTTCACGTTCCTGGTCTGCCGCCGGAGTTGCGAATTGCAGCAACTCGGTCACTGCGGCGGAACCGGCGCGGTGCATGACCGAGCGCACCGTCGTCTCATCGGCTTCCAGATCCAGATGCCCGGTCTTGCGTTGGCCGCTGAAAACGACGCACAGAAATTGATCTATTTCGCGCACGACTTCTTGGCGGGTCGCTTCTGCCGTTTTTCCCCTGTGCTGAGGGCGCGGCCTCTTCAATCGGCCGCAAACGGCAAACCAAAGCATTGGCCTCAACAAATTCCTGACTTAACTGCTGTCATAAACGGAATTGCGCGATTTCACGTTCCGCCAATTCTCGCGCCGTCGGCTAACGCAGGGTTCTCACGAATAATGCAGGTTAAGGAGTGAAACTATGACTCGACAAATACTATGTCTTGTCTTCATCGTCGGAACCTTGGGGGCGAGCTTTGCTCAAGGAGAAAATATGCAACGACAATCAACCTTCGAAGTAGCCACTGTAAAGCCCTCTGCGCCTCTCGATATGACAAAGATCGCGGCCGACGCACAGAACGGTAAGATGCCACGAATGGGGCAGCATCTGAGCACTGGGAGAGCAGAGTATACCTATATGGCGCTGAATGAACTGATCGCCATTGCCTATGATGTAAAGACCTTTCAAATACAAGGACCAACTTGGTTGGCTACGCAGCGGTTCGACATTGTGGCGAAGTTTCCTGAAGGATCGTCCAAGGCAGACGCGCCGGCTATGTTGCAACAATTGTTGGCCGAGCGATTTAAGCTGACGGTTCATCGCGACATCAGAGAACAGAAGGCGTATGCCCTGGTGGTGTATAAGCATCCGCCAAATCTTAAAGTGGCGGATACGCCCAGTGAAGCCGAAGTTAATGCTACCTCAACACAAGGACAGACCGTGCCAGACGATGCTGAGCAACCTGTTCACGTGAGTACTAGCCCCGATGGCACCATCACGATCAACATGGGAAAGAAGGGCGTGATCAAGGAAAAGATTGACATGGCAACCCAGACAATGCACTTCGAGTCAAGCAGGATTACCATGGCTGGATTTGCGGATACGCTGACTAGAGTTCTGCAGACGAGCGGAAGCTCAAAGTGGCAGGTTGTGGATGAGACGGGCCTGTCGGGCAACTACCAGGTAGCGATTGATATCTCACTCAGCGATCTAATGTCGGCAGCAGGAGCGCATATACCAGGAGGAGGAACAGGCGAGTTTGGATCTGATCCTGGTGGGGGATCAACGGTTTTCGTCTCCGTCGAGCGACTTGGTCTCAAATTGGAACCACGAAAGGCCCGGCTGGAGCAACTCATCGTTGATAGTGTAGAAAAGGCACCGACGGAAAATTGAGGATCGTCGGTGAGGCACAGCATCCTCATGCGGTCGAGTGTTTTGTTTCGAATCTTTCCATCAACAGAGAGCAGCCAATCCGTGTGGGCGGAGAGTTTGGGGTATCTGCGGATTTGTCTCCAGCTTCGGAATTTCCACATGGCAGAAGCTCAACAAGGAACCTGCCTCAGATTCCCTGAGACCGAACCTGCAGTGGCCAGGGGCCACATATTCCCTGCGGTTTCCTTCTTGGCCTTGCTGTACGGTGGCCAAGTGGCTTGCTTTAGTCTGTTCCGCAACGTACCTCATTTCCGCGTTGTATGATGCGTAACCAAACCAGCTCAACGAATGAGCACAGAACTAAGGAGGATGAAAACATGCTTGCTACTAGCGAAACTTCGCCGGTGGTGGATGATTTAACGCAGTTAACAGGAGCATTGGATCTCACGCAACTGGAGAACGATGAGGATATTCTAGACCTCGTTGGTGCCGGTTCGTGCAATGGTATGTGCACGATGACCTGTGTGCTAGGTTGCGCTGGAGGATGCACTTTAGTGTGCTCAACACCGTGCGATCTCACAGAGGGGTTAGCGACTGCTGCTGCGATGTTCATTAGGGAACCTCTGAAAAACGCTTTGATCCTTATGAATCTTGCGGGAAAATAGAT
>CAYVGW010000296.1:0-3671 GCA_964450895.1 uncultured Occallatibacter sp. | reverse complement strand
GGCTACCTGGACGACGGCACCATGGTGGTGGTGGATCACGCGCGCAAGCTGATCGGCAAATCTGTCGAGATCACCGTCACCAGCGTGCTGCAAACCGCCAGCGGCAAGATGATCTTCGGCAAGATCGAGGAGAACGGGAAGGCGACGACGGGGCCGGAGTTGGCGCACTAGGGCATTTTCCTATGGGCACAGCGTGCGGCGTGGACCGGGAACTCCACGCGACAGTCGGCCCGGAGGCCGGCGCTACCTCTTCTTGCAGCGACCGGCAACCGTATTATCTTTCAAAGGTAGTTTCACATTGTGCGCACGTTGCAGTATACTGATTGTGCGCACGTGGAGGTGGAAGATGAGTACAGCGATTGCCGAGCCGGGGAAGTTGCGGGCCGAAAATATCAACCTTCGCGTCAGTCGCCGCCAGAAGGCTTTGATCGATAGCGCGGCTGGAGCTTTGGGCAGAAATCGTTCCGATTTTATGTTGGACGTAGTCTGCCGGGAGGCGCAATCCGTGCTGCTGGACCAGTGTTTTTTCAGCTTGGGAGATGAGGAGTTCAAGCGTTTCACTGATTTGCTCGATAACCCGCCGGCGGACAATCCAAAGTTGGCGAGGCTGCTCAATCGGACGCCTATATGGGAACGGTAGGCGGATTCAGCAGCCGAATCTCCCCGCCGGAACCTCTGAACACCGCTCACAACCTGATGCAATTCTCTTGCGGCGAAGCTGCTCTCGATCATTGGCTGAGAAACCGCGCGCTGCAAAACGAGAAGGGCGGCGCTTCTCGAAGTTATGTCGTCTGCGCCGATGGTTGCGTCGTAGGCTATTACGCGCTGGCCGCGGGCGCTGTGGCGCACACCGAAGTGGTTGCGCGGATCAAGCGCAATATGCCCGATCCGATCCCCGTGATTCTTCTTGGGCGGCTAGCCGTCGATTCCCGCTTTCAGGGCCTGGGAATCGGAGCGGATCTGCTCCGGGATGCCGTTTTGCGCAGTCTGCAGACGGCGCAAATGATTGGAATTCGCGCCATTTTAGTCAGCGCCATCTCCGCGGAGGCAAAGAAATTCTACGAAAGATTTGGCTTCATCTCTTCTTCTTCCAATCCGCAAACTCTCATGATTATCGTTTCGGAAGCGGAAAAATTCTTTGCTCGTGCAGGCTGAAAGAAACAGTTTCTTCCTATCTCCAGAAACGGCAATCCACGGCAGATGAGCTTGCTCGCAGGCCGACGGCTTCGAAATGGCATGGAATGGCTTCTGTAATCAACTGAATGGCGGCGGCCAGGCAGGGTGATCGCATTTGAACTTCGCCGCACGCCTATCATTCTCGCGATACTCATGCGGGCGGCTTTTCGGAGGGAGCAGGGGCATTTATGCCCCTGAAGAGAGACTTGGGCAGTCTGGCCTTTAGGCCCGGGGCTGAAGCCCTGTGGTTTCAGGCGTAAATTCAGGGGCATAAATGCCCCTGCTTCCTCCAGATGATTTCAAATGCGATTGCCATGGGCGGCCAGGCTCTCGCGGCACTCGGCCAAACTATGCCCCTGCCCGTTGGCGCCGGGAATCTCCGGACTCAGGCGACAAACCAATCGCCGTCGCGCTCAATGACCGCCGTGAATTCGTTTCGCATGGAACGAGAATAGAACGGAAAATACGATTCAACGAGATCGAGTGATGCAGATGGAGAACAGAATCCCAGGCATTCAAAACAATTCCTGGGGCATTCTGCTTGCGGCGTCAGGCGGCTTTGACAGCGAGGCAGGCGGAACGGGAACTTGGCTTGGCTTTGACGTGAATCTCCACGTCCTGCCCGATGGCTACGAGAAAGTGCATCAGGCGCTCGACGGAATAGCCTTCCAGCTTGTAATGGAGCAGGGCGGAGACCTTCGGCTGGTTGATGCCCAATGCGGCGGCGACCTCGGCTTGTGTGAGCCGCTGACGTTCGACAATACGGTTGAGAGCGGCGCAAAGCCGGACCTTGGTGTCAAGTTCAGCGGCATCTGGAAGGCCAAGGTCGGCAAAGACGTTGCCGCTGCTTTGAATGATTTGCTCTGTGACCTTAGCCATGTTTCTCCTCGTAATCTAGCCGTGCCAGCTTCAAACGCTCTTTGATCAACGCGATGTCAGATTGACGTGTGGCAACTCCATGCGGCGACTTCTTTTGAAACGCGTGCAGCACATAAACGGCGTCCGCAAAGCGAACCGTGTAGACCGCGCGAAAGGTGTCTCCATCGTGGTCTTTGACGACCTCCAGAATCCCCGGTCCTTCGCCCTTCCACGGCTTGGCCGAAGGATGTTTGCCGCCGTATTGCGCAGCACTGAGGGCAAATCCCACGATGCGTTGCACCTCGGACGGAAACCGCGTCAAATCCTTGAGCGCGGAAGCAATCCAGTAAAGCGGCTTTTCACCCGGAACAAGTTCTCTTGTCATTATTTATCCCACTTCTGGGATGGATCGTCAAGCAGAATCGGCATTCTCTATGCCGATAAACTGCCGTTATCATACCGATAACGCGGAAATTTCCTCTCCCGAATGCGGAGAAACGGCGATACTGACCACAGATCCCTAACCACTGTCCTTTACCCCAGCAGGCCGGCCGCCGCCGACCAGCTCCGCTGCTGGCTTTCGCCCACGCCGCGGCAGGTGAGCGTGCCCATCCAGGTGTTCAGCCCCTCGGCCAAGCCCGCGTCCTGACGGAGAGCCTCGCGCGCGCCCAGGTTGGCGATGCGCAGCAGGTACGGGAAGGTCGAGTTGGTCAGCGCGAGGGTCGAGGTGTACGGCACCGCACCCGGCATATTCGTCACGCAATAATGCACCACGCCGTCCACCACGTAGCTTGGATTGGAGTGCGAGGTGGGCTTGGCGGTCTCCACGCAGCCGCCCTGATCGATGGCCACGTCCACAATCACCGCGCCCTTTTTCATCGCGCTCACCATGACGCGGGTGACGATCCGGGGCGCGGTCGAGCCGGGGATCAGCACGCCGCCGATGACCAGGTCGGCCTCGCGCGTGGCGTGGGCCAGGTTGTAGCTATTGGAGGCCAGTGTCGCCAGCCGCCCGCCGAAGTGGTCGTCCAGCTCGCGCAGCCGGTTCAGGTTCACGTCGAGGAGGGTGGTTTTCGCGCCCATGCCCAGCGCGATCTTGGCCGCGTTGGTGCCCACCACGCCGCCGCCGATGATGGTGACATTCGCCGGCGGCACGCCCGGTACGCCGCCCAGCAGAATCCCGCGCCCGCCGTGCTCCTTTTCCAGGTACGCCGCGCCTACTTGCACGCTCATCCGCCCCGCGACTTCGCTCATCGGCGTCAGCAGCGGCAGGGTGCCGGCCCGGTCGCGCACCGTCTCGTAGGCGATGCCGATGACCCCGGTCTCCAGCAGCTTGGCGGTCAGCTCCGGCAGCGGCGCCAGATGCAGGTAAGTGAAGAGCACCAGCCCCTCGCGGAAGAAGCCGTACTCCCGCTCGATTGGCTCCTTGACCTTGACCACCGTCTCGGCGCGGCGCCAGACGCTGGCGGCCTCGGCGGCAATCTCCGCGCCGGCCTGACGGTACTCGTCGTCGGGAAAGCTGGAGAGCGCCCCGGCCTGGGTTTCGACCAGCACGGTGTGGCCGGCCTCGACAAGCGCCTTTACGCCCGCCGGAGTGACGCCGACGCGGGCTTCGTTGTCCTTGATCTCTTTGGGAA
>CAYVGW010000295.1:0-3722 GCA_964450895.1 uncultured Occallatibacter sp. | reverse complement strand
GCCCGCGACCTGGACACCCGCCTGGCCAGCCGCTTCGTCAGCATGTACGTCAACGAGCGCACCCTGGACTACGGCGCCGATGGCCGCCTGGCCATCCGCAAATTGCTCGACCTGGGCCACGAGCGCGGCATCATCCCCATCGACCCGCAGGTGGATTTTGTGGATTGAGGAGGTTAAGCAGCCTGTGGTAAAACCTGGTTTTGAAAGGGCACGACTTTACAGGCTACGGAAAAACTCAATTCAGGCAGGTTTTGTAAGAAGGGCACGACTTTAGTCGGGTCGCAAGACGCTGATAATAAAGGATGGGCTTCAGCCCCTGCGGGATGTTTTTCGAGGGTTACACTCAAATTCATCCCTTTTTCCGCAGCCTGTTCAGCTCCTGAGGGAGGGAGGTTGATTACTATGCAATGGTCGGAGATTTTGATCCTGATCGCTTACGCAGTGTTCACCTCCATTCCTGTCTTTGTTGCAATCAAGCGAAAATGCAAAGACATCGCCCTGATTAATTTACTGAGTTCTTTTCTGAGTTGGACTGTCATAGGGTGGATTGCGGCGCTTCTTTGGGCAATGAAGGGACAGACGGATGAGTCTGTGACGGCCATTTAGGTATTCCTGGTCAAAACTTTTTTCTGTATCATTCTGAAGAAAGAGGGGTTACAGATTGGCCCCAAAAAATATCTCCATGCAAATTCCCACGCGCCGCGCCCTTGTCCTCAGCCACGTCGCCTTTGAAGACCTCGGTTCTCTGGAAGCTCCGCTCCTCGAGCGCGGCTTCCAGATTGAGAGCGTCCTTGCCGCCGAGGCGCGCTTTCCCTTGCCGCAAGCCAAGAGTTGCGATCTTCTCATCGTTCTCGGCGGGCCTATCGGGGTCTACGAACAGCAGGATTATCCTTTTCTCACCGATGAGATCGCTTGCATCCGGGAGCGGCTCGCCGCCCGCAAGCCGATTCTTGGCATTTGCTTAGGCGCGCAGATGATGGCCGCCGCTCTCGGCGCGCGCGTCTATCCCGGCGGCAACGGAGCGGAGATCGGCTGGTTTCCCTTGCAAGCCGCGCCGGGATCAAAGACTCCCGCGTGGTTCAAGCCGCTGCTCGCCGACGGCCTCTCCGTCTTTCACTGGCATGGAGACACCTTCGATCTGCCAGCCGGCGCGCGCCATCTAGCAAAGACGGAACGCTATGCGCATCAAGCGTTTAGCATAGAAGACTTGGCGCTGGGCTTGCAGTTTCATCCGGAGGTCTCCGCCGAGTGCCTGGAGAGCTGGTACGTGGGACATGCCTGTGAGCTGCATCAGAAGGGCCTTGCCGCCTCCGATCTGCGCGCTGCGGCCCTGCTCCACGCCGCCAAGCTCCAGAAGGCCGCCGGGCGCTTCTGGAGGCTGTGGCTGGACTCGGTTCTGTAGCGTTTGGATTTGGAACATTCTGAGCATTAGCCCCTGAACGGCTCTTCGGTACTCAAATTCGCGCCCCAAAGTCATTGAATACAGGTCAGAATTCCTCTTGCGCCTCTAAATAAATTTTAAGCCTCGCCGATGCATCCTTTAGTGAGGTCAAATCAGGATGCTCGCCAATTCTACTCCCGTTTTCCTTCTCGCCTCGGCAGAGCCGGCGCTTCTCTCCGCCTATGAACCCATACTGGCCGCCAACCAAGCGAGCGTCGAGATCTTCCTCTCTGCCGAAGCGGCGCTTCCCGCGCTGACAGCGGCCCATGCGCCCACTCTAGCGCTGATTGACGTGCAACTGCCCGGAATGGAGATCAACCGGCTGCTGGCGGCGGCGCGCGCCGAGGCCACGGGCCGCCGCTTCCCCATCCTTCTCATTGCCGATACGATCACCCAGGAGTGGATCGACCGGCTGGCCGAGGGCGTCATCGACGATCTGCTGCCGCGCTCCACCGAGCCGGCCTTCCTGCGCCTGCGCGTCGAGGCCGTCTTGCGCGAGCATCGCCGCCTCCGCGAGTTGGAACTGCTGCGCGAGGCCTCCCAGCTCAACGCCCAAACAGACCGGCTCACCGGCGTCTATAACCGCGAGACGATGCTTCAGATGATCTTCCGCGAGACCGACCGCGTGCAGCGCATGAACAGCCAGTTGTGCATGATTCTCTTCGACATCGACGACTTCGGCCATTGGAATGCCCGTCTGGGCACCGACGCCTGCGACGATCTGCTCTGCCAGGTGGTGGCCCGCACCACCCGCCTGTTGCGTAGCTACGACATTCTGGGCCGTCCCGGCATGGATGAGTTTCTGATCGCCCTGCCTGGCTGCTCCAGCGTCAATGCCGTGATGCTGGCCGAGCGCCTGCGCGTGGATGTCTTCTGCTCGCCCTTCCGCGTCAATGGCGACGCGGTCCGCCTCTCGGCCTGCTTCGGCATCGCCGCCAGCGGAGGCCGCTCGCCTGTGGTAGTTCTGCGCGAGGCCGAGCAGGCCCTGCTCATCGCCAAGGCAACCGGCCCAGAATCGATCCAGTGCGCTGGAGACTTCCCGGAGCCGTGCGCCGCGCCGGTGGCTTTTCTGTCGTCCACCTCCGGCGATGAACTGCTGGCCTGGTAATGCAGAAACGGTGCGTCGGCCTCCTAGCCGGCTGTTGCGTGGACCTCCCGGTCCACGCCGTACTGATCCGCCATCCATCGCGGGTGCCCCCGGTCTCGATTTTGAGACAGGGGAGCATGTCCATGATCCCTACTCTTTTCCTGCCGCTTCCATCGCCTGCAACGATTCAATGTAAGACGCGCGTAAGACGCCGCGCTCGGTGATGATCGCCGTAATGTACTTGGCCGGCGTCACATCAAAGGCCGGGTTGCGGATCCCGACGCCATTAGGCGTGAGCTGCTTGCCGCCGTGGTGGGTCACTTCGACTGCCGGCCGCTCTTCGATGGGGATGGAGTCGCCGGTCGCCGTGGCCATGTCGATGGTGGACCAGGGCGCGGCGACGTAGAACGGAATGCCGTGCTCTTTGGCCAGGATGGCCACGTTGTAGGTGCCGATCTTATTGGCGGCGTCGCCGTTGGCGGCGATGCGGTCCGCGCCCACGACGACGGCCTGAATCTTGCCGGCGCGCATCAGGCTGGCGGCCATGTTGTCGCAGATCACGGTGGTGGGGATGCCGTCGGCCATCAGTTCCCAGGCGGTGAGCCGCGCGCCCTGCAGAAAGGGCCGGGTCTCGTCGGCGTAGACGTTGATCTTTTTGCCCTGCTCGACGGCGGAGCGGATCACGCCCAGAGCGGTTCCATAGCCGCAGGTGGCCAGCGCGCCGGCGTTGCAGTGCGTCAGCACGCCTCCCTCCGTGGGCAGCAGCGCGCCGCCCAAGGCACCCATCGTCTTGCAGGCGGCGATGTCTTCCGCGTACATCGCGTGGGCTTCGGCGAGCAGTGTTTCCTTGACTTCGCCAAGACCAGCGCCTGCGGCAGTCAGCCGTGCGAAGAGCTGCTTCATGCGATCGATGGCCCAGAAGAGGTTGACGGCCGTGGGGCGCGTCCCGGCCAGCCGCGCGCAGACGCGCTCGAACTCCGGCGCAAACTCCTCGGTTGTGGCGGCCGTCGAGCGCAGAGCGCCCAAGGCCACGCCGTAGGCCGCCGAGACGCCGATCGCCGGTGCGCCGCGCACCACCATGGTGACAATCACGTCGGCAACCTGCTCGAAAGTCGTGGCAAGCACATAGCTCTCCTCAAGAGGGAGCCGGGTCTGATCGATGAAGCGGACGCCTTCCGGGGTCCAGGCAAGTGT
>CAYVGW010000294.1:0-3730 GCA_964450895.1 uncultured Occallatibacter sp. | reverse complement strand
AACTATAAAGTCGGTTGCCCCAGGTTTGGATTTTCGGAACTGGGAAGCCATAACTTTGTTTCGGCTTACTCTTCGGAGCTAGATTTCCGGCTGAATGTGCCACAGTCTACCGCTTGAAATGATCCTGGAGTGGCGTTGTCGATTGCCGTAATGATCGGGGTCAGGTGATTCTTGACGATGCGCCATTCGACGGAGGATAGAGCAATCACCGCCAGCCGCCTACCACTCAGGTTTTGCTCATAACAGAGGGTTTGATCTCCTGTCAGCAGTACCTCAAAGCCATTGTCTTCGGCTGCCCGGATCAGTTTTCCGTTCTTGAGTCCATCCCAACCCATGTAACTGGCAGTAAAGACCTCATGCGCGCCGAGTTGATTGCGCAAGCGGTGGTCAAGGTTTTCATCGAGCAGTATCTTCATGCGCAGCGCTGCCAGAGCTGGCTGTGGGCAAAGTCCACCAGCCGCTGGATCTGGACAAGTGAAAGAGTAGGGAAGCCCTCCTGAATCTCTTCAATGCTATCGCCCAGTTCGTAGCTATTCACGATGGGATCGGGCATAATACGCGTGCCACGCACGACGGGCCTTCCGGAGACTTTACCGGGGACTGCTTCGATCAGTTCACAAGCCAACCAATCAATCTCAGAATTGGTGTTCATCTTCGCCATCTTGCGCCCCCTCTCGCTTTGCAACGATTTTACCATGAAGAAAAATCGCCGGGCGCCCCTGGCGGGGTACGGATTCCTTACACGCTCTAAATGCGCAGCGAAACTAGACGGCCACGCGCGGTACGCGTGGGCCGATGCGCGTAAAGACTTCCCAAGGGATGGTCTCCGAGGCTTCGGAGTGGTCGAAGGCAGTGATGCTCTGGCTGCCTTGCTTGCCCAGAATGACTACTTCATCGCCCGGCTTGACGCCGGGAATCTCGGTCACGTCCACCACCGCCTGATCCATGCTGATGCGGCCCACCAGCGGGGCGCGCTCGCCATGAACCAGCAGGCTGAAGCGGTTGCCGAGCCGCCGGTCGAGGCCGTCGGCGTAGCCCACGGCGAGCAGGGCCAGCCGCATTGGCTCGGTGGCGACAAAGGTTCCGTTATAGCCGACGACTGCACCGGCCGGAACTGAGCGCAAGCTCACTACGCGGGTCTTCCATTGCAACACCGGTCGCAGACGCGCGCGGGCCGCAGCCATCGATAGAGGCTCTGGCAACTCGAACTCTGGATCGAAGCGGGGGGTCAGGCCGTAGAGTACCAATCCGGGGCGGAGAAGCGCTTTCATTCCGTGGCGTGCGGCGAGGGCTGCGATCTGCGCGGCGCGGCCAGCCAACAGTGTGGCTGAGTTGCCGATATTGAGCCACTCCGGATAGATGCCTGCGTCGGTAACCATCGCCAGCGCCGCGTCCATACGGACCAACTGCGCCTCGGTGACCGCGCCGTCTGCTTCGTCGGCGGCAAAGAAGTGGGTCATTACTCCGTCCAGACGCAACGGCGACGCCGGATGAAAGCGCGCTAGTAGACCGGCAATTCCCTCCAGGCCAACTCCCTGGCGGCTCATGCCGGTGTCGATCTCCAGATGAACGGGAAGAGAACCGGCTGCCGCGCCCGCCGCTTGCGCAGCGCCTTCCAGCTCGTCCAACTGCCACGGCTCCCAGACGACGGCAGTCAGGCCATGGCGCACCACCGCTGCGCCCTGGCCGGGAAATGCGCCGCCAATCACGAGCACGCGCGGCTCCGGGCAGAGTGCGCGGGCGGCTACCCCCTCCTCGACGCTGGCCACGCCCACCCATTGCGCACCGGCGCGGACTACGGTCGGCGCGCAGAGGGCGAGCGAGTGGCCGTAGGCATTGGCCTTGACGATGGCCAGCAGCTCCGCGTGGGGCGCGGCCAGCTTGGCGAGAAAGCGGCAGTTGTCTTCCAGGGCGCGGGTGTCGAGTTCTACCCAGCAGGGGCGAGTTGGCATCAGGAGGTCCAAGATTCAGTGTAGCGCGAAGGGTGGAAGCATTTTTCAAGCTGGCAGTCTCTCAAAAAAGAGCGGGCACTCTGACGACTGGAGTGCCCGCTCGTTTTCAAGTGATTTTCCGGCGATTACCGCCAGTAGTAGTAGCCGCCCACCAAGTAGTAGGGGTGGAAAAAGACAGGTGGATCATCATAAGGCGGGTTGTAGGGGTCATAGTTGGCGCGGCGATAGAGCGTGGGACCACCGGGGTAGAGTCCCTGCGCAAGCCGCGCCGCCTCTTGCGGACTGACCGGGGTGACTGTCAGCGGCTTGTTCAGGCGAAAGTCCACACGGGCCTCGGAGGGAATCCAGACGCCGGGTCCGGGCGTGGCCGCGGAGGCCGCCGTACCTGCCGCCGCGCCGGCTCCAGCGCCGATGAGGCAGCCCCAGCGGCTGACCGCGCAGCCGATCATGGTGCCGATCAGAGATCCGCCGACCACATTGCCAGCCGTCTGACCGCCCTTGCCTGGCCCCTTCACCATGAACTGATCGGACTCAACGGGATAATTCTGGCCGCCCAGATCGAGGGAAGTGAGGGTGAGCGCCAGCTCCGGCGCGCCCTTCAGATTGCCGGCTTGCTTGACCTCGGTCACCACGCCATGCAGCGTCGCGCCACGTGGAATGGCCAGTGCGCCGCTATAGGTTACGTCTTGAATCACGAGGAAATCTACTGGGGTGCCGTTTTTGGCTCGCTTGCTGCTGACCGGCTCGCTGGTGCGTAACTGCAAGAGCGTGCCTTCGGGCAGCGTCACTGGGCCGTGGGCTGCCTGCCGCGCTTGCCGCTGGGCCTGAATCTGCGCCTGGACCTCGGCGCGGATTTGGGCGTGCATCTGCGCCTGGGCCGGCGTTTCATCAGGAACCGGCATGGGGCCGTCGTTCATGGCCGGCGCATTAGGATCGGCGGGAGGCGCGGGAAGATCAGCGTAGTCGGGCTGGTTGCCGTTCGTGGCCTGCGGGTCGGGCTTGGGCGGAGCTTTGGGGTCGCCGACTGTCAGGTTGTTATTCACTTTGGTCACGCCTTGCACGTGGTTCACAATCGCCTCGGCCAACTCGCTGGAGGCCTCGCTGGAAACGGTTCCGGAGAGCGTGACCTCGCCCTGAATGGTCGCCGCGGTGATCAGATCGCTCTTCAGCGCCTTGGAGGCGTCCAGCGCGTGAACCACATCGGTCTCAATCTGGCCGTCGGTGCGGGGCGTGGTTGCCTGGGGCTGCGACGCGGCGGGTGCGGCAGCTGTGGTTGGCGAGGCATCCTGGGCCAGCGCCCCAACGCCGCACAGAACGGCCAACGCCGTCCACGCCAGGGCCTGGGGAAGTACTCTCTTGAGCAAGGACCGATTCTTCATGGCATTTCTCCTGCGCTAGAACTCTTGTTTCCGGCTTACCTCATTCAGCTTGGTTAGACGGAGAACGGCAGAAGCCGTCACCGGTGCAAACCCGGCTGCCGGAAAAAAGTTCCGTTGCGGGGAGGAATTTCAACGCCTCACGCGTTGATGGCCATGCCCTCGACCGCGCCATAGGCGTCCAGCAGCGACTCGGCCAGCGTGGGATGCGCGTGGATGGTGAACATCAGCTCCTCGACCGTCCCTTCCAGCTCCAGCACGGCAACCGCCTCGGCGATCAGTTCCGTGGCCTGCGGACCGAGGATGTGGACGCCAAGAATCTCGCCGTACTTGGCCTCGGCGACAACCTTCACAAAGCCGTCGTGGTTGCCCAGGATGGTGGCCTTGGAGTTGCCCGCAAAG
>CAYVGW010000293.1:0-3763 GCA_964450895.1 uncultured Occallatibacter sp. | reverse complement strand
GCCCATTCGAGCCTTCGGAGAAGAAGAAGCGCAGCTCGATCACTCCCTGCGGCGTGTGCGCGTATTTATTGGCCACCGCGCGGCTCACCGTCGAAGGATGCACGCCGATCTCCTCGGCCACTTCCTTGATCATCATGGGCCGCAGAGCCTCGATGCCCAATTCGAGAAAATCCTGCTGGCGGCGCACGATCACCTCACAGGTCCGCAGGATCGTGCTCTTCCTCTGCGCGATGTTGCGCATCAGTTGCAGCGCCGAGCGGAAGCGCTCCTTTACGTAATCCTTGACCTCTTTTTCCGTCCCCTCGGCGGTGAGCATCTGCCGGTAGCGGCGGCTGAGACGCAGGCTGGGCAGATCCTCCTCGTTCATCGAGACCACCCACTCGCCGCCCCGCTTGATGAAAACCACATCCGGCTCGATCAGCCGCGACTGCTCGCGGTTGTACTGGCGGCCCGGCCGCGGGTCCAGGGTGCGGATGAAAGCCACCCCGGCGTGCGCCTCGGCGGCGGTAATCTGCGCCGCCCGCGCCAGATCCTTCACATCCCGCTTTTGCAACTGATGCAGATGCTGCGCCACAATCAGCGCCGCCACATCCATGCTGCGCCGGCGCTCCTCGAGCTGCGCCTCCGCCTCGGCGCGGAAGCTGCGATGAATATCCTCCTCCGCATCCGCCGCCTGTTTGGAAAATAGCTGGGAAAACTCCAACTGCTGGGCGGCGATCTGAAGCAGCAGGCACTCCCGCAGGTCGCGCGCTCCCACGCCGGCCGGATCAAGCTGCTGCACCATCTCGATGGCCCGCCGCAGCAGCTCGATGGCCGCCCCGTTTTTCACCTCATCCTGGGTTTGGGTGAAGGCCTCCGCCAGCTCCTCTTCACTGCCCGACAGATAGCCGTCCTCGTCCAGATTGCCAATGATGAACTCGACTGCCTGGTGCAGGCTGCTCTCCAGGCTCAGAGCTCCCAACTGCCACGCCAGGTGATCGGCCAGAGTTGTAGGCTGGGAGAGAAAGTTTTCAAACGAGGGCTTTTCACTCTCTTCATACTCCGGCTGTGTGCGATAGCCGGGGTCCAGGTACTCCTGGAAGTAGGAGCCGAAGTCGATCTCATTGAAGGGGTCTTTGGGCGCGGTGGCAGGCTCCTCCGGGACGCGCTCATCAATCCGGATTTCATCCAGCCCGCGCTCCAGCCGTTCCTGCCGGCCGGCCACCTCATCCAGCATCGGAACCGTCTCGTCAATCTCTTCCAGGACGGGATTCTCCACCATTTCGGCATCGATCATCTCCTTCAGCTCGAGCTTGTTGAGCGCCAAAACGCTCACCATCTGCATCAGACCCGGGGTCAGGATCTGGCGCTGTGCGACCTTCAGGCTCAATTTGGGTTGCAACAGTGCCATGCGATGTACCTGTTCCCGATTCGACTCACCGTTAGTGTACTTTGGCGAGACAATTGCGTAAGGAAATTCTGACCTGCGCCGCCTGGTTGGTTCCGGAATGGGCGGCGCTTCCTCCGGAAATCTCTCTCTGGTTTCTTTTGCACACCTTTCCGCGTCAGGGGATTGACGAAAACCTCCAATCCGCCTCTCCGCTTTCGGCCTGCACGCTTCATCCCATCGTAAATCCTTCGCCCAAGTAGACCCTGCGCACCTCCACATCGTTGCCTAGCTCGTGCGGCGTGCCGGTGCGGAAGATCCTCCCTTCGGCGATGATATAAGCCCGGTCCGTCACGCTCAAGGTCTCGCGCACATTGTGATCGGTGATCAGCACCCCGATCCCGCTGGCCTTCAGATCAAAGATGATC
Organism: uncultured Occallatibacter sp.; assembly: GCA_964450895.1. Lineage (GTDB taxonomy): Bacteria > Acidobacteriota > Terriglobia > Terriglobales > Acidobacteriaceae > Telmatobacter. The sequence continues at coordinate 1,969 of CAYVGW010000293.1, read as the reverse complement.
TTTTGCAGCTCCAGCACGGCGATGGGGTCGATGCCGCTGAACGGCTCATCCAGCAGTATGAAGTTGGGCTGTATGCACAGCGAGCGCGCAATCTCCACTCGCCGCCGCTCCCCGCCGCTGAGCGCATAGCCCCGCGTCGTCCGGATGTGCCCCAGGCTCAACTGGTGAATCAGCTTCTCGGTCCGCACCCGCCGCTCCCGGCTGCCCAGAGGCTGCGCCTCCAGCACCGCAAGAATGTTCTCCTCCACCGTCAGCTTGCGGAAGACGGAAGGTTCCTGAGGCAGGTAGCTGATGCCAAAGTTACGCGCCCTCAAGTACATCGGTGTCTGGGTGATGTCGGCCTCGTCCACCAGCACACGCCCGCTCTCCGGCTGCACCAGACCCACGATCATGTAAAAGCTGGTCGTCTTGCCGGCGCCGTTTGGCCCCAAAAGGCCCACCACCTCGCCGCGCGAGATCTTCAAATCCACCCCGCGGACCACTTGCCGACCCTTGTAGCTCTTGCCGATCCCCTCGGCGATCAATGTGTTCATCAAATCAGTAGTCCCATCAGTGCATGAAAGACAAATCTATCATCCCCGGCATAAAAACGCAGGATGGGCCAATCTTGCCGCATGGAATCAATCCGTTAGCCGCCGGAACCTGTAGCGCATGAACCTGTAGCGCCGGCCTCCTGGCCGGCTGTGGCGCGGACCTCCCGGTCCACGCAAGTTTCGTGCTGGTTGAACTGCCTCACGCCGACAGCTTGTTCATCAGGTCGATCCGCACATCCCCCTCCGGAAAGAGCGCGCGAATCTCCAGCACTCCGCCCATCGCCTCGATGTAGCTGCGCAGCGTGCTGATATACATATCCGTGCGCTGCTCCAGCCGCGAGATATTCCCCTGATCCATCTCCAGCAGCTCCGCCAGACGCGTCTGCGTCATCTCGCGGGCATTGCGCAGTTGATTCAGCGGCATCTGCTTCATCTCTTGCTGGACCCAAGCATCCACTTCCGCTTGTGCTTCTGGGGCCATCTTCGCTTTAAGCTCTCTGAAATTCCGTGCCATCGCTTCACCTCACGTTTACGGCTTTTTGATCTCTCTGAGATGTTGCTCATAGAGAGATTCAGCCTTGGGAACGTACTCCTCATACCATCGTGAATTGCCGGTTTTATCGCCGCCGAGGAGTAAAATACCCGTGCGTCGCGGATTAAATGCGTACAGCACGCGATAGGGCCGGCCTTCATGCTGCACTCGCAATTCACGCAGATTCGACACCCGCGAACTGCGAATGGTGTCTGCATAGGGGCGGCAAAGGTCAGGACCCGCTTCTTCGAGCAGTCCAACATAGCGGGCAACGCTCTTCTGCGCGTCCGTTGTCAGCCCGTCCCACCACCCGCCAAACTCATCCGTGAATTCGATCTCCCACGCCATGCTTTCACTATGTCACTATTTACATATATCGTCAAGGGCATGGCGCGCTGTATGAACCAATTTCCAAGCAAGGAATTGTGCAGGCGTGACAGGAAAATCACTTCTTTTGAAACCCTACAGTCAGAATGCTGCGCAGCTCGTCACGCTGGGCATCGGAGAGGTCCGCCGTGCTTATCAAGAAAAATGCACCCGTATGAAACACCAGCATGATCAAGTTCTTGCCTTCGCGCCAGTAATCATAGAGATTCCAACCTGTTTTGGAGAATGATCCAGCCGTATTCTGGATTGAAATCGACTCTTGAGAAAGGTTGACCGTGAATTGTCCCTGCATCAAAGGATCTTTTCTGTATAAGCGGCGTAATTGCATCGGCACCGACCTGAATATCCCATATGCAAAGATTCCTATAATTATAATAAAGGGCAAAAAATTACTAAGTATCCAGTTAATTTTCTGATATAGTGCCGTGGATTGAATTGCTGCATCATCAGATATGACTTGATGTTGCTGGCTATGCTGGGAAAATAAAAAGAAAAGCAGGAGACAAACAACGATGAA
>CAYVGW010000292.1:0-3771 GCA_964450895.1 uncultured Occallatibacter sp. | reverse complement strand
CCCAGGCCTCGTCCACGCCGGAGCCGGTCAGCATATTGGTCGAGCCGGAGCCTTCACCGATGCGCGCAAAGCCGTCGCTACAGAGGTACGGCTCGCCGTGGCGGCCCGACTCTTCCAGCGACTTTGCGCCCCAGGAGCGCAGCGTTCCGTCCTTGAGGGCCGGCCAGATCGCCGGGTGCTGAATGTAGTGCTGCAAATAGCGGTAGGCGGTGCGCGATGGATCGCTCATCCACGACGGCACAAAGATGCCCACCGAGACCAGCCGCTCTGGATGGACGTAGAGGAAGCCGAAGATCTCCGGCTCCGGGTAGCCAAAGCTGTGCCAGACGGTTCCTGGCTCTAGCGTCGAGCCTTCCGGCAGCTCGATCACGAACTTCATGCCCAGCGCCCATTCGCGCTTGTGGTGGCCTGCGGGCAGGCCGAATTTTTCGTCCAGCGCCTGGCCAACCGCACCGACCGGGCCGTCGCCAACAACGGTCAGCAGCGCCTTCACGTCCATTCCAGCCATGAAGCCGTCGGTCGGCGCGCCGGATTTGTCCACGCCCTGATCGGCCAGCCGCAGACCTTCGACTTTGTTGCCGTTGAGGAGCGGCGCGCTGACCGGCGTTCCCGGCCAGATTTGCACCAGGCCCGTAGCCATCAACTGCGAGCCGACCCACTGGTTGAATTGGCCGATGGACATTACGAGCCCGCCGTGCTTGTTAAGGAATGCTGGCGTCCAGGGCAGCGTGAAGGCGTGATCCTTGAGGCCGACGAATGGGCCTGCCAGTCGCAGCAACTTATCCGCAAGGCGCAAAAGCGTGGAACGCCGGCTGGCGCCGATGGGGTCGAGCAGATACATCACCCGCTCGCTCTTGACCGGCACGGCCATGGGGATCTCGGCTGGGTTCAACTCCGGGAAGCTCGCGCGGATAGCCTGGGCGCGGCTGACCACGCCGCTGACGCCGGAACTAATATCATCAGCCCGCTCGTAGCAGAGGACTTGCAAAGGCATACCCGGCGCGACCTTGCTCTCGAAGGCGGGGTCGGCGGGGTTTTCCGTCCAGGCTTTGACGAGCGTGGAGAGAAAGCCGCCCGTAGCGGGGCCAAAACCCGCGCAGGCGATGTCCACTTCCATGGATGCGCGGTCGATGATTTCTTCTATTTGTTCTACCGCGCTCATGCGGAGGCCTCCGGCGGATTGGATGGGTTATTCGATGCGCCCCTACGGGGCGCGATGTTCATTTGGCTAGCTTTCCCAGGGTTTCACCCTGGGCTATTTTCGTGTACTCCCTCCGGGAGTGATGAACAATCGTCTTAGTAGCTTCTGGTGAAAGTTGAAAATGCCAGAAACCCTCCCTCAGGGGCTAAAGCCCGACGTATATTATCAGCCATTTCCGGCCCGGCTGAAGCCGTGCCCTTGTTACAAAGCCAGCAAAATTGAGTTTTCCGCAGCCTATAAAGTCGTGCCCTTTCAAAACATTGATTAGTTAGTAGACTCCCAGGTCCGAAAATCCGGACCTGGGGCACCCAGTTTGTACAAAGGTCAAGCTAAAAGCTAAAAGCTAAAAGCTAAAAGCTGATACTGATAGCTGAGAGCTGATAGCTGCCTCTACGCCGGATAATCCAGCGCCTCCGGGATCATCACCTTGCTGACTGTCTCGGCGGCGCGGTCCTTGGCGAGGCGCGAGCCGCTGAGGCAGTGAACCAGCTTCGCTTGCAGGCGGAGGAAGTCGTTGTTGCCCGGACACGCGGCGCAGGGTCCGGCCTTGCGCGGATGACTGCCGTCTTCGGCCAGCACATCGAGCGCCATGGCGCTGATGCCGGGGATGATCTCTTCCAGCTCTTCTAACTCGCTGGTCAGGAAGCAGTTGGTGTGGCCCTCGTCGTTCCAGTTGGGGTGGCGGTTGTAGCCGAAGACCAGCTCGGCGCAGATGCGGCTGACTTCGCCGGCTGCTGCGGCGGCCTGCACGTGGCAGAGGTCGCTGAAGAATTGCAGCGTGCCGTCCAGGCCCTCGGCGGCGACCGGATCAGCAGGGCCGTTCTTTTCCAGCTCCAGCACGTCGAGAATCTGATAGCGCGAGGCCAGCAGCCAGCAGAGCGCGTCGGCCAAGGAGAAGGTCACACCCTGGCGCTGGCCGTGGTAGAGCTTGCCGCCGCTGGGGTCTTTGGTAATCTGCAAGTGCTCCAGCGTCCAGAGCCACATCTTCATCGCCGAAGCCAAGGTGCATGCGCCAGTGCCAGGCCGTTCGCTGGCGATGCGGCGCATCTCGGCGACCCAGGTGCGGAACTGCGCCAGGAAGACCTCGCTGGTCATGGTCACCGTCAACTGACGCCGCTGCACGGCCTCCGGGCCTTCGTAGGTGGCTTCGAGCTGGGCGTCCATCCACTTTGCGCCGAGGAAGCCGGGGCAATCCTCGGTGATGCCGTAGCCGCCCATCAGGCTGACCGCCTCGCGCAGCATATTCGCGCCGTGGCCGGTATTCCAGAGCTTGGTGGCGGGGCAGATGACGCTGGTTTCTGCGTCCATCAGCACATATTGGACGAGCGGATCAGCCTCCAACCCGGCGCGGCGGGGATCGTTCTCCTTCAGCGAGAGCAATTCGATGGCGCGGTCAGTGCTTTCCTTGAGGGCCTTCATCTCCGCGCGGCCGCCCATGACGCCGCGCTCGGCAAGGATCGAAGACTTCAGCTTTTCGATGGGTTCAAACTCGTCGAAGAGGCGGGCGGTAGCGTAGCCGAGCGAGGCGGCCGCTTCGCCGGTAGCCCAAACGTCCACCAGGCGATGCAGCGCATCCTCGCGCTGCTGAATGCCCTGTTCGTAGCGGACCGAGCCGGGCTTGGCGCCCTCCGCTCCGCGGAAGCGCTGGCGCTGGTAACGGATGACCGGCTCGACGGCGGAGAGCAGTTTGGCCGCAGACATCAGACCCACGCCCACGCGGGTGCGCTTGAAGACCGCGTCGAGCACTTCGGCGTGGCTGAAGTTGGGAACAATGACGCCGTCCTTGATGGTGTATCCGCCGACGATGCGGCTGGCGGGAACCTTGAGGTTGAAGATGGGGTCGCCGGTCGAGGAGAGCTGATGGACCAGCTTTTTGGTGGGCGTGCCGTGGTCGAAGGTGCCCTCGTCGGTATCTTCCAGAATGATGAAGCAGCTTCCCTTGATACGCGCGTCATCCGAGCCGACGGCGGCGGTGACAAAGTTGGCGAAGGCGATGTTGGTGATGAAACGGCCGCGCTTGTCCACCTGGAGCATCGGCTCCTCGCCGTCCTTCCACTCGGCCACGCGCATTTTGCCGCTCAGCATTCCGGTATCCACGCCCACGTAGGGAATAGGCTCGGTGAGAACAAAGGCGCCGCGCCAGGTCTTGCGCTCCTCGCCGGGTTGCGCAGGAGCGGATAGGGTCTTGTAGCGCTTGATCTGCTCCGCTGTGCCGCGTTCGTGGATGGGAGACAGCGCCAGCGAGCCGGCCAAACTGGCCGTGGCCGCGCCGCCGTCCACCCAAGCCAGCTCGAAGGCCGCCAGCGAGAGCGCCATGTTCTTGGGGCCGGCGATATAGCCGCCCTCTTCCGGCTCCATGAAGGCCGCGGTGATGCCGGCCCGGTCAAAGGCTTCCATCATGCTGGCCTTGCCCGGAGTCCACTCGTGGGTGTTGCGCTCGCCGGCGGCCACGAGCTGGGCGACGGTTCCCCGCGCCACGCCGCGCGCTGATTGGACCAGCATTTGCAGGTCAAAACGGTCGGCAAAGCGCCATTGAATCTGGCGAACCGCGTCGCCGGGAAGGGTAAGCA
>CAYVGW010000291.1:0-3778 GCA_964450895.1 uncultured Occallatibacter sp. | reverse complement strand
GAGGGAGCCGGGTCTGATCGATGAAGCGGACGCCTTCCGGGGTCCAGGCAAGTGTGGGAATCATGCTCATCCAGTGTAAACGCTGAGGCACATCGTAGCGCCGGTCTCCAGACCGGCTGTTGTGCGGGCGTCCTCGCCCGCACCTGTTCAGACGTTACGATCAAGCCGCACGAGGAATAGAAAAAGCCGCGCACATTCAGCATTTCCAATTTTCGCTGGACTAGCCTTGGTCCCGATGCGTAGAGTGGTTGGGGAACGTTTTGCAGCGATTTTCCCGATTTGCGATTCGCGTGGCGAGCGATTGTGCGCCTCGGAAACTCTGGATCAGCGTCCAGATCAGGGAGAATCAGCCTAAACCGGCACTTTTTACCATGAAAAGAGGAGAATTTCCGATGGCGCAGCAATCCACTCAACCGGCGGCTTCCAGCACGCCCAATTACCTAATTCCGTTCACTATCGTTGCCGCGCTATTCGGCATCTTCGGGTTTCTGACCAGCCTGAATAATCAGTTGGTAGACAAGCTGAAGGCGACCTTTCAACTGAGCTACGGACAGGCCATGCTGGCCACCTCAGCCTGGTTTCTGGCATATCTGATCTTTTCGGTTCCCAGTTCCAAGCTCATCGAGTGGGTTGGCTACAAAAAGACCATGGTCATCTCGCTCTTCATCATGGTGCTGGGCGCTTTGGCGTTTATTCCGGCGGCCAGCGTTCCCAGTTTTCCTCTGACGCTGTGTGCCATCTTCCTCCTGGCCACCGGCGTCTGCGCCTTGCAGACCTCTGCCAATCCCTATGCCGCCATTCTTGGCCCTGAGGAGAGCGCCGCGCTGCGCGTGAATCTGGCGCAGGCCTTCAATTCGGCGGCCTCGGCCATTGCTCCTATCGTCGCCACCACATTCATCCTCACTGGCGCCTCCAACAGCGGCACGCAGGCCGAACAGGCGCACATGCTCATCACGCCGTACATCGTCATCGGTGTTGCTCTGCTCGTGCTTGGCTTTATCGTCATGGGCCTCCACTTGCCCGCCATCGCGGCACCCGCCTCGGGCACCAGCGCGCCCAGCCAGCGCTCCATCTGGAGCTACCGCCATGTCGTTCTAGGCATGATCGGAATCTTCTTCTACGTCGGCGTCGAGCAGGCAACCGCCGCCATTGGCCGCGACTTCTTCCGCTCTCAGGGGCTTAGCAATGCTCAAACAGCCGGCTATCTGATTACCACCTTCTGGCTACTGGCCATGATTGGCCGCTTCATAGGCAGCGCCGTCATGACCAAGATCAAGCCACAGAAACTGCTGGCTGCCATGGGCATCGCCGGTGTCGTGCTGGTACTGCTCGGAATGCTGACCTCGGGCGTCGTGGCCATCAGCAGCCTGGTACTCCTCGGCCTGGCCAACGCCATCATGTACCCCACAATATTCGCCCTGGGTATTGCCGAACTTGGCCCGCTCACCTCCAAGGGATCCGGCGTCATCACCATCGGCAACGTCGGTGGCGCCGCCATTCCGCCGCTCCTCGGTCTGCTCACAGACATCACCAACCTGCGCAGCGCCATGGTGCTCTTCGTCATCTGCTACATTTTCATCACCTACTACGGCCTGTCGGGCTACAAGCCCACGCGGGCGGCTGCATAGTCGCAACGCATTTCCTGAAAGACCACGGCCCTCCGGTTTGCCTCGGAGGGCCGTGGCGTCTCTGCTGTTAAAGAACTGAATAGAAAATGCCAATGGCATGCTGAAATGCAAGTAACTTGACCTCTGTTCCCACAGAAAAAATATATTTGAGTCATTTTTGCGGCCTCAATTGAACGACGATATAATCAAAAATATCTAGTCTTCATCTCGGAGATTGCACTTTGCTCGCAAAACCATATGCCCTTCCCCGTTCCACGCATTGGGTTGCGTTCTTTTGTTTCCTTGGCATCCCCTTGGTTCTTGCCGGTTGTGGAGGAAGCAGCAAGACGATTCCGCTGGTAAGTTGGGCAACTCCCTCGCCCATACTTTATGGTACGGCCCTGAGCGCCACGCAACTGGACGCAACCACTAGCGTTCCCGGCAGCTTTGCCTACTCTCCGTCTCTTGGCGCCGTGCTTGGAGCCGGCGCCCAAACGCTTTCCGCCACTTTTACCCCGACCGACACAGCGACCTACGCCACCGTCACCACTAGCGTAACGCTAACCGTAGAGCCTCTTGCCTCGCCCGCCATCACCTGGAGCGCTCCAGCCGCCATCACCTACGGCACGCCGCTGAGCGCCACGCAATTGAACGCCTCCGAGAGCATTCCCGGCGCCTTCGCTTACAGCCCTGCTTCGGGCGCAATTATTCCGGCTGGCACACAAACCCTCTCCGTCACATTTACTCCGACCGATACGAATTACTCGGTCGTCACCGCCAGCGTGACAATCACCGTCAATCAAGCAACTCCGGCGCTGAGTTGGACCGCCCCGGCCGCGATTCCCTACGGCACGGCCCTCGGCGCGGCGCAATTGAATGCAACCGCAAGCGTCTCCGGCATATTTGCTTACTCTCCATCTTCCGGCACGCAACTTTCGCTCGGCTCGCACCAGCTTTCGGTCACCTTCACTCCGTCTGATTCCAAGGATTACACGACCGCAGCCGCTACGACGACCATCACCGTCACGCAAGCGACTCCGCAGATTACCTGGCCCGCGCCCGCGCCGATCACCTATGGCGCCGCACTGAGCGCCACTCAACTGAATGCTACCGCGAATGTACCGGGAACCTTTGCCTACAACCAGTCTGCGGGAACGGTCTTCACCGCCGGCTCCCATGCCCTTTCTGTGACCTTTACTCCTGCCGATACAACGGATTACACAACCGCGCAAGCCTCCGTGCAACTCACCGTGAACCCGGCCACTCCCGCGATCTCGTGGACCGCGCCAGCCGCCATTACCTACGGAACAGCGCTGAGCGGAACGCAACTCGACGCGACTTCGCCCGTCTCTGGAACCCTCACCTACTCGCCCGCTTTAGGGACCGTTCCAACTGCGGGAACGCAGACGCTTTCCGTCACCTTCACTCCGGCTGACTCGACCGATTACACAACCGCCAAAGCGACAGTGCAGCTGACCGTCAATCAAGCGACTCCCGCCATTACCTGGACTGCGCCCGCCGCCATTACCTACGGAACCGCATTGAGTAGTACGCAACTCAACGCCACTTCCTCGCTCCCCGGAACTTTCACCTATTCGCCCGCTTCTGGCAAGGTGCTGGCTGCGGGAACGCAGACACTTTCCGTCACCTTCACTCCGGCTGACTCGACCGATTACACAACCGCCAAAGCGACAGTGCAGTTGACCGTAAACCAGGCCACGCCCTCCGTTACCTGGACCACACCGGCCGCCATCACCTACGGAACAGCGCTGAGCGGTACGCAACTCAATGCCCGTTCGCCGCTCCCCGGAACTTTCGCCTATTCGCCCGCGTCAGGCGCGGTTCTGACCGCGGGCACACAGACTCTTTCCGTCACCTTCAGCCCAACCGACTCGACAGATTACACCACGTCCACCGCAAATGTGACCCTGATTGTCAGTCAGGTAAAAACAAGGGTTGTATGGAATCCCACCGCGCTGCTCGCCGTGGGATCGCCCTTGGGCTCTGGCCAGTTGAATGCAACCGTCACCGTGCAAGGCGGCACGACGCCGCTGGGCGGAACGTTCGTTTACACGCCGCCGGCTGGAACCGTCTTCAATGCGCCGGGGCCACAAAATCTTTCTGTCACCTTCACGCCCTATGACGCGACCGACTACGCCTCGGCCCAGGCC
>CAYVGW010000290.1:0-3802 GCA_964450895.1 uncultured Occallatibacter sp. | reverse complement strand
GGATGAACTTGTTATAGCCCTCCTGCGGCTGGTCGGTGATGTCGAAGAAGATGGTTCCGTCGCGCTCCTCGGCACGCGTGCGGATCAGCGCGATGGCCTGCTGATGGCGCTCCAGCAGCGCGGGCAGCCGTTCGGCGACAAAGGGCTGGCTGAGCACCTCGGCCAGCGGCATCTCCGTCAGCAGCGGGATCAGGCGGGGCACAAAGACGTTGTCCTGCGCCGACTCGATGATCAGCGTCAGCTTCATCGCCGGGGCAGCCATTTCGACGGCGGCCTCCGGGCTTTCGTACTTGGCGCCGTCCACGATGTTGGCCCAGTGAATCAGCTCGGCCACCGGCTTGGTGTTGAAGCCAAAGAGCGTCTCGCCGATATGCGCCAGAAACTTGGTGCAGGAGGTGTAGTCGGGATCAAAGAACTTGCGCCCCGGCGGCGTCGCGCTCTTCTGGTAGTCGCGGAAATGCTGCTGATCGGCCGGGGTGAGGAAGGCGGAGATGTGGTGATCGAACCACCAGGTGATGCGCGGCGAGGCACAGTACTTGAAATCGACGATGGCGTTCTCATCGCCGATGAAATCGCTCTCGTCAAAGAGCGCCCCGGCACGGTGAACCAAGCCGTGGTACTCATAGCTGGCGCCGGTGGAAGCGCACTCGCGGTGAAAGCGCGTAAAGAGCGAGGCTGAGCAAGCTCCGTCGAAGCATTTGTCGTGGTAGAAGACGCGAACCTGCAAGGTGAGTACTCCTTTGAGCGTGAAAAAAGAGAATGAGTAGAACTGTTTAGCATCAAGGCAGCGGGCGATTGTGTCAAGGCGCCTGCGGTGCGGCCAGTCGCCGCTTGCGCGGCAGGGGCGCGAGATTTGATTCAAAATCGATTAAAAATCAATATAAAATGAGGCTTTTCCTTCTCTTGCGGGCTAAAATAATACGGCGTATTATTGCGTATTATGCCTACCCCGCGCACCATCAGTTTTCGCATTGACTCGGAGAAGGTCGCTGAACTGGACCGGATCGCCAAGGCCATGGACCGTGACCGCAGCTACTTGCTGAATGAAGCGGTTGAGAATTACCTCAGCGAACAGCGGCGCTTTGCCGCCATGGTGGAGGAAGGGCGCGAGGATTTCCGCAAGGGGCGTTTTTACAGCCACGAGGAAGTCGAGCGCATGGCAGGTGAGTGCGAGTGCGAGCAACAATGCGTGGGCCAATGAAAGCGATCTGGTCCGCCGCTGCTGTTCGACACCTGCAAAAGGCTATCGACTATCTTCAAGGCGAAAGCTCAGCCGGAGCCGTCACGATTCGCTGGAGAATTCTGGCGACGGTGCGTTGCTTGGAGCGGATGCCCTATTCTGGGAAACCGGCCGCGTGGACGGAACCCGTGAGGCAGTGGTTCAACGCTCGCCATACCTAGTGGTTTATCAAGTCTCTATGCAGAACGTAGAGATTCTTGGCATCTGGCGCGGCGCTCGCCAGGGGCCGGAATCCTTTTAGTCCGAGAAACTTCCCAGCCCATCGCCGCGTAGAGTATCTTTCCAAAAGGACACTTCCGCGCTCGTCCCTGTTTTATTTTGAAAGAGGCTCCATGCTTTCGTCTGAAGATTCCGCCAGCTCCGAGATTCAGCCGCCACAATCGGATGCGCCACTGGCGGAAGTGGAGGGTGGCGCGTACCGCCGGGGAGATTCTCAGGGGCTCAACGCAACATCCCCTGAACCTCGTGATCTGTTCTGGGTTTTTGTGGGAGGCCAGGGCTTGCGCGCTGGATGGTCCCTGCTGTTGATTGGGATGCTCTACTGGTTGTTTTCCACGCTTCTCAGGAACGTGGCTGTTATGCTGTGTCCCGGGCTTGCAACTGCTGATCTCTCGCCTATTCTTCTAAGCCTGGAAGAGTTGGTTTCCTTGCTCGCACTGGTGGGAGCGGCGGCATTTGTGGCGTACATTGAACAGCGCAAGCTGCTGAGCTACAACCTGGCCGGTCCGCGCCGCGCGTGGAACTTCGTCTCCGGCTTCGCCGCGGGTTTTCTGGCGCTCACGGCGCTGGTGGGCTGGCTGGCGTGGGGCGGCTGGCTGCGCTTCGGTCCTGTTTCGCTCTCTGAAGCGGAGATCTTCAAATACGCTGGGCTATGGGCGGTGGTCTTTCTGCTGGTTGGCTGCTTCGAGGAGGGCGCCTTCCGCTGCTACCTGCAGTTCACTCTCGCCCGCGGCATCAACTTCTGGTGGGCGCTGGGCATCCTTGTCCCGCTCTGCGTGCGTCTGGCGCTGCACTCCAAGGGCAACGGCCTGTGGGGTGTTTATGCCGCGGCGTTGCTGGGGCTTTTCCCATGCTTGATCTTGCAGGTCAAGAACACGCCGCGAAGTGGCTTCTGGTGTGCGGCCTGGGTCACTTCCACGCTCTTCGGCTACTGGCACACCGGCAACGGCGGCGAAAACTGGATCGGCATCTTTGCCGCCGCGCTGATCGGCTTTGTCTTCTGCGTCAGCGTGTACGTGACCGGCTCGGCGTGGTGGGCGGTTGGCTGCCACGCGGCCTGGGACTGGGCGGAGACCTTCTTCTATGGAACGGCGGACAGCGGTATGGTCGCTCCCGGCCATTACCTTTCCGCCACACCCCTGGGCAACCCGTTCTGGAGCGGTGGAGCGGACGGTCCCGAGGGCAGCTTGCTGGTTCTGGGCGTCATCCTGCTGCTGCTGGCTGCGCTGCTGCTGATTCATGGCCGCCAGAAGCCCGGAGCGGCCGCCCCGGAACGGGCAATCGGGTAAGCTTATGCGACTGTGGCTCAACCGATCCGGCGAAGTCTCCCTGCGCGAGCAGTTGGTGACGCAGGTGACGCTGGGCATTCTCTGCCAGGAGCTTGCGCCGGGAGAGCGGCTGCCCAGCACGCGCGAGCTGGCCCGCCGCTTCCAGATTCACGCCAACACCGCCAGCGCGGCCTACAAACAATTGGAGCAGGAGGGCTGGCTGGAGTTCCGCCAAGGCAGCGGCGTCTACGTGCGCGCCCAGCGGCCCGCCCCGCGCTTGCCGGAGCTGGCGGCGGAGTTTGCCCTCGATGGGCTGATCGGCGAACTGATCGCCAAGGCGCGCAAGCTGGGCGCGCCGGAGCTGCTGGTCCGCGAGCGCCTGCGCCGCTGGCTCACGCTGACGCCGCCGGCGCGCTGGCTGGTCATTGCGCCGGAGCCGGAGCTGCGCGGCATTCTGATCCACGAGATGCGCCAAGTATTGATGCTGCCCATCGACGGATGCGCGCCGGAAGAGTGTACGCAGCCAGGGCGGGTGGAAGGCTCCCTGCTGGTGACCGTGCCCAGCAGGGCCGAACAGGTGCGCCGGCTGCTGCCTGTGGGGACCGCGTTGACCATCCTGCACATCCATCCGGTCTCGGCCGAGCTGTTGGAGCATTTTCAGCGTTACAAGCCGGTGCAGGCCGGAATGCTGATCGGCATCGCCTCGCCCTGGAAGAAGTTTCTGCAGATCGCGCAGACGATGCTGGTAGCCGCTGGGCTTCCGCAGGAGAGCTTGCTGGTGCGCGACGCCTCCCAAGCCGGCTGGAAGCGCGGGCTGGAGGCGGCCTCTGGCGTGGTCTGCGACGCCGTAACCGCGCTGGAGCTGCCCAAAGGCGTCTTCCCGCTGCGCTTCACGCTGCTCGACCAGACCGCGCTTGACGCACTGCGCAAGCAGGAAGAGCAGATTGTCAGGTAGCGCCGGCCTCCCGGCCGGCTGTTGCGTGGACCTCCCGGTCCACGCCGTAGGCTGCGCAAATTGGAAAATTCTCTACCGAGAGATTTACGCCGAAAACTCCCGGTGTGCGCGGTCAAGTAG
>CAYVGW010000289.1:0-3805 GCA_964450895.1 uncultured Occallatibacter sp. | reverse complement strand
CATGAGTATCGCGACAAAGATAAGCGTTAGGCGAAGTTCAAATGCAATTGCCCTGAGTTTAAACCGCAAATCTCTTGCAAGAGGCAGACTCAGCGTTGTATCGTCCCTCTCATGCACTGGGCAACTCCGGAAGAACGACGCAATCTCGGCCAGGCGCGGCGCAAGCAAGTCGGCCGCCAGGAACACAACCAACTCAATCCCAAGGCGCGCAAGACGCCCGCCCTCAATTTGCTCGCCCGCTCCATGCACGGCCGGGTCCCCGCGCTCATCAAACTCAAGTACGCGCTGATGGCCGCCTCACCCTTTGGTTACTTCCGCGGGGCCGTCCCGGTGATGGCCGCCGATCTGGCTGTGCTGCCCTCGACCGGCTTGGCGGCGCAACTTTGCGGAGACGCCCACGTGCGCAACCTGGGCGCCTATGCCGCTCCTGACGGCCGCCTCACCTTCGACATCAATGACTTTGACGAGACCATCCGCGGCCCCTTCGAGTGGGACTTGAAGCGCATGGCCGCCTCCCTCGTGCTGGCCGGCCGCGAATCCGGCCACAAGGACGCCTCCGCCCGCGCTGCCGTCGAAAAGCTCGTCGCCCGCTACGCCGCCCAGATGAGCGCCTTCGCCAAGATGCCCCTGCTGGAGATCGGCCACACGCCCGTTCACCGCCTCAACCAGGCAGAGCCGGTGCAAAAAGCCCTGATGAAAGCCGAGCGCGCCACACCCAAACACACCCTGGAGCAGCTCACGGAACTCATCCCCGGAAAACAAGCGGACCGCCGCTTCCGCGAGATCAAGCCCAGCCTGACCCGCGTCACCGGCGCGCAGGCCGCGGCGGTTCTGGCCGCGCTTGGGCCCTATCGCCAAATGCTCGAGCCGCAGCGCCAGCATCTGCTCTCGCTCTATCGACCGATGGACGTGGCCTTCAAGGTCGTCGGCACCGGCTCGGTGGGCCTGCGCGACTATTGCATCTACTTCGAAGGAAACGGGCCGGAAGATCCGCTGTTTTTGCAGATCAAGGAGGAGCCGGCCTCCGGCTACGCCCCTTACGTCACTGACGCCGCCCCGCCCCACCACAACGGCCAGCGCGTCGCCGAGGGACAGAAGGCGATGCAGATCCAATCCGACCCCTTCCTCGGCTGGACGCACTTCGGCGGCCGCGATTATCTCGTCCGCCAGCTCAACGACCACAAGGGTTCTATCGAGTTGGAAGACTTGGCCGGCGGCGGCCTGGAAGCCTATGCCGAAGTCTGCGGCGAACTGCTGGCCCGCGGCCACGCCCGCTCCGGCGACCCGCTCATCCTCAACGGCTACATCGGCAGCGGCGACGGCTTCGCCGAAGCCCTGGCCAAATTCGGCGCCACCTACGCCGACCAGACCGATAAGGACTGGAATGAGCTGAAACGCTCCGCCAAGGCCAGTGCAAAGCCGTAGCGCCATAACCGCATGAATAGGGAATACCCGGATTGTAGCGCCGGCCTCCCGGCAGGCTGTAACGTGGACCTCGCGGTCCACGTTCGCTCATTCGACAGAAAATCCTCGACCGCTCACATCTCTACCGCTCGTGCTTCTTCCAGTGCAGCATGTGGTGGTCATCGACAGTGATCTTGGCGGGCAGGGTCAGGCCGCAGGTCTTGCAGATCAGCACGTCGCGGCCGATCTCCCAGTGGGTGCAGTCCTTGCATTTACAGATGAGAAGTTCGATTTCCTTTTTGTCGCTCATTTACAGCCTCCTGAATTCGTCTTTGACTTCGCGCACGAAATCGGTGAAGCGTGCCGTGGTGATGATCCCAGGCTGCCAGCACAGATCCCGTTCTATCAAATTGTACTGCTTGATAATCCGCGAGCCGGGCGGGGTGCTTCCGTCCGCGGCGGGTCCGTGGCCCATGAGCCAGAGATGATCGGCCACTGAGCAGGCCGCCGTTACGTCGTGCGTAACCACGATGATGGTATTCAGATCGTCCATGTTGGCGACGGTCTCGATCAGTTCGCAGGTTTTTTCCAGCATGATGAGGTCCAAGCCGGAGAAAGGCTCGTCCATCAGCAAAAAGTGCTCGCTGCAAAGGATCTGCTGAATGATGGCGCACCGTTGCCGTTGGCCGCCGGAGAGCTGCGCGGGATAGAGGTGGGCCTTGTCTTCCAGGCCGAACTCGGTCAGGAAGGTCATCACCTTGTCGCGGGCGGCGCTGGAGTTCTTTTCCTTCCGCTTGGCGCCCAGCATCAGGTTTCCCAGGACGGTGCGGTGCTCGAAGAGCGGGTAGCTCTGCGCCACCACGCCGACTTCGCCTGCCATCACCGGGCGATCAAAGCCGTTGACCGTAACGCGACCCGAAGTGGGCGGGTGCAGGCCGGCAATAATGCGGAAGAGCGTGGTTTTGCCGCAACCGGAGGGGCCGAGAATGCCCACCACCTGCCCCTGCACGCGGCCGGGGACGATGATGTCCTTCACCTCGGCGGTGACGTTGCTCAGGATAGGGCGGCCATCGTACTCCAGGCAGACGTTGTCGATCTTGAGGAGAGTATTGCCGAAGCTGTAATCGGGAGTCGCCATTAGTTTCTCTCCAGCGTCAGCGCCGCGTAGGGGCACAGCAGGTTTTTGGCCAGTCCGATGCCGTAATCCTGGAAGAGGCCGAGCATGAGGATGGTCAACTGAATGGCGAAGACGGCGGCCAGACGGAAGTGGTGATTCTGGTCGAGCAGGATGGTGCCGACGCCGCCCTCGGAGCGGACGATGCCCTCGACCATGGTCAGCATCATCCAGCCCATCGCCGCGTTCTGGCGGAGGACATCGAAGACCTGGTCGATCTGGCCCAGGACGATCACCTCCCAGACCACGCGCCACTCGCCCATGCGCAGCGTGCGCGCCAGGTCAAACTGTTCTTTGGGGATGCCGTTGATGACGTCGGCCATGCCGGTGACGAAAAAGACGGAGACGGAAAAGACCAGCAGGGAGAGCTTGAGTTCATGGCCGCTGCGGGCCATCAGCGTGAAGAAGAAGGTGAGGCCCACCAGCGAGAGAAAGCGCAGCTTGCTGAGCAGGGCGACGACGGGGCGGAAGAAGGGCATCACCGTGGCGTAGGCCAGCAGCAGGGTTACGACGGTGGAGACGGCGATGGCTTGAATGTTGAGGTAAAAGCTGGTAATCAGCTCCGCGCCGAGGCCCTGCTCCCATAGCTCGCTAAAGGCGTTGAGAACCTCGCTGGGCTTGGGCAGCAGGACGAAGGGGCTGAAGATCCATAACAGGACCAATACGGCGATCTGAAAGGCGATCAGAGCGCGCACCGCGTTCTTGTTCAGGACCGCATTGGGTGAGAAGACCGCGACAAAGTGATTCATTGCTTACCTACGGATACATGTAGCGCCGGTCTCCAGACCGGCTGTAGCGCGGGCGTCCTCGCCCGCGCCTGTTCAGTGCCAATTGCCAAATCACACGACCACTGTATTACTGCCCGATCTGCGTAATCTCGACTCTCCGATTGAGCGCCTTGCCGCCGGCGGATGCGTTGGAGGCCAGCGGGTTCTGCGAGCCGTGGCCGGAGACCGACTTGAAGCGCGACTCCGGAAAGCTGGACGGAGCCACCTGCTGGAAGTAGCGCTTGACGGCCTGGGCGCGCTTTTCGCTCAAGGGCACATTGACCGCGTCGCTGCCGGCGTTGTCGGTGTAACCGTCGATCTGCAGCGCGAGCTGCGAGTTGATGGCCAGCGAATCCTTCAGTTCGGCGAGCGTGGGCAGGCTGTCGGGCAGCGGCTGGTCGGAGCCGGAGGCGAAGTTGATGTAGACCGCCTTGTGGCCCAGCACCTGGCCGCTCTGCGC
>CAYVGW010000288.1:0-3819 GCA_964450895.1 uncultured Occallatibacter sp. | reverse complement strand
TGCCGTTGAACATGGTGTTGACCTGCTTGTAATAAGTGGCCAGCTCGATCCATTTTTTCAGCACCAGCCGCTGCGAGATTCCGTTCAAGCGCGGCATCATTTCCGCGTAGGCCTGATCGGTATTCCCGGTTGCGTCAAGGCCCACCACGAGATTAGTGACGCGGTCGCTTTGCAGCAGGCGCTGCGCGGCGGGCAGCGTGATGCGCAGATAGCGCGCGTCGCGTTCCGGCGCACCGGAGTTGATGATGCCCACGATTTGCACATCGACGCCGTTGAGCGCGCCATCGGAGGTCATGGCCAGCACGGTCAAGCCATCGCCAATGCCGACGTTCATGGACTTGGCCAATCCTTTGCCGATCAGCGCTTCAACCTCGCCGCTCGGCTTGGGGTCGAGATTGCGCCCTGTCTCGACCCACGTGGTGAAGCCGAGAGATTTTTCTGCTTCCGGATCGACGGCGCTGCCCATGAAGCCCGCGGCCTTGGTTCCATTGGAAACCATGCCGTAAAAATCAATGCGGGGCGCAACGCCGCGCACGTGATTGCCGGTCTTGACGGATGCGGCCACCTGACGCCAGTTGTCGATGCCAGTGTCGAGAACGCGCACTTCATCGCGGTTGAAGTAATCGGCGGTGAAGATCTGCAAGTGGCCAAGGCCGCTGTTGATGGTGTCTTCGCGCAGGCCGTGCGTCATGAAGGCAAAGTAGCCGCCGGCCAGCAGCAGCCCGGCCACGCCTCCGCCAACCATGAAGAGCGTCATGAAGGTGCGGCGGCGATTGCGGAAGATGTTGCGGAATGCGAGCAGAAGAAACTTAGCCACGGATGCCTCCTTGCGTCGTATCGGAGATCACTTCGCCATCGGTGAGCCGGACGATGCGCTCGGTGTGTTCCAGCAGGCGCGCGTCGTGCGTGGAGAAGATGAAGGTGAGGCCGATGCGCTGATTGAGTCCGTGCATCAGATCGATAAGCTGCGTCGCGTTGTGCGTGTCCAGGTTGGCGGTCGGCTCGTCGGCCAGCACCAGCGAGGGACGATGCACGATGGCGCGCGCCACGGCAACGCGCTGACGTTCGCCGCCGCTGAGCAGGTCAGGCCGCTGATTGGCGCGCGCGCTGAGGCCCACGCTCTCCAGCGCTTCACTCACGCGTTGCTTGCGCTCGCCGCTGCCGACGCCCTGAATCAGCAGCGGATACTCGACATTCTCGGCGGCGGTGAAGACGGGAATCAGATTGAAGGTCTGGAAAACAAAGCCGATCTTTTCGCGGCGCAGCTTGCTCATGCCGGCCGGCTTCAGTTGCGAGGTATCGACGCCATCGACCAGAATGCGGCCGGTGGTGGGCTGGTCGATGCAGCCGATCAGATTCAGCAGCGTCGTCTTGCCGCTGCCGCTGGGGCCGGAGATGGCTAGAAACTCGCCTGCGTTGACGCGCAGGCTGGCGTGCGTGAGAGCGCTGACGTAGCTGTGCGCCGGATGGCTGGAGGGATAATTGTCCAGCGGAAAACTTCGACTGACCGCTTCGACCTTGACGATTTCTTCCATGAGAGCGTCCCTTTCAGATGCTTTGCTGCAATTTGGAAGATACAACGGACAGGGCAATCTTACGCCCGTCTTCCGACGAGAGGTTGAAAAAGCGGACGAAGGGCGGAAAAACGCGGATGAAGCGCGAGCGCAGCCCGCACGCCTCGGCTATGCGGAGGCCTCATTTCGAGTATTGATTCGGCACGAAAGGATTGCAATTTCTATTGATTGTCATTTCTATTGATTGTCATCCTGAGCGAACGGGGCCCCAAACGTATTTCAGTTTGGGGGTGGTGAGTCGAAGGATCTGCGGTTGCTTTTACAGCACATTTCGCAATGCAATCGTGCCGGATCAATAGTTGAAACAGTTGCTCTACTCCGCCTGGTAGCGATGCAGCCGTCCCAGTCCGTTGAAGGCGGCAACTTTGTAGCACTCGGCGAGGGTGGGATAGTTGAAGACATTGTCGATGAAGTAATCCACCTTGCCGTCCAGCACCATCACTGCCTGGCCGATATGAATCAGTTCACTGGCGTCCTCGCCGATGATATGCACGCCCAGCACGGCGTGGGTGTCGCGATGAAAGATCAGCTTCAAGCGGCCTGTCGTATCGCCGCGAATCTGCCCGCGCGCCGTCTCGCGATAGTAGGCCATGCCAACCTCGTAGGGAACATCCTCGGCGGTCAACTGCTCCTCGGTCTTGCCGATGAAGCTGATCTCCGGAATGGTGTAAATGCCGTAGGGATAAAAGCTGGGATTGGTGGTGGCGGCGCGATCGTTGAAGGCGCGGGCCGTGGCGATGCGCCCCTGCTCCATCGAGACCGAGGCCAGAGAGGGAAAGCCCACCACATCGCCCACCGCGTAGATGTGTTCCACCTTGGTCTGAAACTGCGCATCGACGGGAATGCGTCCGCGCGCGTCCGCTTCCAGGCCGGCCGCGGCCAGATTGAGTTCCTCCACCGCGCCCTGGCGGCCCACGGCGTAGAGCAGCGCGTCGCCGGAGACTTTTTTATTGCTCGCCAGATTGGCCACCACGATGCCGCCTTGCAGCTCTTCCACGCTCTCCACTTCTTCGCCCAAGCGCAGCGTCACCCGGCTGTCGCGCAGGTGGTAGCTGAGCGCCTCGATGATCTCGCGATCGGCGAACTCCAGCAGCCGGTCGCGCTTTTCAATCAGCGTGACGCGCACGCCCAGCACCGCGAACATGCAGGCGTACTCCACGCCCACCACGCCGCCGCCGACGACAATCAGCGAGCGGGGCAGCTTGGGAAGGTCAAGGATTTGGTCGCTGTTGACGATTGTGCGTCCGTTGATGGGCACCGTCGCTGAGGTGGCGGGCTTGGCGCCTACCGCGAGAATGATGCGCGCAGCTTCGAGCGTTGTGTCGGTCAGCGGGCTTTCCACATGCAGCGTATGCGGATCAACGAAGCGCGCCACGCCGTGAATCACATCGATGCCGTTGCGCGAGAGTTGCGCCTCGGTCACGTCGATCTCGGTCTTGATCACCGCCTGGACGCGGAAGGCAAGATCGGCCATGGTGATCTTTTCCTTCACGCGGTAGTTGACGCCGTAGATGGAGCGGTAGTTGTAGCCGGAGAGATGCAGCACGGCTTCGCGCATGGTCTTGGAGGGGATGGTTCCGGTGTTGACGCAGACGCCGCCCACAACAGAGCGGGCCTCGACCACGCAGACGCGCTTTTTCATCTTGGAGGCGGCAACGGCGGCTCTCTGCCCGGAGGGGCCGGAGCCGACAACAATCAAGTCGTAGTTGACAAAGCTCATGCGAGGGACTCTTTCGATGGTTGGATGCAATCTTCGCGGCCCGAGTTCCGCTGCACTCAGCACTAAAACCGCCTCAAGCCTTAACTTTAACCTATCTCACGAACCGGTGGGGAATCCACATCTCAATCAACTAACAAGATTGGGTGCCCCAGGTCTGGATTTTCAGACCTGGGAGACAACGAACCCCAATAGGCAATCGTCTTCCTTTATAATGAGATGTTTGACATTGACAAAGACGCGGGCTGACGAACGGCGCGTGTCGGGGAGAAGAACTTTGGCTCATGCGGAGATCGGCATTATCGGCGGCAGCGGGCTTTACTCGATGCCCGGATTCACCAGCGTGCGCGAAGAGCGCGTCGAGACGCCCTTTGGCGAGCCTTCGGAGGCCTTTGTTTTGGGCGAACTCGAAGGGCGCCGCGTCGCCTTTCTCGCGCGCCATGGCCGCGGCCATCGCATCCTGCCCTCGGAGCTGAACTTCCGCGCCAACATCTACGCCATGAAGAAGCTGGGCGTCGAGCGCATCCT
>CAYVGW010000287.1:0-3828 GCA_964450895.1 uncultured Occallatibacter sp. | reverse complement strand
AATTGCGCAAGGGAGAACCGAAAGTCGAGCTAAGACTGGCCGATCAATCAAGAAGGCCCGGAGCTGCCACACGCTGCTTCATCGCCCGGCGGCGCATCGCCGAAGGGCACCACGCTCCCGCTTGCTCCCGGTTCATGCGCCTGATCTCCATCCTTGATTTCAGGCAAGGATGCAAAAGCGCTTGGCTCTGACAACTCAGAGCAGACTCACCGGGTGGGAGACTCATGTGGTTCGCGCTGTAGGGGCTTGGGGAACATCTGTGCCGGGCAAACTCGCCTTTGGGAAGGGAAATCCGCCGCTCACGGCCAAATCACTGAGCGCAAATACAGTGTAGCACGGATGGCTATTCCTTTCTCCCGAACTATAAATCCTCTGGTTTCAATCCTGTTCGCTTTGCAATACGGGCGAGCATGACGGGGCCGATCTCGTCTCCATCATGAAAGGCCCAGGTAAATTCATAAGGATAGTTTGGATGTTCAAGCTGCTTGTGGCTGCCACTCTTGCTGATACGGGGTTTCTCTCTCCATCCAATTCGCTGCAGTGCTCGCAATACCTTGGATGCACGAGAAGAAGGCCATTGGCTCATGAAAGAATCCTATGCGGCGGCAAAGCGCACTTGGTCTGGTATCGACTGGTCAGCTTCGATCCGGTCGGCAATTACGCGCAGGGCCAGCGCCTCAGCCTTTGAACGGGCCTCTGTGCGGGTAGCCCCATAAGCAAGAACACCCGGCAGAGTCTCAATCTCCGCAATCCAGCGCCCATCTTCCTCGCGGTCAAAAACGATGTCAAAATCCATGATGCGCACCTCCGTGAAGAGCTGGTTTCCCTCTTCATTTCAGTCTACCCCAGCAACTTGGCCGTCTGCTGTATAAGGTTATCAGCCAAGCGGGCGGCTTTTGCCGTGCATTTCCGCGCGTGCGACAGCTTGAGATGCGCTTTCATGGAGGCTTCACAGATGTGCGATTGGACAGGCAGGGGAAACACCGGTGTTGCCCAAAAGCAACGACGGCCCTGCTCGAACAGGGCCGCCATCTCTCGATGAAAGGAGGCGAAAGACATGTTGCGTATCAACGTGCGCTTCCGTCTTGCAATCCACTTGCCTTGCCGGTGGATTGCTGCTCTGTTCCGCCTGAAAGGGTAGAACAGAAACCGGTTTCCGGTGGTGTGGAGCCCACCGGAAACCACTTTCAGTGTACCATAATACGAATTATTACAATTGAAAAGTTCTCAGTTACGCCGGGCCGCCAGTCTGTGTTGGAAGGGAAATCCGCCGCTCATGGCCAAAGCACTGAGCGCAAAAACAGTGTAGTCCTCCACCGCTGTTACCGACCCGAGGTAGATGAAACTTGGGTGTCCCACCCTCGCCGCGTTCTTGTTTTTGCGGCTAGGGTGGGATTCGTTGATCGCGCAACTTTGTTTTTTACTAGAGCGATGGTCCCGAAGGGGCCTTGGTGTGAAAGATCGGAGTCGGTTTCTCGATGTGATCGATGACGAGAACATCTACCTGATCTGTGGCGGGGATCAACTTCAGTCCGAGCTGTTCTTCGAGAGCCGTGAAAATCGAAGGCGCGCCGCCTGCCTTGCTGCTCTGGCTATCCGAAGTCCACTTGAGCTCGTAAATGAACGTCTTCATCCCCAGTCCCGTCTTGTCGATAACGACACCGCCTGTTGGTCCCGCGAGCTTGCTGGCGAGGTCCTCCATCGTGCCGTAATTCCCCCAATTTCGAGGTTGAAAGAAAGATGCCCCTGAGTGTAATTCGATCACCTTCTCCCTCAACTTCGGTCCTCCATGAGCAACGACCAGCTCGAAGACCGGCATATCGCGGGTTTCGAGATGCGCTTTGAGCTGATACCGTTCGGCAAGAACCGCTTGCATCATCAACCGCTGTTGTCTCAACTGCTCGTCCATGGAAAGCACCTTGAACGCCTCCAGCTTTCCTTGATCCATCGTGGCCGTCAGACCATACCGGTCGGTCTCGGCCCACCCTGGAAAGCCGATTACCTGGTGTATGCCAATGCCGTATGCGTTGGCGATCAGGTTCAACGACGACACATTCGCAAACATCCAATAATTGGGGTAGTCCCACCACAGGAAACCGTCTCCATTATCGGCGGTGGTATCGGGATAGAACATGACCTCGTCAAAAGCCATGGATGCTGGCGCGCCCCCCTGAGTCATAGGGGCATTTGTGGACTGCTGACAATCCAAGAAGGCACCAGCCGTAAAAAGGCAGGAGACGGCGCACAGGGCGCCGATGTAGCTCAATCGGTTGGAACGGGTAAACATGCTCATTCGGATCACACACCTTTCTGAGTTAACGGAAAAGCAGTAACTGATCTGGTCCACTGGGAGCGGCGCAGTTAGCACAACTTCGGCGCGCTCCTGCATTTTCTGGATCGAAAAGATAGACGCGACAATTGCATCGAACGTTCGAGCGAAGTTATTTTTCGGACGGTAAAGTGGCCGGATGGTCGCCGATTCGGAAACTATATCGATAACACTACTGCGTCCAAGTCAATATTTATTGACCAGGCACGATTGCATTTCGAGATGACGCCGAAAAACAACCGCAGGTCCTTCGACTCCGCTGCGCTTCGCTCCGGATGACAGTGTATTTGTGTTGCAATCCTTTTTGGCGGATCAATAATCAGAACGCTGAATACTGTCCGCCCGAACCACGTAAAATAGCCTATAGAGAGAACGAATGTCGCAAGCGTCCCCCATCCCCGGCCAGAACGAAGCAGCGGAAGCCGCGCCCACTGAAGCCAGCCAAACCCTCGATCCTGCCGATTGGCCCGCCTTTTGCGCTCAGGCGCACCGGATGCTGGACGACATGCTCGGCTACGTGGAGACGATCCGCGAGCGGCCCGTCTGGCAGCCGATTCCCGCCGAGGTGCGGGCGCGCTTCCGCTCCACTGCGCCGCGCGAGGGCAGGGAATTGGCCGAGGTCCACGCGGAGTTCCTGCAAAACGTGCTGCCATACGCGCAGGGCAACGTACACCCTGGCTTCATGGGCTGGGTGAATGGGGGCGGCACGCCGGTGGGGATGGTGGCGGAGATGCTGGCCGCGGGGCTGAACGCCAACTGCGGCGGACGCGATCATATTCCCGTCGAGGTGGAGCGGCAGGTGGGGCGCTGGGTGGCGGAGCTTATGGGCTTTCCGCAGACGGCGACCGGGCTGTTTGTCACCGGAACTTCGATGGCCAATCTGATTGCCGTGCTGGTGGCTCGCGACGCGGCGCTGGGCTTGGAGGTGCGCTCGACTGGCGTGGCCGGGGAGACGCGGCGGCTGACGGCCTACACCTCGAAGGCGGTTCACGGCTGCGTGCCCAAAGCGATGGACATTGCCGGGCTGGGCAGCGATGCGCTGCGGCAGATTCCCACCGACAGCCGCTTTCATATGGATCTGACAGCGCTCGCCGAGGCCATCCGGCAGGACCGCGCGGCCGGGTTGACGCCCTTTCTGGTCGTTGGGACCGCGGGAACGGTGAATACCGGCGCGGTGGACGATCTGGCTGCGCTGGCCGATCTCTGCGCGCGTGAAAAGCTCTGGTTTCACGTGGACGGAGCCTTTGGCGCGCTGGCTCGGCTTGCGCCCGATCTGGCTCCGAAACTCGACGGCATCGAGCGGGCGGATTCGGTGGCCTTCGACTTTCACAAGTGGGGACAGGCACCCTACGACGCCGGCTTCATTTTAGTGCGCGACGGGGAGGCGCACAAGAACGCCTTTGCGCTTCCGGCGGCTTATCTGCAACGCGCCGAGCGCGGTTTGGCCGCCAACTCGCCCTGGCCCTGCGACTTTGGCCCGGATCTCTCGCGCGGCTTTC
>CAYVGW010000286.1:0-3832 GCA_964450895.1 uncultured Occallatibacter sp. | reverse complement strand
ATCAAGGATCCGCCCGCGCATCTTTATCTGGGCCACTTCGGCATCATCGAGGACGCGCCGGCGCACATCCGAGCCACCATCAAGCACATGGAATGGATGATCGCGCAGGGCGAGAAGTGCCTTGCCGAAGGCCATCCGGAGAAGATAGCCGATGTCGTCCGGGAGAGGAATCTGCAATCAGCGGAGAACCTGCTGAAGAGAGGGGACCGCAAGCTCTACGACTACGCGACCAAAGAGCATATTCCGCCCCAGGCGCAGACCTTTGCCGAAATCTTTCTGAAGAAGTACGGACAATAAAGGAAAATGCCGTGCGGAATCGCATCGTATCCTGTGTAGTTGTTTCAGCGCTGGGGTTAATGACTATGGCGGGCCTGGCTCAGTTTCCGGGCCAGACTTCCGCCCAGGCTCCAAGCGATTGCAAGCCTGCTCCCACAAACGTAGGCAATGCTCAATATCCTTGCATCCATGCGGATGGGAGTGTAACTTTTCTCGTGAAGGCTCCGCTGGCGCAAAAGGTGGAGATTGCACCGAGTGTAGGCCGTGCCGATAACGACGGCATCAGCGGCCTGGGTGCGGGGCCTTACGCGATGACCAAGGACGCCGATGGCAACTGGAGCGTAACCACGCCTCCGGCCCGTCCCGGCCTCCAGGAATACACTCTCAACATCGACGGCCTCCGCGTGGCTGATCCCAGCTCCGAGATCGTCGATGTCTTCGGCGGACGCTTCAGCGCCGTCGAGGTGCCGGATCCAAACTTCGATGCCACTCAGATCAAGGACGTTCCTCACGGGCAGGTTCGCGAGATCTGGTACTTCTCCAAGGTCACCGGAAAGTGGCGCAATTCTTTCGTCTACACGCCACCCGACTACGATGCGAATCTATCCCGGCGCTACCCGGTTCTGTATCTGATGCATGGCGGAGGCGAGGACCAGACCGATTGGGTAAAAGAAGGCCGCGCTAACTTCATCCTCGATAATCTGATCGCCGCCGGCAAGGCCAGGCCGATGCTCATCGTGATGGATACCTTTCACGCAGTGAGGGCAGTTCCGCTGCCGAATGAGGTGCCGCCGCATCAGGCGCCGGGTGGAGGGCCGGCGCGGCCGGAGCCGAACACGGCCATCGAGGAGGTCTTCGTCAAGGAGGTTCTTCCTTACATCGACTCTCACTTCCGCACCATCGCCGATGGCGGCCACCGGGCCATAGCCGGTCTCTCCGGAGGCAGCAACTTCGCACTGACCGTGGGCGGTTATAACATCGACAAATTCTCCTACATTGGCCTCTTCAGCCGCGCGCCTTACTCGGAATTCGATTTGAAGACAGCCTTCAATGGCGAATTCACACGACCGGACGAGTTCAACAAGAAGGTCCATCTCTTCTATTGGAATACCGGCACGGCCGAGCTGGGCATCTTCAACTATGCCCACGCTACCACCGACGCCCTGAACAAAATGGGCATCAAGGCCGTTCTGGTGGAAGAACCCGGCACGGTTCACGAATGGGCGACCTGGCGCAGAGCGCTCAACGACTTTGCTCTGCGGCTGTTTTAGTGTGCGCTCGAAGCGTTTTCAGGATGCTTTAAGACTTCTCCGTTCCCGCCCCGGTCTCTCCTCATTCTTTCCGGAGAGACCGGGGAAGGCAGGCGCGGAAGCGCCAAAGATAATCAACCTTCAGAGAATTTCGAAGATATGAATTACAACGGAGTTGAGGCATCTTTGCCCGGTACAGACGAACAGGCTGCGATTCAGCCAGTCGTAGGGTCCGCTAGGCGCGTCAAAGACGGGCGTGGCGCGGATGTTATACGCGGCTGAAGGGATCTCTTCTCCGCCGGCAAGGCGCTCCATCCCGTCGGGCGAGCTATACCGGTACCCCCGGTCGACGGCGCGAATCAACACGCCATCATGGGTCTTCAAGGTGTAATGCGCCTCAATCTCGGTGACGTTGTCGGAGCGAATCCGTTGCCACCCGATGCTGCCGGGCAGAATTTCGCCTTTGATCCTAGGCCCCTCGAACCAGCCTGAGACAATGGGCGCCAGACGGCGGTCACCGAGAGCATTGAATCCAAAGTCAATCGACGCTTCCACGGTGATGACTGCCTTGAAAAGCAGCTCGGTTTGAATGGACGCCTGCGCCACGGAGCAATTCTCCCGAGCCAAAGTCAAACCGGCTATCTGCGCCGCGGCATCCGCTTTGCGGGAGCCGGATGGCTCGTCAAAAGCCTTCACCAACAAGCGATAGCCGAGTCCGCGAAGAGTCTCGATGTAGCGCGGTTTCTGCGGATTGTCATGGAGGCAGTTACGCAGCTTGGCGATGGCCTTGTCGAGACGGCGGTCGAAGTCACCCTCTGACTCTCCCGGCCAGAGCGCGGCGATCAACTCGGAGCGCGCAACCATATCCCCGTTGGCCTCGATGAGCATGCGAAGGACAGTCTTGGGCTGACACTCAAGGCGCAGCCGGACCCCACGCCGGGTCAAATCCCCGGTTTTGTAGTCGAATGTGCAGGATGAAAATCGTCTTTGCCGGCTGGACAGCATCATGACACCTCTTTCGGACTCCGGTTCAAAACGTCTGTCGGCTCCGCCTGCGGAAAAAATTCGTCTGAAAATTGCGCATATTGCTTTTTATTCAATAACTTGCCAGGGAAGGTTCACGGGGGGAATTAGTGGGTTGAACCGTTCTCTCGTTTAATTCATTATTATCACAGTTAGATGTGACTGCGATCACAGTTGGATGTGACGTTAAGCACTGACAAGATCAACGCGCGGACGGCTGGAAGATACAGCTCACCGTGAACCCCTGGAGGAATGACATGAAGAATCGAATCCTTGCACTTGTTGGGCTGGCTCTGCTCGCCGCAGTTTCAGCCTCTGCCCAGACTCCGACAACCGTAGAGTTCAACGTGCCATTTGCCTTTCAAGTCGGCAACCAGCATATGCCTGCCGGTCTTTACCTGATCAAGCCTGCAGGGTTTGGAAGCTCCGCGTTGATTCTGCGCGGCCCCGGACAGGCTACGGCGGTCATGACACATTCTGCCATTGCTTCCACAATCCCTGCCCAGGGAATCGTCACCTTCCACAAGATCGAGGACAGCTATTTTCTGGAAGGGTTTTGGACAGCCGGCAGCAAGGATGGTATTAAATGCACCCCGAGCGAGGCCGAGAAAGAGATCCTGGCGTCGCGGCATCAGGACTCAAACCTGACCACGGTGGCTCTCAATACCATCCCAGTGCGCTAGCCATGCGCCGCAACGCCCATGTTCTTCGACCACTCCATGATAGGCAGCCGTTTGGGGTGGTCGGTGCCATGGACTGTGGATATCCAATATCGCCGCGTACAACTCGTGATCCTACAGGGGAGATATTCTGCCAGACAGACCCCCTGCACTGTCTGCTGCCCACCACAAAGCCGAAATTCCGTGAGCATGAAAGCTAGCGAATGATCCAAGCGCGTGGGTAGCCTACCAAATATAAACGGCCAGAACCTGGAGTGGGCCTGTACTTCGACGGACCACTTCGTTCCCTGAAAGTTCCCGCTGGACCCGACAATGGCGGGGATATCGCGGGCAAATGCAGGGTTGGCGACCAACTCTCCGGCAACCTCCGTCCCGTACGCCTCAATACGCTCAAGGCCATGATCCATTGTCCAGTTTGTCTGTCAAACAATCGCGTTACCACTGCATAGTCGAAGGGCGTATCAGCATGAAACGCGCATCGTGGATTGAGCACTCGCCGGGAACTGCGCAGCAGGGATGGACTGATCGGGCTTCTCCCTGACGGAATGCAGACACAGCAAGGGCCAAATTGGCCCTTGCTGTGTCTGCATTCAGATTTTCTCC
>CAYVGW010000285.1:0-3838 GCA_964450895.1 uncultured Occallatibacter sp. | reverse complement strand
CTTTAGCCCCTGAGGGATGGTTTGTGAAGCTAAAACCTTCCCTCAGGGGCTAAAGCCGGTGCATTTTTCCCCTCGCAATCGGCACGGCTGAAGCCGTGCCCTTTCAAAACCGATCATTCTCTAGATTCCAAATCCAAATGCGATTGCCCTGGGATGGCCTATGATGTACGCAAAGTGTTCCATATTGGCCAGGGTGTTCAGAAATGTAACGCGGGCGGCGAGGTGAGAGCAGGATGGCGGCGCATCTTTTGACTCAGGGCAAGCGAGCCTGGGAGCAGTATCTGGAAAAAGACGTGCTTGATCCGCGCTTGGTGCGCGGGGCCGTGGCCAGCTCCTGGCAGCGCTGCCGCGTACTGAATGTCAACCCCCTGCTCACCTCGGGAGACGAAGCGGAGCTGGCGCGCCAACTGGAGCAGCGCCGCTATGAAAAAGAACAACTTATCCGTGTGGCGCGGCCGTTTCTGCGCGATCTCTCCTACTTTGTCAAAGGGACCAATTTCCAGGTTATTCTGACGGATGAAAACGGTATGCTGCTCGAGGTAGCCGGCGATCCGCGGATTGTCTCGTGGCGGAGCGCGAAGCCGGCACGCAATCGCGCCAGAAGGCAAGTTCACTGCGCGAGATAGAAAATCAAGCCATCGGCGAAGCGCTGAGTTCCTGCTGCGGCAACATCAAGCAGACCGCCGCGCGGCTGGGCATTGCCCGCAAAACCCTTTATCGCAAGATGCAGGATTATGGCCAGGAGGCGGGTGAAAGCCGCTGATTGGCTGCTGAGGCTATGAGGGAGGCGAAATACGGCTGGGATTTTGCAAAAGGCTTTGCACCGAACGCGCTTACTGTATTCTTGCCAGACGCGCCGAATCGCGCTTCCAGCGCGCCAAAAGCGTCAGCGCAATTACGATCAACGCCAGCGTCAACCCGATCCACAGCCCAAAAACTCCCCAGCCCAGCGCAAAGCACAGCGTCAGCCCCAGCGGCAATCCCAGCACCCAGTAGCCCACCAGATTCGCCAGCATCGGCGCGCGCGTCTCGCCCAGCCCGCGCAACGCCCCGGTTGTCACCGTCTGCGTGCCGTCAAAGACCTGGAAGGCAGCCACAATCAGCAGCAGCTTGCTTCCCAGCGCCATCACCTGCGGATCGCGCGTATAAAGCGCAACCAGCGGTCCGGGTATCCCCAGATAAACCACCGCCGCCAGCAGCATGAAGCCCACACCCAGCGCCAGTGCCAGCCACCCCGCGCGCCGCGCCCGCCCGCCGTCGCCCGCTCCCACGGCGTGCCCCACGCTCACCGCGGCCGCCGACGCAATCCCCAGCGGCACCATGTAGGTCAGAGCGGCGTAGTTGAAGACAATCGAGTGCGTCGCCAGCTCCACCGGCGTCAGCTTGCCGGCGGCCAGCGTCACCAGGTTCCAAGCGCCCACCTCCAGCAGAACCTGCCCTCCCGCCGGCAGCCCCAGCCGTGTCAGCTCCCGCAGACGCGTCCAACTCGGTCCTGCCCAATGCCGGAAGAGCGGATGGCCGCGCCTGCGCTCATAGCGCCACGCCGAGCCGATCAGCGCTAGCGCGATGAAGATGCGCGAGATTACCGTGGAAAGCGCTGAGCCGTTCACCCCCAGCGCCGGAAATCCCAGCTTGCCGTAGATCAGCACCCAGTTGGCGAACCAGTTCAGCAGGTTCCCGGCGACGATGGTGACCGAGATGATCCGCACTTGGCCCACTCCTTGCAGATAACGGCGCGTCGCCCCGTAAAAGACCAGCGGCAGCGTTCCCCAGGTCAGAATGCGCAGATAAGACGCCGCGGGAACACCCACCTCTCGCGTGATGCCGAAGGGCGCAAAGCCGTAGCTGGCCGCAAAGAGCAGCAGCATCAGCGGCACGGTCAGGATGCAGGCCAGATAAACGCCCTGCGCCAGCCAGCGATGACATTCGTCGTGATCCTGGCGTCCGTACGCCTGCGCCACTAGCGTATCCAGCCCCAGCAGCAGCCCGAAGCAGAAGAGCACCGGCGTAAAGTAGACGGCGTTGCCCAGAGCCACCGCGCCGATCGCCGCCGGACCCAGCTTGCCCACCATGATGGTGTCCACAATCCCCTGCGCCGTCCAGCCCAGTTCGCTCAGCACCACCGGAACCGCCAGCGCGACCATCGCGCCGAGTTCGCTTCTCCAATTGGCCCGCTGCTGTCCCATTCCTTCCATCTTACCGGCCCGCCTCACGCAGTCGTCCCGTAGCGCCGGTCTCCAGACCGGCTGTAGCGTGGGCGTCCCCGCCCGCGCTGCACTCCACAATCAACAAAAATGCACTAGAATCATCCCTGTATGCAGCCACCCACCCCGCCCTCCAGCCCCGCCAGCCTGAAGATTCTCGTGCTCTTCACCCACCTTTGGCGCGGAGGAAGAGCCGGAGGCGCGGAGACCCACGCTCTGCAACTGATGAAGGAACTCAGCCTGCGCGGCCACCAAATAACCTTTGTCGCGGCCACCGGACCATCCGCCATCGAGCCTCCCCCTCCCGGCGTGCTGGCCGAGTACCGTCTGCCTTTTCAGAGCCTGAATCCTCTCGACAAACGGTCGGCGTACCGGCAACTGATCGAGATCGTCAATCGCCATCAGATCGACCTCGTCCACGCGCACCACCGCACCGGCGGCTACTTTGCCGAGGCGCTCTTTCGCCGCACCGGCGTTCCCTACGTCATCACAGTGCATGACATCTGGCACCGCGCCCCCTTCAAAAGCCTGCATGGACGATTCCTCCGCCACATGATCGCGGTTAGCGCCTTCATCCAGCGCGGCCTGATCGAAAGGTTTGGCGTAGCCGAGGAGCAGGTGCGCGTGATCCATAACGGCGTCGATCCCGCGCGGATCGAGCAGGCGAGCGCCGAAGAGGCAGCCCGCCTCCGCGAAAACTTTGGCGTGGGCAGCGCGGTTGTCTTCAGCTTGGTGGCGCGCATTACCCAATCCAAGGGCCACTATGACCTGATCGAGGCGCTGCGCCTGCTCCCGCGCACGCTGAACTACAAATGCCTCATCGCCGGAGAAGGCAAGGACAAAAAGAAGCTGCAAGCGCTCGCAGCGCGCTACGGCCTGGGCGAAAAAGTCGTTTTCTGCGGCTTTCAAGCCAATGTCCCCGCCCTGCTCAAAGCCTCCGACGTCATTCTTCAGCCCTCCCACCGCGAACCCTTCGGCCTCTCCATCGTCGAGGGAATGTTCGCCGGCAAAGCTCCCCTGGTCTCTGACTCCGGCGGAATCCCCGAAATTGTCACCCACGGCCATGACGGGATCGTCTTTCCAGCCAAGGACGTGGCCGCGCTCGCCAAGGGAATCCAACTGCTGGTCGAAGACCCCGCCCTCCGCCGCCGCCTGGGCGAAGAGGCCCTCCGCACCGCGCACAGCAGATTTCTGCTCAGCAAAACAATCGATGAGACGGAAGCCTGCTATCGCGAGATCGTGTGCCAGCCAAAGCTCGCTTGAAGGTAGCGCCGGTCTCCAGACCGGCTGTAATGCGGGCGTCCTCGCCCGCGTTCGTTCAGTGGGTTGTACCAAATCACACGGTCCAAGCACTAGAATCATATCTGTATGCATCTAACCAACCCGTCCTCTGACGCCGTCCAGAACCTCCCCGAAGCTCCCCTTGCCGGCAGCCGCTTTCTCCGCGCCTGCCTGCGCCAGCCCGTCGACCGCCCGCCCGTCTGGTTTCTTCGCCAGGCCGGCCGCTACATGCAGGAGTACCGCGACGTCCGCAAGCACCACACGCTCGTTGAAATCTGCAAGCAGCCGGAGATCGCCGCCGAGGTCACCATCACCGCCGCGGAAAAGCTGGGCGTCGACGCCGCCATCATCTT
>CAYVGW010000284.1:0-3850 GCA_964450895.1 uncultured Occallatibacter sp. | reverse complement strand
GCCGTCTCCCTGCACAATCACTCCCAGCACTCCATCGAGAACATGGCCTTTCTCAACGAGGTCGTCAAGCTCAACTTCATGCGCCCGTTGCGCGGCATTCTTCAATCCTCCTTTGGCCTCGCGGCGATCCCCGATCTGAACTACGCCGACATCTTTTATCGCTCCCCGCTCTCCGTCGAGGATGTCTTCACCACTGAATCGGTCAGCGCCGCCCAGCTCGGCTTTCACGGCGTTCATCTGGGAATCACCGACCATGACGAGGTCAGCGGCAGCGTCGAACTCGCACGCCTTCATCCGGAAGAGGCGCAGCGCAACCCACTCGGCGAGGAAATCTCCATCCGCTTCGACGATTACCTCTTCCACATCGGCGTCACCGGCCTGCCGGAGCCGAGCGTCCAGCAAATTCACGCCGATCTGCAAGCCGCCGCCAAAGAAAATCGCCTGGACGACCTCTTTGAAATGCTCCGGACCGCCGATGCGCTGGTCGTCTTTAATCATCCGCTGGTTCCCTGGGGCAAAGACCCCGGCCGCAAGATTCCCGCCGAGGAGCTGCTCCGCCGCTACGGTTGGGCGATTCATGCGCTGGAGTACAACGGCATGAGGAGCCGCGCGGAGAATGACCGCGTGCTGGAGCTGGCCCGTCACGCCGGCAAGCCAGTCATCGGCGGCGGCGACAGCCATCTGCTGCTGGCCAGCTCGGTCCTCGCGCTCACCCACGCGGCCAGCTTCGCCGAGTTTGCCGCCGAGGTCAAAGACGGCCACGGCACGGCGCTGCTCACGCCCACCTTCTTTGCGCCGCTGGGCTGGAAGCTCTTTCTGCGCGTCCTCTACTTCATCGCCCATTATCGCCGCATCGGCCACTTCCGCGGTCAGCCGGTCCGCGAACTGCTCGCCGGCAGAGCCGTGCTGCTGGACCCCGTCGGCTGGGCCGCGCGCGGATTTCTGGGCGCGACCTCGGCTCTGGGACTGGTGCGGTAAAAGTCCGGCTCGCCGCATCGAGTGGATGCCAGAAGTGCTCCCAGTCCTGTTTCGCGGGGCTTCAACGCCAGTGGAAGACTGACCCGCCAAAGAAAATAATTCCGGTTGCGCGCGAACCGAATTCCGAAAACCGTCCCTCTTGTTGAGTAGGCACAAGAATTTCGTGCTGAATTCAATCCAAAGGGGAGACACATGCTCTATAAGAAGAATATTCCGGGTTGGGAACGCGTTCTGCGCCTGCTCGCCGCCGCCATGATGATCGCCGCTGGACTGGTGTTGCTGCCCGGCCAGATGATGGGTTACCTGCTTGCCGCCATGGGCGCAATGGCGGCGCTCACCGGCTTCATCGGCTACTGCCCGGTTTGCTCGATTGCCGGACGCAAACTGCCGGAGAAATAACCATGCCCGCTCCACAGTACAATCCGGATCTGCTGGCGGCAGCGCAAGGCGGCGATGAATCGGCCATCGCATCGCTCCTTGCGCTGGCGCAGCCGGATCTGCGCCGCTATGCGCAGCGCTCGTGCAGCACCTCGGAGGACGTACACGACGCGGTGCAGGAGACGCTTTGGATCATCACCCGCCGCATCGGCTCTTTGCGCGCGGCCGCTTCGTTTTCAGGATGGCTCTTCGCCATCGTGCGCCGCGAGTGCTCGCGGCTGGCGCGCCGCATGATGGGAGAGCCGGTCGACATCGAGGAGCTGGAAAACAGCCATTGGATCGCCCATCGCCCCACCCCCGAGCTGCGCATCGACCTGGCCCGCGCCATTCAGTCGCTCCCCGATCACTACCGCGAGATCGTGATTCTGCGCGACATTCAGGAAAGAAGCATCGGCGAAATCGCCCAAGCGCTGGGCCGCTCCCGAGAGGCCGTCAAAGCCAACCTCCACCGCGCCCGCGTGCTGCTGCGCGAGTATCTCACCCGCTAGTGTCCTGAGTCCTTATTTCCTCTTACAATAAAACTGTCATTCTGAGCGAAGTTTGCCGCGTTTTTTTGCGACAAACGGAGTCGAAGAACCTGTGGTTTCTTGGTTTCATTCTTCAGCGAACTTCTGACTCAGGACGCTGGCATTTCCGGCGCCGGGCGGCCCAACTTCAAGCCGCGACGGAATCGCCTGCCGCCCGCGCCTGCCGCGCCTTCACCTGCTCCACCGGAACCACGGAAAGCCGCAGCCCCACAGCCTTCAGCACCGCGATCAGCGTCTTCAGCGTGGGATTGCCCTTGGGCGAGAGCGACCGATAGAGCGACTCCCGGCTGATCCCCGCTTGGATAGCCACCGTACCCAGCCCGCCATAAGCCTCCGCCACGGCGCGCAGCATGATCAGCCCGCCAGCGCGCTCCTCCGGGTTATCCAGAGCTTCCATGGCCGCAATCAAATATCCAACCGCAAACTCCCGGTCCCTGCGCAACTCTTCGACTTCCCATTCGTGATAAGAACTGACGCCGACAAGTTCTTTCATGGCTGCCTCCGCTTCCACTGATCCCAATGCAAATGTAGCATAAAAGCTACAAGCCAACGCCTCCCGGAGGGAGGAAGCGATAATAGCCCAGGATGAAATCCTGGGTTGGCGATCAGTCTGGAAAATCCCGCCCCGGAGGGGTGGTGTGAGAAATTCAGCAACAAAAGATATTGTGCAATCGAGAGCCGAGCCTTCGATCCGCCCCTACGGGGCGTAATCTCCTCTTCTCTACATCCATCCCAGGGTTCCGCTGCGCTCCATCCTGGGCTATTCTCGACGGTTCCCTACGGGAGCAATTCTGGGATAGATGCTCCTGCGAGAGTCTCGCTCTTGGCTTCGTCCCATTCGTACACGAAATGATCTCATACCTGTTACGAGGCCTTGGCCATCTTCAGGATTTCGGCCATCTCCTCTGGATAGACGCGGTTGGCCTCGGTCAGAAAGCGGTCCACGGCCTCATCGTCATTAGGATCGTAGGGGCCGTCATCGGGATCGTTCGGATCATAGGGAATCGGAGCGTCTTCGGCAATCTGCTTCCGAACCCACTCCCAGTCGGTCATGCTTGGCTCTTTGCCAGGAAGATTACCTTTGAATTCCATAGATTCTCCTTTCCTTTCGCGATGCTGGCCGAAACGAGATTACGCGAACATATCCTGCCACGCAGGACATATACCAAGGATAAACCCATAGCCTTTCACTCATCCCGGAGGGATGATACGAAAATAGCCCAGGATGAAATCCTGGGTTGGCGATCAGTTCGGAAAATCCCGCCCCGGCGGGGCGGTGTGAGAAATTCAGTCGTAAAGAATATTGCGCAATCCAGAGATGGTGCCTTCGCACCGCCCCTACGGGGCGGAATCTCCTTTTCCCTGCATCTTACCCAGGGTTCCGCTGCGCTTCACCCTGGGCTATTTTCGACGGCTCCCTACGGGAGCAACTTCGGGACAAATGCTTCTGGAAGAGTGTCGCTCTTGGTTTTAACACCGGAGCATCAAAAATAGCTCTTGTATTTATCACATTGTATGATATCCTTGCGCCATGGAAAATAATGAAAAAGTATATGATGTCGGCGACTTTTTGAAGGCTGTAGATAGCATCAGAAAGGACTGGATGGATCATGAGCCTAAACTTAACGCATGGGATGAACTATGGTTTCGCGGGGAGGGTCATGTCCATCCAGAAACAAAACTTCGCCCTGCATTATATCGGCCTGCTAAAGACAAGATACTCAAGCAATCGGATGACTTAATTGAAATCGAAGACGATTTATATCAACATTTTCAACATAATTCCACAGAATTAGCAAGAACGGAATCCGTAGGTGAAGATTCCGACGATCCTTGGGGAAGTTATTTCCTCATACGGATATTTACTTGACGCCACCTAACGCAACAGGTTGTGGTTTGACCAGAGT
>CAYVGW010000283.1:0-3874 GCA_964450895.1 uncultured Occallatibacter sp. | reverse complement strand
AGTATCACAAGGAGATCAAGCAGGCTCTGCAAAAAGAGCTGGGGCTTGAGAATCCCATGGCGGTTCCCGCGCTGGAAAAGATCGTGGTCAACATGGGCCTGGGCGAGGCGACGCAGAACACCAAGCTGCTGGACCCGCTGGTGGCCGATCTGGCGGCGATTACCGGGCAGAAGCCGGTGACCACCAAGGCGAAGAAGTCGATCGCGGCCTTCAAGGTGCGCGCCGGCATGTCGATCGGCGCGATGGTGACGCTGCGCAACGAGAAGGCCTACGAGTTTCTCGACCGTCTGATCTCGCTGGCGCTGCCGCGGGTGCGCGACTTCCGCGGCGTTTCGACCAAGAGCTTTGACGGGCGCGGCAACTACACGCTGGGCCTGCGCGATCAGCTCATCTTCCCGGAGATCGATTATTCGAAGGTCGAGAAGATGAAGGGCATGAACATCACCATCGTGACCACGGCCAAGGACGACAACCAGGCGAAGGCGCTGTTGAAGCACTTCGGCATGCCCTTCCGGCAAGGCGCGTAAAGCGGCTTTCAGCTATCAGCCGTCAGCTTTCAGCCTTCAGTTCTTCGGGCTAGGCAGGCATCTGAGGCAAAACGAATTTGAGCTTGTTCTGAAAGCGTGGAAGGGCGTAGCGCAAGGAGCAAGCTGATAGCTGATAGCTGAATGCTGTTAGCTGTAACCAAGAGGATTTATGGCAACCACTGCAAAAAGGGTGAAAGACGCGCGGAAGCCGAAGTTCAGCTGCCGCAAGCACAACCGGTGCCAGCTCTGCGGGCGTCCACGCGGGTTCCTGCGCAAGTTCGGCGTCTGCCGCCTGTGTTTCCGCGCACTGGCGCTCAAGGGCGAGATCCCCGGCGTCGTCAAGTCGAGCTGGTAGCGATTTAGCTGTCAGCTATCAGCCATCAGCCACTGACGCATTACGGATGAGCGTCAGATGAAAACGAAGGGCTGAAAGCTGAGAGCTAATAGCTGAAAGCTGATAACTGTTTTAGACATTCCCGCGGGTTCTCCGCTTTACGGAGCGAACGGGGAATGAAGGAGAAGGAATGAGTCTGACCGACCCAGTTGCCGATTTTCTGGCGCGCATCCGGAATGCGATCCGCGCGCGTCACCAGAAGCTGGATGTACCGGCTTCCAAACTGAAGGCCGAGATCGCCCGCATCCTCAAGGAAGAGGGCTACATCTCGAATTACAAGACCCAGGAAGAGGAAGGCAAGCTCGTCCTCCGCGTGTACTTGAAGTACGGCGGCACGGAAGCGGCCATCCGCGACTTGGCGCGCATCTCGCGTCCCGGCTGCCGCGTCTACATCGGCCGCGACGAGATCAAGCGCGTCCAGGGCGGGTTGGGCATTTCAATCATGACCACGCCCAAGGGCGTGATGACCGGCAAGCAGGCGCGCCGCGAAGGCGTGGGCGGCGAGTTGCTGTGTGAGGTCTGGTAAGGTAGCTCTCAGCTTTCAGCCGTCAGCTATCAGCTTACGGCCTTGAGCGGAAAGCGGCTTACTGAAAGCTGAAGGCTGATAGCTGAAGGCTGGTACGGGCTGCAGTGGAACGATGGAACAAGCAGGCTGAAAGCTAAGAGCTGAAGGCTGAAAGCTAAGAGCTGAAGGCTGAAAGCTGTTTTTTCGGGACTCGCAAGCCAAATGAAGGATTGATTCGATGTCGCGTATTGGAAAAAAGCTCATCCCGCTTCCGGCGGGCGTCAAGTATAAGGTCGATGGCAACACGGTTCTGGTCGAGGGGCCCAAGGGCAAGGTCTCGGCGCTGATCGCCGAGGGCATCACTCTCGAAACCAAGGACGGCATGCTGCACGTCAACCGCGAGAACGACAAACAGGCCGCGATGCATGGACTGACGCGCGCGCTGGTTTCAAACGCGGTAATCGGCGTAACCACCGGCTGGAAGAAAGAGCTGGACATTGTCGGCATCGGCTACCGCGCCGAGTTGAAGGGCAAAAATACTGTCGTCTTCACCCTTGGCTATTCGCATCAGATTGAAGTTCCGTTGCCCACCGGCATCGAAGTGGCGATCGATCCCAAGCAGCTTCACCTGACCATCACCGGCATCGACCGCCAGAAGGTGGGCCAGGTGGCCGCCGATATGCGTTCGCTGCGCAAGCCCGATCCGTACAAGAACAAGGGCGTACGCTACTCGGACGAGAAGCTGAAGAAGAAGGCCGGCAAGACGGGCGCGAAGTAAGCTGACAGCTATCAGCCTTCAGCTATCAGCCAAAGACTTTCAGAGAACAAACTGAAAGCTGAAAGCTGAAAGCTGATAGCTGAAGACCAACCGAACGGGGCCGCAAGGCGGTTCCGCTGATAGGAACGTGAGACCATGATTACGCAGACCAACAGAGATGAAATTCGCCAGCGCATTCACGTGCGCATCCGGCGCAAGCTGGCCGGCGCCGGCCAGCGGCCGCGTTTGAGCGTAAACCGCTCGCTCAACCACATTTACGCGCAGGTGATCGACGACCAAAAGGGCGAGACGCTGGCCTCCGCCTCTTCCCTGGCGCTCAAGCTCAAGACCGGCGGCAACGTGGCCGCGGCCAAGGAGATTGGCAAGGCAGTGGCCGAGGCGGCTGTCGCGAAGGGCATCAAGAAGGTGGTCTTCGACCGCGGCGGCTACCTCTATCACGGGCGCGTCAAGGCGCTGGCCGATGCGGCCCGCGAAGCAGGGTTGGAGTTCTAGTTAGGCAGCTATCAGCTATCAGCGATCAGCTTTCAGCCGTTTGTTTCGCGGTTGAAAATACCTGAAAGCTGAGAGTTGAAAACTGAGAGCTGAAAGCTGAAGGCTGAAAGCTGACAGCTAACGAAGAGACGAGAGAGCAATGACGATCTTGAAGAAGAAACTCGATGCCAACCAGTACAACCTGAAGGACGAGGTTGTCTC
The DNA here is from genome assembly GCA_964450895.1 of uncultured Occallatibacter sp. Lineage (GTDB taxonomy): Bacteria > Acidobacteriota > Terriglobia > Terriglobales > Acidobacteriaceae > Telmatobacter. Next base: position 977 of record CAYVGW010000283.1, on the reverse strand, counting down.
CATCAATCGCGTGACCAAGGTGGTCAAGGGCGGCAAGAATATGTCCTTTGCGGCGCTGGTCGTGGTGGGTGATCCGCTCGCTGGCGTGGTGGGCCACGGTTCGGGCAAGGCCAAGGAAGTTCCCCAGGCGATTCGCAAGGGGATCGAGGCGGCCAAGAAGAATCTGGTGCGCGTCAACCTGACCGAGACCTCGATTCCGCACCTGGTGCTGGGCCGTTACGGCGCCGGGCAGGTGCTGCTGAAGCCGGCCCCGGAAGGCACGGGCGTGATCGCCGGCAAAGCGGTGCGCGCGGTGATGACCGCCTCCGGCGTGCAGAACGTGCTGACCAAGTGCCTCGGTTCGCCCAACCCGCACAACGTCATCAAGGCCACCTTCAATGCCCTGGTGCAGTTGCGCGACAAGGCGGAAGTGGCCAATATGCGCGGCAAATCGGCCGAGGAGCTCTAATCATGGCAGAGACCAAGATGATTCGCATTCAATACTATCGCTCGAAGAATTCGACGCCGGTCAAGCATAAGCTGGTCGTCAAAGGGCTGGGCTTTACCCGGCTCAACCAGATCGTCGAGCGCGTCGATACGGAATCCACCCGCGGCATGGTCAAGGCTGTTCCGCATCTGGTGAGGATTCTGGAGAACTAAATCCTGGCTGTCAGCCTTCAGCTATCAGCTTTCTGCCTGATTTCTCGGCTGATAGCTGATAGCTGATAGCTGATAGCTGAATTCACGCGAGTCGGCGGGCTGAAGCCCGGCCGGCGCTACAGCGAGGGAACAATGGCATCAAGAAATCTATCGAATCTACGCGCGCCCCGCAAGGCGAATACCGGGCGCAAGCGTGTCGGCCGCGGTATGGGATCCGGCATGGGCAAGACCTCGGCCCGCGGCCACAAGGGCCAGGGTCAGCGCACCGGCACCAGCATGATGCGCGGCTTTGAGGGCGGCCAGATGCCGCTGCACCGCCGTCTGCCCAAGCGCGGCTT
>CAYVGW010000282.1:0-3880 GCA_964450895.1 uncultured Occallatibacter sp. | reverse complement strand
CGCACCCGCTCGACGGCCAGGCGCAGGCCCATGGCTTTAAGGATAGCTGAAAGGCTGCGCAACTCTGGATTGCCTGCCTCGGACAATGTGCGGTAAAGCTGCGTTGGATTCAGGTTGGCTTTTTCCGCCACGGACGGAACGCCGCCAAAGGCCTTGGTCATCTGCCGCAGAGCGATCAGCAGTTCGCCTTGCTCGCCGTCTTCAAGGATGCCGTTCAACAGTTCTAGCGCGTAGGCAGGGTCTTCTCTCAACAACGCCGCCATGGCCTCATCGTGACTTCTGTCTCTCATTGTTCTGCCCTCCCTTGCCAATCCAGCCAATAGGCACAGGCGCGGTCAATCTCCGCATCCTGGCTTCGCTTGTCGCTACCCGAAAGCAGCAAGATCACCTGTGCCCCGGAGATAGCATAATAGACCCTGTATCCCGGACCTACATCAATGCGCAACTCCCAAACACCGTCATGGCAGAAGCGGTGATCGCCGAAGTTGCCCAATTCCATGCGGTTGATTCTTCGGTCAATTGCGATCTTTGCCTTGGTGTCGCGCAGTTGACCACGCCATTCCATAAAGACGTCTTTTTCGCTGCGCGTCAGGTAGTGGCGAATTGCGTACACGAATAAATGATCGTTTATAAACGAAGACATGTCAAGCTGAATCTATTACGGCGAAATTTTATAAGTTTTCAGGCCGGTTGAGCAGGCAAGGGCCGCAAAGCCAGCAGCAGAAAACTCGTCGGAATCGGCAGCAAGTAGCAGCCGGCGGCGATCAGCAGGGTCACGTTAATGCCTAACGACATGCTGAAGATGACGCCCAGCACCGAGGCCAGAACGCTGGTGGCGCCGTTGATGCCCCAAAACCACGGCGTGGGCTGCGTGTCGATTGCCGAAACCAGCCGCATCCCGGTAGGAAAGGCGAAGCCGAGCAAAAAGCCCAGGGGGAAGATCGCCGCTACCGAAATTGCAATGCGCACCGAGCGTTCGCGGTTCGTGGTTGCTTGAAAAAGCGAAGGCAAAACCTGTTGCATGGCGATCAGATAGGCCGCGACCAGACAACCCCAAACGAGCAGCTTTCCGCGGGTGTTCAGCTTGAGCCGGTCGGAGGTGAGGCTGCCCAGGCCAGAGGCGAGAATGAGGCTGAAGAGGCAGACGCTCAGAGAGTAGGTTGGATGGCCGAGATAGACGCTGAAGTACTGGAGCAGCGCAATCTCCGCCAGCATGAAACCCATCCCAATCGCGGAAAAATACATGCTTCCGGCAAAAACCAGCGGAAGCGAACAGGCGCGCAATGCACTGCGCAGGGGGATCAGGATCGTGGCGATGACCGCGATGATCGTGATTAAGAGAATCAGCACGAGCACAGTGGAGGCCATCAGATTACCGAGCCAAACGCCGCCGCCGATATGATCTCTCAGATTCGGAAGAGCAGCGACAAAGCTGCGCAGATCGAAGATGCGCAGTTGGTTGAAGAAGAAAGGCCGCTGGTCAGTGGGAACGGTCAGATCGAGGTAGGTGGAATCGAGGACGCGATTCAGAGTGGCGAGGTCATGGCTCTCGACGATCTGGCGCAGCAATGGGGTCTCAGGCGGACGCTCAGGGGTGATCATCTCGTCGAAACCGAGCTCTTGCACCGCTCGATGCAAAATGCGCAACTGTTCGGCGGTAAAGGGCGCTTTGGAGATCACGACTGTGGCCAGGTTGTGGTTGTTGGCGACATAGAGATAAGGGCGCACATCTTGGATGCCAGTGTCCAGCAAAGAGGCCGTCGCCAATCCGATCAACCGCCCGGACTCATTGACATTGCCGGGAGCATACCAGCGGCTGATGGTGAAGATGCCGTCGCTGTTGACGGTTTTGAGGAAGGCGCGCCATGCCTCGAGGGTATAAAGGCCGTTGGCGCTGAGGCTGTAGGCGCCCGCTCCGGTTGCCTCAAAGGAGTCGGCGATGCTCATCTGCACCAGATCAAACTTTTCGTGGGAAGCAGCGAACCAACTGCGCGCGTCGTCGGCGTAAAGCCTCACATGGGGGATGGCCGTGAGATTGGAGAAATGACTGTAAAAGGGATCACGCGTACTGAGGTCAACGATGATGGAATTCACCTCAACGCCGGTAATGTCGGTGACTCCGAAGAAATGCGCCGAAAGAACATCCTCGCCGCCGCCCAAGCCGATTACCGCGGATTTATGGATGCCCGGAAGACGATAGGCGAGATTGACGATGTCGTATTGGAGGAAGGAGATCGAGTCGAGCGTGCCGTCATAGTGGAACATCTGGGTGGTATTGACCAAGTCATCGATGCTGATCACGACTTTAGGAACGCGTAAATCCGCCGGAAGCTGGGAAGATGCTCCCCACAATTCAACGGGCATGGTTTGGGGGCGGGTCGCACGAATGCGCGAATAGGAGTTCCATCTCTCGAATTGGCCGAATCTACTCCGGAAATCGACAAGATTCTTGGACATGATGGGGTTGAAACCAATGGGGGAGAGCGCATTGAGGAATGCCAGCGCCAGCAACGCTGATGCAACGGTAGACGGCTGCCGCCACCAAGGCCTTGCCCTGAGACGCTGCCGGACCTCCTCATCCGCACTGGCCGCAAAGGCCACGGCGGAAAAGCCGGAGAGGCTGCCGGCCGCAATCACTGCCGAGGGAGCGTCCAGAAAATCCAGCAGGGCAAGCACCGCCACGCAACCCAGCGCCGCGCCGAGAAGATCCACGCCATAAACCTGTCCGGCCGGGAAGGGGCTGCGCGTCAGCGCCAGACTCACCACAACCCCCGCAAAGATGTACGGTATGGCCATCAAGGTCAGCAGTAAAACCCATGAAACCACAGTGGTAAGCGAAAGGGTGGGCGAAGTAATGAGGCAAAACTGCAAGATCATTGACGCCGGCATGGCCACGGCAGTCAGAAGCGCAAAATTGGAAAGAGTGGCGGGTAGCAGCGCGGGCTGAAAGCGCTCGCGCTGAAGATAGACCCACACCGCGCCAACGGTCATACCCAGCATGGCGACGCAGATCGCCAAAAACGCCATCGAGTACCACTGCACAACCGACATGATGCGTGTTTGCAGAATTTGAAAGAGGAGGGAAGAAAAGGTGATGAAGAAAACACCCGAGAGAAACGGAATCTTGCGTACGTTGCTCGTCGTCGCCATAGGATACTGGATCCTCGTCTGAGCTACTATGCGAAGATCCTAGCAGACTGGATCGCACTACTCAAATGGGATCTGCTTTGGTTAGTATCTTATACACCCACGGTAACCGGCAGAATCTCATTCACATCCATCCACGCGGTGGGGTAGTTTCCGGTGTAGCAGGCGGTGCAATACCCCGTATGCTCCGGACCGTCGCAGCAGCGCAACAGCCCGTCCAGAGACAAGTAGGCCAGCGAATCGGCCTCGATGAAGCGGCGAATCTCTTCGATGGAATTGTTGGCGGCGATCAGGTCGCGCTTGCTGGGCGTGTCCACGCCATAAAAACAGGGCGAGATGGTGGGCGGGCAACTGATGCGCAAGTGTACCTCTTTGGCCCCCGCGCCGCGCACCATGCGCACAATTTTGCGGCTGGTCGTCCCGCGAATAATCGAGTCGTCAATCAAGACAACTCTTTTACCCTCAAGCAGATTGCGCACTGGGTTGAGCTTGAGGCGAACGCCAAAGTCGCGCACTCGCTGCTCCGGCTCAATGAAGGTGCGGCCCACGTAGTGGTTGCGGATCAGCCCCAGGCGGAAAGGGAGGCGCGCCTCTTCGGCGTAACCCAGCGCCGCGGTCACTCCAGAATCGGGCACGGGCACCACCACATCGGCGGGCACTCCGGATTCGCGGGCCAACTGGCGGCCCATCTGGTCGCGGCTCTCCTGCACCCAGCGGCCAAAGATGCGGCTGT
>CAYVGW010000281.1:2115-3883 GCA_964450895.1 uncultured Occallatibacter sp. | reverse complement strand
GTAAGCTACGCGGAAATTCTCAATGCGCCCAATGCTTCTGTGCTTCTTGCTGCCTACGGTGCTGAGTGTTCGATTCCCGAGATTGGCGAGATTGACCCTCAGCCCGAGCTGTACAGGAAAATGGAAGAATCGGGCATGTTTCAGGCGTTCGCGGCTTTTGAGCGCGATGAGCTAGTCGGGTTTGCCGCCGTTCTGGTGTTTCCGCTTCCTCACTACGGGCGCACAATATCCAATGTTGAAAGCATTTTCATTGCGCCTGACCACAGAAACAGCAGCACGGGAAATGCGCTAATGAACGTGATCGAAGATTACGCAAGGGAGAAAAATTGCCGAGTGATCTCGTACAGTGCGAGGACCGGGAGCCAGTTCGAGAGGCTTCTGGCGCTGTTGAAGCCGTACCATCGCACGAACTCTGTATTCCTCCGACTCCTCCAGAAGTAGAAATTCTCGTTCGGCGGGCGAGCGCGAGGATCAAGCCGCACGAAGCCAGTTTTCAGTGTGAAATGGAGCATCATTTGCACGCTGGAATGTATGCGAGAACCTGCCGGGTGCCCGCAGGAATGGCTTTTACGAGCGTCTTGATCAAGATTCCAACGCTTCTTGTCGTAAATGGCGAGTGCTGGGTGCTTTCAGGCGATAAATGGGGCCATATTAACGGCTATGCGGTCCTTCCAGCCTCAGCTCACAGAATTCAGGCTTACGTGACCATCGAAAAAACGGAAATCACAATGATTTTCCCATCGAACGCGAAAACGGTTGAAGAGGCAGAAGCAGAGTTCACCGATGAGAGCGCGGACCTGCTCTCGCGGAGGCAATAAATGTCAGGAATTGCGACAGGAACGGCATTACTGATTGGCGGAGGTCTGGCGGCAGGCGGAGGGATCGCCAGCGGCTTGATTGGCGCGAACGCTGCCACAAACGCGGCGAACACGCAAGCTGGGGCAGCTGAGCAGAACGCCCAAATGGAAGCGGGGCTAGGGCAGGAGCAACTCACCGCCGAAGAACAGCAAAACCAGCAGAATCAGGCCAACCTCCAGCCGTATTTGCAGGCAGGAGACAACTCTGAAGCTACGCTGCAATATCTGCTCGGGCTGGGCGGCCAGAATCCGGCTGCCGGTGGAGTCTCGCAAGGCGCCGGTCAGACGCTGAACATTCCCGGCGTTAATGGCGGAGTGAGCATCCCCGGTGTGACCACGACCACGGGGACCGCAAGTACGGGATTAGGCGCTTACGGCTCGCTGATGCAGGGCTATCAGGGCGGCCAGTTTCAAGCGCCGACGTTGCAACAAGCCCAAGCCGCGCCAGGCTACCAGTTCGGCTTGCAGGCCGGCGAAGGGGCGATGCAGGCTGGCGCGGCCGCGAATGGTTCTCTGCTCACTGGAGGAACGCAGAACGCTCTTGATCAGTACGCGCAGAACTATGCCGATACAAACTACAACAACGTCTATAACCAGGCTCTCCAGACCTACGGAACGAACTACAACGTGTGGGCGAATCAGCAGGCGAGCGAGTACAACAAACTCGCGTCACTAGCTGGAATGGGGCAGACCACTGCGCAGACTCTAAATACCGAGGGACTGCAATCGACAGGTCAGATTGCGAATACCTTGGGACAGACGGGATCTGAAATCGCAGGCCAGAATACCAATGCGGCCGCGGCCACAGCTTCAGGCTATGTCGGCGCCGGAAACGCGATCGGCGGGGCAGTTCAGGGAGCGACAGGCAATCTGAGCCAGCTTGGAATGCTGTACGCGCTTTTGAATCAGAA
>CAYVGW010000281.1:0-2015 GCA_964450895.1 uncultured Occallatibacter sp. | reverse complement strand
TCCCCTTGGCAATCAAAAACGGCGCTTCATGGCAGACCGTGCAGGGGCTCCAGCAGCATGTTCTGCAAATGAAGGCCCAAGCCGCGACCATCGCAATGGATGACGCGCGCGCCGGATCATCGAACGCGGACACCATGAAATCCAAAAACGGCATGATTGTGAACGCCATGACAGGGGTCATGGGCCTTCCCGATGAGCAGTTGGCACAAGGCATTTCAACCACCGCGCAGCAACTCTCGCAGCAAGGTCTTTTCGATCCACAGCATGTCCAGATGGCACAGCAACTCGCGGCTCTTGCGCAGCAGAACCCCTCTCAAGCGCGCCAGCAACTGAGCGTGCAGATCAAAAGCCTTGGCGGATTCAGCCAACTCCTCGATGCCGCGCAGAAACAGGCTACCGCGGCGCAGGAGCAAGGAAAGAGCGATCCAAATAGCCCGTTCTATGCCCCATCAGAAGCATCTATCGCTCTCGGCACCGCTCCAAATGCGGCAGCAATTCAGGCTGGGGAAAACAAGCAGGCGGCAAATAAGGCCGTTGCGGTCGAATCAGCTACGCAGCCGCTAATGATTCAAAGATCAGCGGCAGAGGGTGCGGCGCGCGCCAATGTCGAAGCACAGATGGCGCGCGGGAGCGATGCTGCATTGGCCATGGTTCCTCCACATCTTGTCGCTCCAGCTACGGCTGCAGCGACGAAGGCTGGCGAGGATTACGCGCAGGCGCAGTCAGTGACCCAGACATTGCAGCAAATGCTCGACGCGGCAAAGACGGGAAATGTCGTCTCCTATCAGCTCATTCCGCAAGAAGGTGCGCTGCAGATCACGACCTCGCAAGGGGTTCACCGCATCAACATGGCTGAAATTCAGAACTACGGCGGTGGCTCGTGGCTCCAGCGCTTGCAGGGGCATCTCGGCAAAGCTCTCACCGGCGAATCAATTCCCCCGTCTGTTCTTGGCGATATGTCCGACATGCAGGCGGTGATGCAGCGCGGTTCGCAGGCAAAATATGAGAACGACCTGAACACGATTAATCAGACCTACGGCGCGAAGTTCAAGCCCATCGATCCTGTGCAGGTGAATCCAAAATCGGCACAGAATGGCGCGTCCAATAAGTCCGATCCGTTCGCTCAGTTCGGGGGCGTTGCTCACCAGGGGCAGCAGTAATGGCTACGGTGCCCATGCTCTCGCCCGATGGAATGAGCGGGGAAATCCCTATCGGCCAGCAGCAAGCAGCTCTCCAAGCCGGATTCAAGCCCGCAACCCGGATGCAGTCGCCAGATGGGACGCTGGGGTATGTTCCTACTGAGCGCGTTCCCGATGCAACCAAGGCCGGATTTAAGCCAGCGCAGAATCCAACTGCGACGCAAGCCACCGGCTCTTCGTTCCTAGATTCTCTTCAACAGGAACTCTCCACAAATTCCCAGAACAATCAGAATTTCAGCCCAACCGAATTCCTAAAGGGCGGCACAAGCGCGCTCTTGAGTATGGTTCGCCATCCGATCCAGACTGCGGAGCAGGCAGGGCAGGCTTTTACCGCGGGCGGTGTCGCCCCCGGCGGGATGTACCCAACCACAGCGCCAGCAGGTCAGCAGAACGACCAAATCAACCAGCAGGCCCAGATACAGGCGCAGCAGGCGATGGCGCAGCAAGGGCAGTTCGTGCGCCAGCATCCCGCCTATGCTGCGGGAGGCATAGCTCTCCCAGCGCTCGCGACGGTAGGCGTGGCGAAGGGGATAAAGGTTGCTGCTCCTGTTGTTGGCGATGCGATGGCTGCAGCCGCTGACGTTCCCGAGGCTGCTCCTGTAAAGACGGTTCCGGGACAGAACTATGCCCCTAACCATGCAAGCGCTTTCGAGGGCGCTATCGCTCCCGCCACCGGCATGGGAAAAAACTTCATGCCTCAGAGCGTCACTCCGCAAGCGCTGACGCCCATCCGAGCAACTGCAGCACGAATGATGGGCGGAAATCCGATGGAGCAGGCGGTAGTCAATGCGGCGGTTAATCCATCCACGCCACCTC
>CAYVGW010000280.1:0-3959 GCA_964450895.1 uncultured Occallatibacter sp. | reverse complement strand
TGGCGGCCCATCTGGTCGCGGCTCTCCTGCACCCAGCGGCCAAAGATGCGGCTGTCCGGGCGGGCAAAATAAACATGCTCGAAGATGCAACTGGACTGCGGCGTGCCGGTCGAATACTGGCGGCTAGTGAGGCCGTCTTCGGTCACCATGACCAGCTCGCCGGGAAGCACATCGCGCACATATTCGGCGCGCAGCAGGTCCAGAGCGCAGGTCTCCGAGGAGAAAATGATGGTGTCCGGGCCATTTGCGTTCCGGATGCGGCCAATCGACAGCGGGCGGAAGCCGCGCGGATCACGGGCGGCAAAAACGCGATCGCGGGTCATCATCACAATGGAGAACGCGCCGTCCACCTGACTGAGCGAGTCGGCGATGGCGTCCACCAGGCTCCCGGCCTTGGAGTGGGCGATGAGCTGGACGATGATTTCAGAATCAGACGTGGTCTGGAAGTAGGCGCCGGCCTTCTCCAGGCGCGTGCGCACATTGCCCAGATTGACCAGATTGCCGTTATGCGCGATGGCGATCAAGCCCTTGGTCGATTCCACGCGGATGGGCTGCGCATTCAGCAGCGCCGAGTCGCCGGTCGTCGAGTAGCGCGTGTGGCCGATAGCCATCGAGCCGGTCAGCTTCCCGATCACGTCGTCGGTAAAGATCTCCGAGACCAGGCCCATCCCCTTGATGTTGGCCAGGTGCTGGCCGTCCGCCGTGGCGATCCCCGCCGACTCCTGCCCGCGATGCTGCAGGGCATAGAGGCCGAGATAGGCCTGCCGCGCGGCTTCGGGATGGCCGTGAATGGCGATCACGCCGCACTCTTCGCGGAGTTTGTCGCTTTGAAAGGGCACGGCTTTAGCCGTGCCGCAAGCAGGCCCAAAAAAAGGACCGGGCTTTAGCCCCTGAGGGAATGCATCTTCCTCAACACCTTCGACCCCCTGAAAAAGCAGCCCGCTCATGCGGTCACCTCGTCGTGCAGAATGGCTTCCAGAGCCGAGGCCCAGGGCTTGCGCAAATCGGCGAGCGGCGCGGAGATGAAAGGCTCGCCGTCCACCGTGATCTTCAGCCGGTCGCCGCCGGTCGTGCCGATGGCCGCGGTCATGAAATTGTACTTGCCGGCCAGTTTCTCGATGATCGAGAGGTTCGAGGGGTGCGTGGTCACCAGCAGCGTCGAGGCCGGCTCGGCAAAGAGGCCGAAGAGCGGATGAACCATCAGCGACGGGTCCTGCTCGACGGTTGCACCGATGCGCTTCGTGAATCCCGCCTGCGCCAGCGCCACCGCGATCCCGCCATCGGAGATGTCGCGGGCCGAGGCGAGCAGCCGTTCGTCAGCCAGCTTGGCCAGCAGCTTGTGCAGGCTGGCTTCGGCCTCCAGGTCGAGCGACGGCGGCGTGCCCCATAAACTGCCGAGAATGACCTTGGCGTACTCCGAGGAGCCGAAGGCCGCCAATTCCATCTCAGATGTTTCTGTCGTATCTTCGGGAACGATAGGAACTGGATCAGGAATAGGAGAGGCCATGGGAAATGGCGGAGGCAATGTGACCGGAAGCATCACGTAAGGGTTCATCGGCGAGGGCTTGAAGGGAACTTCAAGCGTTGGATTGGGTTCCTCGCCGCGCGGCACCGGCCACAGCAGCACAATCGCGTCGCCCGCCCGCTGAAAATCCGCTGGAACGGCCTTGAAAACATCCTCCAAAATTCCAACAATACCAAGAACCGGCGTCGGATAGATGCCCTCGCCCTTGGTTTCGTTATAGAGCGAGACATTTCCGCCGGTGATCGGCGTTCCCAGCGCCGTGCAGGCCTCACCGATGCCGTCAATGGCCGCTGAAAGCTGGGCCATGATCTCCGGCTTCTCCGGATTGCCGAAGTTGAGGCAATTCGTGGCGGCTACGGGCTTTGCGCCGGTCATCGCCACCTTGCGCGCGCACTCAGCCACGGCGTGCATCGCGCCCAGCTTGGGATCAAGATACGCCCAGCGCCCATTACCGTCCAGGGCCATCGCCAGCGCGCGATCCCCGATCGGCCCCTCTGCCGCATCCGGGCTGGCTGTTCCCTTGATCCGCATCAGGCCGGCCTTGCCGCCCGGACCGATCACCGTATTCGTCTGCACCATCGAGTCGTACTGTTCGTACACCCAGCGCTTGCTACAGACGTTGGAACTGGCGATCAGCTTTTTCAGATCCGCTGTGAAATCACGGTCCAAGTTGAGCTTGGCCAGAACCTCTTCGGAAGGCTCCAACTCCACCGGCGCCTTCCATGTGCCCACCGGGCGATGGTAGAGCGGCGCGTCGTCGGTCAGCGACGTATTGGGTATATCGGCCACCAACACCCCGTGATGGCGGATGCGCAGCCGCGGCTCGTCCTGCACCGTGCCGATAATCACGCCGTCCAGCCCCCACTTGGTGAAGACCTTCAGCACTTCGTCCTCGCGGCCCTTGGTGGCCACCAGCAGCATCCGCTCCTGGCTTTCGCTCAGCATGATCTCGTAGGCGCTCATCCCGGTCTCGCGCTGCGGAACCAGGTCCAGCTCCACGTCCAGCCCCACTCCGCCGCGCGCCCCCATCTCGCAGGTCGAGCAGGTCAGCCCCGCCGCGCCCATATCCTGAATGCCGACGATCGCGCCCGTCTGCATCGCCTCCAGGCAAGCCTCCAGCAGCAGCTTCTCCATGAACGGATCGCCCACCTGCACGTTGGGCCGCTTGGCCTCGGTGCCTTCGTGGAACTCCTCAGAGGCCATCGTTGCGCCATGAATGCCATCGCGGCCCGTCTTGGCGCCGACGTAAATCACCGGGTTGCCCGCGCCGCTCGCCTTGCCGTAGAAAATCTCGTCCTTGCGGACCATGCCCAGCGCAAAGGCGTTGACCAGCGGATTGCCGCTGTAACAGGCCTCGAACTTGGTCTCGCCGCCCAGGTTGGGTACGCCGAAGCAGTTGCCGTAACCGGCCACGCCGCCCACCACGCCCTCCACGATGGAGTGATTCTTGCGCACCAGCTCCGGCTCGTCGCCGCCCGGCTCGATCGGCCCAAAGCGCAGCGAATCCATCACCGCCAGCGGCCGCGCGCCCATGGTGAAGATGTCGCGCAAAATGCCGCCCACGCCCGTCGTCGCGCCCTGAAACGGCTCAATGTAGCTGGGGTGGTTGTGGCTCTCGATCTTGAAGGCGCAGGCCCAGCCGTCGCCCACGTCGATGATCCCGGCGTTCTCGCCCGGCCCCTGCACCACCAGCTCGCTCTTGGTGGGCAGCCGCTTCAAGTGGACGCGGCTCGACTTGTAGGAGCAGTGTTCGCTCCACATCACGCTGTAAATGCCCAGCTCGGTAAGCGAAGGCACGCGGCCCAGGGCGCCCTGAATACGGCTGTACTCGTCGGCAGTGATGCTGTGCTGAGCCAGAAGCTCCGGTGTGATCGAGACCGGATCGGGAACGTTGATCGAGGTGGAGTTGTTCATCACGATTGCCTCCATTGTCGCACGTGGCGCGCCCTTTGGAGCTATCGCAGGTGTGGAAAGCGGAAACCAATTCCGGATCACGCATTTCAATTGCATTGCGGAACGCTTTCCCAGCGCACGCCGCCGTCCCGGATTGTAGCGCACGCGACAGGAGCGCCGGCCTCCTGGTCCACGCCCGTTTCTTCTCCAGGACAATCGTATTTGAAATCATCTGGAGGGAGCAGGGGCATTGATGCCCCTGAATTTACGTCCGAAACGACAGGGCTTTAGCCCCGGGCCTAAAGGCCAGCCTGCTCAAGCCTCTCGTCAGGGGCATCAATGCCCCTGCTCCCTCCGAAAAGCCGCCCGCATGAGTATCGCGACAAAGTTCGGCGTTTGGCGAAGTTCAAATGCGATTGCCCCGTTTCTTCTCGCGCCGGTCTAGCCTTGAGGCCGAGCCTTGTGCGATACTTGGAAGGCGGATTCCCAACCCGGGCCGGGATGGTGGAACTGGCAGACGCAGCGGACTCAAAATCCGCCG
>CAYVGW010000279.1:0-3975 GCA_964450895.1 uncultured Occallatibacter sp. | reverse complement strand
GCCGCTTCATCGGCCTGTTCATCTCCGCCGGCGTGATAAAGAGCGTCCAAGCTGAACAAGACGGTGAAGACGATCCATAAAGACGCCAGTGCGATTTGAATGAGTGGAGGCAAGGCCGCCCCGGCCGCAAGATCGAAGAAAAGCACGCCCAGCGTAAAAGTCGTCAAGGCAAGCAGTACGGCGCGATAAATTTGCGTGCCAGGAGCGCGCAGTGTCCTCACCCAGTAAATGGCTAGTGCAATGAAGGCGACTGTATAGGCATAACGCCAGGGGGCGGGCGAGAGACAGGTGGTAATCAAACCGAAGACAGCAATCGTAACCGCTTTTGATGCGCTCTTGATCTGCCGGCAGCGCCAGACAAGAAACAGGCAAAGCAGATAGAAGGCTCCATTGACTGCGGTTGTGGCGAGCGCCAGCCCGCGAGGCTGGTGGGCGGTAATGGCCCGCGCGGATTCCATGGAAAAAACTCTTCCGCAATAGATCCAAGCCACCAGGGAGCCCAGGGATTTATTGATAAAAATCGGAATTCCGCCGCTCATCGACGACATCACAGTGGGATAGCTTCTTACCGTTTGCCATCCGTTGATCCCAATCATTGCGGCTACAAGGCCGATCGAGGTTGCAAGGTAAGAAGCTATCCATCGCCGGTCTTTCCAGATGATAAATAAGGGAAACAGCAGGATGGGGGTCACTTTGAATGCAGTGGCCAGCGCGAATATCGCGGCCGAAAGAACCACGCGGCCGTTGAAATAGGCGGCAATGCCGGCGGCCCAGAGCGCGAGCATGATAACCGCGGCCTGTCCGACCAGAATGGACTCGGTAATGGGGAAAAAGCAATATCCCGCCATGGCCAGCGCAACAAATTCAAAACTGACAATGGAGATGCGCATCATGCGGGCAATCAAAAAAACAGAGGCCAGCACAAAAGCCAAATTGCAGACGCGCCACAAGACGGCAGCCTGGGAAACAGGAATCCTGGAGAGGGGAACAAAGAGGTCGGCCAGCAGAGGCGGGTAAAGATAAAGCATCACTCCGCTGACTCCGGCGGAGTTGGCATACGCGGCGATTGCGCTATCACTGGGCGCGTTTTGGCCGATCCGATCTCCCTGGTTCGCGCCTGCATAAAGGTTGGCATGAGGGTTGTCGTGGACGATTTGCGCGGCAAAGTAATAAACGTGAAAGTCGTCATTCGGCGTGGAGCTTCCACGGCCCAGATAGCGGTGCGCCAAGGAGCCGAGCAGCAGAGACGCCAGCGCAAATGCGAACAGTATCTTGACCTTGATTCCCATTGTGCTTTCCTTTCGAATGGACGAAATCTTGAGAAGAACCACTGAGATCGCGCGCTACCTCTTCCAGCAACGGATTGGACAGAACCGTCTACATAGCAAGTTTATCTCACGGCTCAGTGGCGGAGGAAAGAGAGAATCCGGCGCAAACGGCGCTTGAGCAGCGCGAGGGCAGGAAATGGATCGTCCGCGGACCAGGCAAAAGACTTGACTTGCGGGCGGAAATCCCAGAGATAGTCAAGAATGGCCCGGCCGCGCGGCAGGCAGCCTGACTTGAGAACGGTGATAATCCATTTGGTATCGGCCACTAAAAGCCGGGCGCGGATGGATGTCTTGGGCGTCAGCGATGGAACGGGCCGGTTCTTGGATGCCTGGAATAACAAGAATGGGAAATCCGCGCCTGCGTGGATGGCCAGCGGAAGCGATCCCCAAAAGCGGCCATTCACTTCCATGAGAACCGTGCGTCCGGTCGTTTCGTCGCGGCGGTATTCCACCATCGCGACGCCCTCCCAATCCATGGCCCTGAGCAGTTGCTCGGACTGGCGAACAAGCGCCGCTTCAGGCACGGCTGCCTCGCAGCATACGCTCACGCCGCCGCTGGGAGGAAACTCCCGCACCCGGCGATGCTGGAAGGCGAGAAGAGTCTTGCCCTCATGGATAAGAAGTTCGACGCCCACGCCTCTTCCCGGACAGAATTCCTGAACCAGATAAAGCCTGTCGCGCGACGGCCGGCCTTGAAAGAAACTCGCCAGTTCCGGTGCAGAACGGATCGTGGCCGCCTTGAAATCCACCACGCCCTGCTGCCGTGGCTTGACGACGGCTGGATAACGGATACTTGCGCAGAGGTGCAGTTGCTCCGCTCCGGAAATCACAATTGTTGCGGGCGTATCGATGCCCAGATTTTTGGCGATTTCAAGCGTCTTGTCCTTCATCAGCGCCAGATCGAAACGCTTCTGGTCTGGAAAGAGCAGCGTGGTCTCTTTTTCCAGCTCCTCGCGATGGCGGTTGAGCGCGATAATCTCAAATTCTCCCAAGCCGATAACCGCCGCGGGATGATGCTGGCGGATTGCTCCTCGAACTGCCTCCACCAAGGCGGCGTCCCCAACTTCGGCTCGAATCACTTCATCGACATAGCGCGATGCAGCTCCAATACCGTCCCTCTGCGTGATAGCCACGACACGCAAGCCATTGCGCCCCAGAGACCTGATCACGGAAAGGGAGATAAAATTTTCGGTAGGAGCGACAACAACAGTTTCTCGCATATTAAATCCGTTTCCTTATCGCCTTCCGAAGTGGCTTGGGAACAATAATTCCAATCCCCTTTAATCTTCGGTTAAATTGAACGGCCAGATCATAGAATCCTGTTTGCAGAGTCAAGCCAAGCCGGGTGGCGCTCGAAATGGATAGTTTAACTTCGCGCCCTCCGTTCATGACCTTGAAGTTTCCGCCGCGGACGGCGTCGATCAGCGCATCCCGCGAGGCCTCCGCCGCGGATACCTCCAAGTACACGTCGCTGAGGTCGGAAGCGGAATGAAGATCAACGCCCCCGATCGGAACGGTGCGGGGATTCAGCCTGTGGCGCTCATGGAAGAGTTGCAGGTTCTTCAGCCGGGGGCCGGTCCGGCCATCGTATCTTGTATTCCAAATCTCGACCCCTTCCGCCCATGTTTCGACAGAGGCGGGCAGCGCTCCATGCAGCTTCACCGGATGGGAGACAACAATGAGCGCGCCTTGCCGGACGAACTGCTCCGCCAGATCTGTCACAGAATTCCATGCGAGGGGCGCCGCGCGAATTCCGTAGATCAGGATGTGAAGAGCGTCCATCTCGATGCCGGGCACCAGCACACAGCCCTTGGCGCTGAGCGTGGCGCATTCGGCAACGAAACGCGCCATCGAATCGGCAGTCAATTCTTCGATGTGTTCCGACATCAGAGCAAAATCGTAGCCCCGCTCGGAGAGAAGATCGTGAAGATGAGAAAGCTCCAACTTCCCATCGAAGCTATAACGGCTATGGACGTGCGTGATTCCTCTCAAAGTACGCATTGGCTAAGCATACTCCCCAATCAGACACAAATTACTGACGACGCCCGAGGCTGGTGCTTGCTCGGATGAAAGAGCAGCAATTCGATCTTAATCGAAGAGAGGATCTCCCAACAATAATTGGCGGTTCAGTTCAGGGCAATTGCAGGAAAGAAGAGCCTCTTGCGAAATGGCATTCGGAGGGACGAGTTTTGGAGCGTTGGCCGCTGAGGAAATTGACCGCAACTTCACAGTTTCACAGTTTCACATGAAAAAGGGGGGGGGGTGGGTGTTCGGCGCATTTTCAGCTCAACCGCATTGGCAATAACCTTTGTTTACAAGGAGATAAATGAACAGGCTGGCAGGAAAAGCGTGTAAAAAACGTTGATTTTCTATCATTTTCCCGGCCTTTTCCGGCGATTTTCGCTTATTTTTGGGCTATTTTTGATGAATTTTGCGTATGAACCTAAAATCGGCAGATGAAGGGCCGTAGATATGGCCAACTGATTCAAAACAAAATGGGTTGCAAAGATGGAGGATTTCAACCTTTGGGTGAGGTGCGGAGCAGTTCAAAACCCGAATTTGAGAAGGAGCCGAACAAGCGATATTCTCAACCGCGGAATTTTGCAGGGGCTAAAGCCCGGCTTTCTTATCAGCTCTTTGCGGCCCG
>CAYVGW010000278.1:0-4167 GCA_964450895.1 uncultured Occallatibacter sp. | reverse complement strand
CCCGAAGGCGCATCATCAATCCAGGTGAAATGAAAAGAGCGCTGCCATGTTTACTCATTTGCAAACAAAAAATTCGTCAAATTGTTTACCGATAAGTTACTCCCCCCCCCCACCCTGCCTGATCAAGCCCTGTTTTTGCCGCTCTGGTTTAATTAACATCAATTATAACAACTACTTGCATTTTTTGCTGTTAATTATTCAGTAACTGAAAACCACCGGTTTTCTCGCATTTTGAGGTCAAAACCACCCAAATATGCCCGAAAAACAACCTTTTTCCCCCTCCGAAGTGCCCCTATTTGACAGAAAAATTGCCCATCCAAAAAGTGAATCGCATACGCCTTATCTTCGCCTGTCCGCGTCATCCATCCCGGCTGCTGAAGGAGCGGCATCACGGAACTCGTACACGGACGTTTCTTGCAAGCGTCAGGGATTTTTGCAAGAGGCTCCAAGGCAACCAATTGAGTGTTTAGACCACATGAATTGGGTTTGAATCATAGACAAGCGCGGGCGAGAACGCCCGCGCGACAGCTGGTCTGGAGACCGGCGCTGCATTCTGATCCCTGATTCCTGTTCCCTGCGTTTTCACCCTTCGGAGAGCATGCTTGGCTCTTCGGTGGCTTGCAGGCGGACGATGTGCTCGACCGCGTAGGGGGTGTGGTTCTGCGCCGAGTAATAGTGGCGCACGCCCAACTCGCCCAGCAGGCCGATGGCCAGCATCTGAATGCCGGCGATGATCAGCACCGCGCCGAGAACGAAGATGGGGCCATGGAGATCCATCATGCTCTGATGCGGATGCAGAACCTTGTCCCAGAGCAGCGCCAGCGAGAGAGCGCCGCCGGCGGCCATGCCCAGCATCCCAAGGCCGCCGAAAAAGTGCATGGGGCGGCTCATGTATTTGAGCAGGAAGCGGATGGTGAGCAGGTCGAAGAGGACGCCGAAGGTGCGTCCGATGCCGTAGTGGCTCTGGCCGCGCTCGCGATTCACATTGCGGATGGGAATCTCGCAGATGGAAGCGCCTGAACGGCTGGCCAGCGCGGGAATGAAGCGGTGCAACTCGCCATAAAGCGGGATGCTCTGGATCACCTCGCGGCGATACGCCTTGAAGGTGGTGCCGAAGTCGTGAATCGCGACGCCGGAGAGCTTGGCCATCAGCCAGTTGGCGCAGGCGGAGGGGATGCGGCGCAGGACAAAGTTGTCCACACGCTCCTTGCGCCAGCCGCTGACCACGTCATAGCCCTCGGCCAGCTTTTCCAGGAAGAGGGGAATATCGTTGGGGTCGTGCTGCAGGTCGCCGTCCATGGCCAGGATGAACTCGCCGGAGGCGTGGTCAAAACCGGCGGCCAGCGCCGAGGTCTGGCCGAAGTTGCGGCGCAGCTTGATGACCAGCACGCGGCTGTCCACCGCGGCGATCTCTTCCAAAAGCTGATAGGTGCTGTCGCTGGAGCCATCATCCACCAGCACCAGCTCAAAGCTCTCGCCCACCTGCTCCATCACCTGCTTCAGGCGGGCATAGAGAGCGGTGACATTCTCCTCTTCATTGTTGAACGGCACAACGATCGAGTATTTCGCCATGGTTCCAGTATAGAGGCTCCCTGGTTGAACGGATGCGGCAATGCACAGATTGGATTCGCGTTGCGCCCAATGCGAGCATTGTTCCTGATTGGGACAGCATGATTTGGCAATTCAATCTGGACTGGCGCGAGCGAAGACGCCCGCGCTACAGACGGCCGGAAGGCCGGCGCTACAGTCCCTATTCTTTTTATCGGTCCAACTCGTCCAGCATGGCTTGCATCTCGCTCATCGCATGACGGTTGCCGCTGCGCCCCGCGCTGGCGATGCCGCTTTTCAGCCGGGTGATTGCCTCGCCTGTCCGGCCCGCCGAGGCCAGCGTCTGCGCGGCCATGAAGTAGCCCGCAGTGTACTCCGGGTCGTTGGATGCAAGCGTGTCAAACTCCGTGAGCGCCGCGTCGGTCGCACCGGTGCAGGCCAGCTCCATCGCCAGCCCGTAGCGGGCAAAGCTGTTTTTGGGGTCAAGTTCCAGAATCTCTTTGAGGCCGGTGATCTTGTCCATTTTTTCCTTTGTGCGCGCGTTCACACCGCCGCCACCCGATTCATTTTATCCTGTGAGGAGTACACTGGAGGCGCAAGCCTTTGATCGGAGAAGAACATCGATGAATCCCACCGCTCCCAATCCCGCCGCACGCACCGTGGCCAGCACGCATTCGGAGATGACCGAGCTTGTGTTGCCCAACGACACCAATACGCTGGGCAATCTGCTGGGCGGGCGGTTGATGCACTTCATTGATCTGACCGGCGCCATGGCGGCTTACCGGCACGCGCGCACCTACATCGTGACCGCCGCGATGGACCACATCGACTTCATCCAGCCGGTGCATTTGGGCAATCTGGTCATGCTCAAATCCAGCGTCAACCGCGCCTTCACTACCTCGATGGAGGTGGGCGTGAAGGTGTGGGCGGAGGACACGCAGACGGGCAAGGTCTCGCACGTGGCCAGCGCTTTTCTGGTCTTTGTGGCCATCGACAAGGAGGGCCGCCGGGTGCGTGTGCCGGAGGTGATTCCAGAGACGACCGAGGAGAAGCGCCACTACGCCGACGCGCTGCTGCGCCGCGAGCATCGCGAGGCCGAGGCCGCCCGCCGCAAGCAGGAGAAGGCCGCCCACGCAGCGCTGGAAGCCGCTGAAGCGCAAGCGAGTTGAAAAGCATCTATAGAGTTGTCAGTTCACAGTTCACAGTTCTCAGTTTTCATGGTTCACAGCCAAGATCAGCGCCGATAGCGGATACTGAGAACTGAGAACTGTGAACTGTGAACTGAGGACTATTGAAGGAGCAACCCAAAAGAATGGCTCAACAACCCGCCATGCCCGCCCCCGTCGCTTTGCCGGGAGTCTCGAAGATCATCGCTGTCGGTTCCGGCAAGGGCGGCGTCGGCAAAACCACCGTCGCCGTCAACCTGGCCATCGCGCTCAGCCGGCTGGGCCAGCGCGTCGGCCTCATCGACGCCGACATCTACGGACCCAACGTTCCGCTGATGATGGGCAATGCCCAGCCGCCGCGCGTGGGGCCGGACAATCGCATCCTGCCCAACGACACGCACGGCGTGAAGACCGTTTCCATCGGTTACATCTCGCCCGGCGACAAGCCGCTGGTGATGCGCGGGCCGATGCTGCACCAGATCATCCGCCAATTTTTGCAGCAGGTGGAGTGGGGCGAGTTGGACTACCTGATCGTCGATCTGCCTCCAGGCACCGGCGACGTGGTGATCTCGCTCGTCCAAACTGTCCCGCTGACCGGCGCGGTGGTGGTCTCGACGCCCAGCGACGTGAGCCTGCAAGATGCCCGCAAGGCGCTGGAGATGTTTGCCCAGGTCAACGTCGAAGTCCTCGGCATTGTCGAGAACATGAGCCACTTCACCTGCCCGCACTGCGCCAAGGAGATCGACATCTTCTCCAAGGGCGGGGCAGAACGGACGGCCAAGCAATTCAGCGTACCGTTTCTGGGGTCCATCGAGCTGGTTCCGGCGATCCGCGAGGGCGGCGACCGGGGGCTGCCGGTGGCGCTGGCCGGGCCGAAGAGTCCGCAGGCGGCGGAGTTCTACGCCGTGGCGGAGAAGTTGATGGCGCAGGCGGAAAACGCCGCCGCGGCCGCCACGGATGTGATTGAAATCCGTTGAACTGAATTTTCTTTGCGTATGAAAAACAAGCGCGGCAAGCCGAAGCTGGTCTGCCGCGCAGCAAGCGGCCACGGAGCGCTGTCTTCCTCTTCGAAAGATGAGAAGAAAGGCGCAACGTGGCCGTTTCCATGGTTGGCATCACTCCGGCGTCCTTGGCCGTCCACGGTAACCGCTTCGTACGCTGCGAGGATGTTCCACCCCATCCAGATGTGCTCGTCTCTCAGACAGGGCGTCAGTTGCCCGCTTTTTCTGAATCGATGCTTATTGTCTCCACGCGAACGCGCCGGATATAACTAAGAACGAATAGACCCATAGCCATCAAAACAAAGCTACTGGACTCTGGCGTTGCTTCCACCGGGTTATTGATCTCAATGTTGTCCATATACAAAGTTCCTGAGCTCCAATTGACCGGCAATGACAAGGTGGCCGGTTTCAAGTTCGAAGTGCAAAGAACTGAGAATAGTATGCCACGAAGT
>CAYVGW010000277.1:0-4195 GCA_964450895.1 uncultured Occallatibacter sp. | reverse complement strand
GATGGAAAAGACGCTCAAGCAGAACGAGATCGACGCCCTCTTTCAGGCGGCGCGCTCGTCCACGCCAGAGGCCAAGAAGATGGATGTGCGGGCGCGCGTGGTGCCGTATAACTTCTCCTCGGCGGGTCAGATTTCGACCGATCAGTTGCGCGCCATCTCGATGCTCAACGATCTGTTTGCGCGCAACCTGACGCACAATCTGGCGGCCTGGCTGCGGACGCGCTTTCAGGTCAACCTGGTCAGCGCCGAGCAGATCCCTTTCAATGAGTTTTTGCTTAGAATTCCGGAGATCAGCTATGTGGCCAGCGTGCGCATGGAGCCGCTGGGAGCGCTGGCGGTCTTGCAGTTGGATCTGGCGCTGGCCCCTCCGATCATTGATCTTTTGCTGGGCGGCGAGGGGCGGGACGGGCCGTTGCGCGAGCTGACGGACATCGAGGAGTCGATTCTGGCCAGTGTGGTGGAGATTGTCTGCCGCGAGCTGACGGCGGCCTGGCAGCCGGTGGGGTTGAGCTTCAACTTCGAGCGGCGGCAGATGCAGACGCAGGTGGCGCGCATCATGTCGGTGACCGAGAAGACGCTGTGTTTGAGCTTCGAGATTCGCATGCCGCACAGTTCGGGATTGTTGAATCTGGCCTTTCCGGCGGTGGTGGCCAACACGATTCTGCGCCGTCTGACCTCGGACTGGGCGCGCAAGCGGCGTCATGGCTCAGAGACGCGGGCGCGGATGGAGATTGCCGCGCGGCGCATTCATTTTGGAGCTTCGCTGCAACTGCCCACGGTGCGGCTTGCGGCCAGCACGCTGGAAAGCTTGGAGGCCGGGTCGGTTCTTCGCCTGGATCTGACGGCTGGAACACTGGCCGAGTGGAAGGTGGGCGGGCAGAGGCTGGCTATCGCGCAGCCCATTCGCCATGGAATGCGTCGCGCGGCGCGCATTGAAAATCTGGTGAGCGAGGCGCAGCCATGAAGAGCTATTTGGAGGCCTGGAGCGCGGTAGCCGCCACGCTCTTTTCGCAGGCGCTGGCGGGGGAGCCGGAGCTGGTTGAATCCCTGCCCAAGCCGCTGGGGGCCGGGGCGGTGGGTTTTGCCGCGACGATCGCGGGCGAGCTGGAAGGGCGCTTCAGCGTGGTTCTGGATGGGGCGATTCTGGAGTCCACGCTGGTGGGCGAGGGGATGGACCAGAAGGCCGGCTGGGCGGAGATTCTCAATGAGGTGGCCCATGCGGCAGCCGGAGAGCTGCTGGCCAAGGCGGGCAAGAAGTGCAGCGTGCAGAAGTTCGAGGAGTCGGCCGCCGAGAGCAAAGTCAGTTGCGCCTTTCAGTTGAAGTCTGGCGAGCGCTCGTGGACGATACTGGTGCGCGATGAGGTGCGGGCGCCCAAGGCGGCTGCGGCGGCCGCCGCGCCTCCGGCCGCCGCGCCGCCGCCGCCCTCGCCCAGCCTGAGCGCGGGGATCGAGCTGCTGCTGGATGTGGAGTTGGAGGCGGCCTTGCGCTTTGGCTGCAAGGAACTGCCGCTGGCCGAAATTCTGGATTTGGGGCCGGGCGACGTGGTGCCGCTGGATCGCAATGTCTCTGATCCGGTGGATCTGATTGTGGGCGACAAGATCGTGGCGCGCGGCGAAGTAGTTCTGATCAACGGCAACTTTGGCCTGCGGGTGACTGAAGTGGCCTCGCCCCGCAAGCGGCTGGAGAGCATACGATGCCTATTCTGAGCCGGGAGGGACCAGGGGTCTGGGATCAGGGATCAGGGGGCGGGGTGGCCCGTCGCGGCTCAGTTGCCCAGTATGGCTCACTGGCGCTCGGGGGCGGGGGAGCGTTCGCGCCGATGGAGGCGCGGCGCGGAAGGGCGCGCAATGCGCTTTTTGAGACCTGCGCCAATCCCGGCTGCGCTTCCGGCTGGCTGCATCTGTGGCGTTCGCGCCAGACGCCGGTCTTTGAAGGCGGCTGGAGCTGTTCGGCGGCCTGCACGGCGGCGCGGGTAGCGGGGTCGGTGCGGCGCGAGCTGGAGGGGCGGGGTCTGCCGCAGGAGATCCACCGGCATCGCGTGCCGCTGGGCCTGGTGATGCTGGAGCAGGGCTGGATTACGGCGGGGCAGCTTCGTCAGGCGCTGGATGCGCAGCGGGTGGCGGGCGGCGGGCGTCTGGGACAGTGGCTGGTGCGCAAGCAGGGGGTGAGCGAGCAGCTAGTGACGCGGGCGCTGGGTTTGCAGTGGAGCTGCCCGGTGCTGCCGTTGGAGTTTCATGACGCGGAGGCGCTGACGGTGCTGTTGCCGCGGCTCTTTGTGGATGCCTTTGGGGCGCTGCCGTTGCGGGTGGCGGCGGGCAGGCTGCTGTATCTGGGCTTTGAGGATCGTCTGGACCCGGTGGTGGCGCTGGGGGTGGAGCGGATGAGCGGCTTGCGGGTGGAGAGCGGGTTGGTGCAGGAGTCGCTTTTTGCGCCGGCGCATGCGCGGATGTTGAAGGCGAAGTTTCCCCCGGTGGAGTTGATCGAGGCCTCGAGCGAGCCGGCGGCGGCCAATGCGCTGGCCCGGTCGGTGGAGCGGGCGCGGCCGGTCGAATCAAGGCTGGTGCGGGTGCATGATTGCCTGTGGCTGCGGATGTGGCGTCGTCCGCAGGCGGGGCCGATGCCGGAGCGCGGCCTGATTCAGGACCTGATCTGCTCGATTGGGACGCATTGAGCGACGGAGGAAGCGAAGCAAGAAAACTCTCTCAAGGAATGGCGGTGAGCGCCGATAGAGACAAAAGCAGAGGAGCAAGGCATGAGCGAAGTGCGAACCCTGATTGTTGACGATTCCTCGGTGATGCGCAAGATTGTGGAGCGTTCGCTCCGTCAGGCGGGGCTGAATCCGCTGGTGGTCTTCGAGGCCGGCAGTGGTGTGGATGGGCTGGAGTTGTTGAAGGCTCAAAAGGTTGACCTGATTCTCTCCGACATCAATATGCCGTCGATGGACGGGCTGGAGTTTCTGCGTCAGTTGCGGGCGCAGGATCTGGCTCCCGGCGTCCCGGTGGTGATGATCACCACCGAGTCGAGCGAGGAGCATGTGAAGCAGGCGATTATGGCCGGAGCGCAAGGGTACATCCGCAAGCCGTTTACGGCCGAGCAGGTGAAGGAACGGGTGCTGCCGCTGTTGAATGCGGCATAGCCGGAATAGCTTTCAGCTTTCAGCTATCAGCCTTCAGTCGTCGGTTGTCAGTCTGCGGGTATCAGCGATTTTGGAGTCGGAAGAAGTAAAGAACAATTCGAGCATTCAATCACTGAGAACTGAAAGCTGATAGCTGATAGCTGGCAACTGAGAACTGAGAACTGGCTGCAAAGGAGCCGACGTGCAATTGTATGGTGTGCGCAAGGCCGCGGTCGCGACAGCGCGGCAGGGCGGCGGCAAGGAAATGGAGCGTACGATGACGCTATCGTTGCGGGAGTCCGTGCATCTGATTACCGATCCAAGGAATCTGGATGGGACGGTGGAAGAGGTCTTTCAGTTGATGCTGGGGGTGAACTGCCAGCGCTACGAGGGGCCGGAGGAGATGGCCGAGCCGGAGTCGGTGACGGCGGTGGTGGGCTTTGGCGGCCTGCTGAGCGGGGCCTGCGTCTTTCGCTCCGGCAGCACGGCGGCCATCAAGATTGCCGCGCACATGACCGGCATGGAGTTTGACGAGATTGATGATACGGTCAAGGACGGGATTGGCGAGATCTGCAACATGCTGGCCGGGGCGTGGAAGGGCAAGGTGCCGGATCTGTCGGCCAACTGCGGCCTCTCGGTGCCGGCCGTGATTACCGGGCGCGATTACAACCTGCACGTGCAGGCGCCGGAGTTCAAGCTCCATCATACCTATCACTTCGATGACGCCAGCTTTGAAGTGACGATCATCTGCGATGGACTGCAATAAAGCAGGGAACAGGGAACAGGGATCAGGGAACAGGGGGCAGCGATAGGCGCCGCGCCGCTCTGATCTCTGACCTTTGGATCCTTCTCCCTACTCTCTATTTCCTATTTCCTATTCCCTATTCCCTATTCCCTATTCCCTGATCCCTGTTCCCTGATCCCTGATCCCTGTACTGTCCCAATTCTGACCATGTTCTAATCCCATACCCATCCTTTCCGGTCCTTCACCTGCATTCTCTCTCTGGTTGAGGGAGGGTCTCCGATGGACAGCGGCTACTATGCGGCGATGACCGGGCTGATTGCGCGGACGCAGGCGC
>CAYVGW010000276.1:0-4236 GCA_964450895.1 uncultured Occallatibacter sp. | reverse complement strand
GCAGGCCTTGGGACTCGGAGGGGGAGCGATTCCTCCCGCCCTGCAGCAACAGACCTCTATGACGGACCTTACCAAGACCCTGAGCCAGTTGCTGGGGCTGGGGCAAGGAACGGGCGGAGGCAATCAGCAAGCACCCGGCACCCTCCCCACCGCCCAGACCTACGCCACAATCAACGCGCCGTCCGTGATTCCCGACCCCTACGCCGGGCTGGGCGCGGAACCTGCTCCCATTGACCTTTCCTCGTGGTACTCGGCGAATACGAACTATGCTCCCGGCGGCGGGGCGGACGCGGGCACGGAAGACTAAGCAGGCAGGGAAAGGAGACTCAACTCGATGGGCGGATTCGCACAAGCACTCTCGGCTCTGGCTCCCATTGCCCCTGCCCTGTCCGACGCCAAGCAACTCAACACCGACCGGGCGCAGCAGCAGGAGCAGTTCGCGCAGGAGACCGAACTGCGCCAGGCGCAACTGCTCGTCCAGAAACTCGCCGCCGAGAACCAGCAGCAAGAGCAACAGCGCCAGCAAGTCATCCAGAAGCAACTCGGCATTCCTTTCCGCACATATAAGGGAGCCGACGGAGGCCAATACACCGACTACTTCACACCCAACGGGACCAAGAGCCTGCCCGATGAGCCGTCGAACGGGGATCGGCTGAAGAACTACTTCTCGGCAATGGAAAGTCTGGGTGTCCCGCTAACGTCGGAGCAGAAGGCTGAGATTTCGCCGGAGTTCTACGGCGGTAGGGCGCTGACCAGCAAGCTCACTCCCCTGACCGGAGCCGCTGGGCAGCCGCAGGAATATCCCAAGGGATCAGGAAATTGGGTAACATTCGCACGCGATGCTTCTAATCAAATCGTCGCGCAACCGATGCCTGCTGGGTACACTCCGCCTCCGCCTAAGCCGCCAACATCACCCGCGGGGATTTATGCCAATCTTTTGACCAAGCAAATTTTGGCCAATCAGAAGCAGGGCCCGCCTCTCACAAACGAAGAAGCGGCGCAGCTCAGAGCTGAGCGAGCAGCTCTCGACGAAGCCGGTGTAGCGCGTGCCAATGCTCTGGCACAGGCGAACGCAGCCAATCATCTTTACGTAGTGACTGATCCTACTACAGGCGCGGAGACAGTGATACCAGTGGCGTCAGGAATCGCCGCGTACAACCATGGACAGCCATTCCTCGCAGGCGCCGTTTCCTCTCCTACTGGTTTGGACAAGAAAAACCAGATGCTCGCGCAATCGGCGATTCAACAGGTTAATCGCATGGAGCGCATTCTCACCTTCGATCCTAATCTTACTGGCCCCGGCGCGGGGCAATTGACCCAGCTTCAAATGCTCTTCGGCACACAAGATCCCGACGCACAGCAGTTCCTGATTTCATCCCTTTTGGGTTCCGAGCATGGCGTAGCGATTTTTGGCGGGAGAAACATCCACACGATTCAGGATTTGAACAATGCGCTGGGCAGTTTCAGGGCTAACCCAGCCGCGCTAAAAGCTGCACTTGACGTGATCAAAGAGACCATGACCCCGTGGCTGACGGCAGGAGGAAGGCTGCCGGCACCGGGAGGGGCTCCTGGCAATGGAAAAGGAAACACATCGAAAACTCCTACTGCAGGCGCCAAACAGTACAGTCTTCGCACCGCCATGGCGCTTCCTTTCAACAAAGGAAAAACCGCAGCGCAAGTTAAAGCCGATCTTGAAGCCTACGGTTACACGATGGTGCCATGATGCCTAAAAAAGATCCATACGCAGCGACAGCGATACAGGCAGCAGACGACCCCTACGCAGCGACAGCGATACAGGCAGCAGACGACCCCTACGCAGCGACAGCGGTGCAGACGGGACCTACGCGCCTTGAATCCGTCGATGAAAATCCTCCACCTCCTCCGGGGCTGCGTGTGCCAACTATGCGTGAGCGTTTCCTGAACCCTGAGTATTATCCGGTTGGTCTTAAAGGAGAGGGGGTTGGAGAAAATCTCAAGAATCTCGCTCAGCGCGGTGGAGTTGGAATTTTTCAACTTGCGAATGCTGCCATGACTCCGCGACAAACCGCAGCGGGGCTTTTATCCTCCGTGCTGCCTGATCCGGTAGTGCGGCTGGCTAATCGTGCAGTAGATCTTGAGAACAAGATTCCCGGCATGCACTATCTGACAACCAAATTGCCAGAAGGAACGCCGAATCCATTGAAGCAAGCCTACGATGCGTTGGCTCCCGGCGGCTGGCAGGCCGCTGGAAATGTGGCCCCTATCGCCGGCCAGGCGCTTGTCGGAGAAGCTTTTGGAGTTGCTGTTCCGGAAATTAAAGCGGATATTCGTTCCGGTGTTGAGTCCACCGGCCGCGCTTTAACCAATACCGGTAATCGCCCGGTGCTCGATCTAGTCAGGAGCACACAACTCGAAAATGAAAAAATCGGCGCGGTAAACGCAGACCGGATTAAGGCTTTCGAGAAAGCCCAGGCCGATGCTGCGGCCGATCATCGCGCGAATCTGTTGAAACTCCGTCAAAAGTACGCCCAGGATGTTCGTGATGCAACCGAAAAGGCGCGCACAGGAACTGCCGAGGATCGCGCTCAGTATCAGTCCAAGCAACTCGCCGCGAAGCAAAAGTACGAGCAGCAGGTGCGCGATGCGCAGGCGGCTTACGAGCAGAAGAAAGCTGCTGCCGAAAAAGCCAACGCCGAGGCGCAACGCGCATACAATCAAAAAATTGGCCAAACTGTTCAGAAAAATCGCACTGTGGCTGCTACTGAGAAAGCCCGCGCCGATGCTACTGCACAGACCATGGTTTACGGCTCCCAATTGATTTATCGTCTGAATAAATTGGATCGAGCGCTGCGCGATCGCGCCAACGCGATGTATGACGCCATTCGTGAAAAAGTCGGGAATGCGTCCCAGCCGGGCAGCGCTCTTTCTGCCGCAGCCCAAGATGCGATGAAGAACATCAAAGGAACGTCCGAAACCCCTAAAATCTTTCGCGACATTCTTGGCAAGTATCCGGCTGAGGAACCGAATTTTATTGAATATAAAGGCGCACAAATTCCCAAGGGAACGCCGCTTTACGATGTTCTCAAAGAGCATGGCGCTGTTGCCTCTCCGCCGGTCACTTTCGCCAATCTTCAAGGTTATTACTCTGAACTCGGCGCAGAACTTTCCGAAGGAACTCTCCCCGGCGACGTTTACCTCGCTACCAAAGCGCTTCAAGAATCTGTGGCCGACATCATGCAAAAAATGGCGAAAGATGCCGGGGTCGAAAAACAACTGATCGCAGCACGGAAATTTTACCGTAATTACATGGACACTTTCCACGAGCCCGCCGGCCCTTCCGCCTCGGGTTCTCCGATCGCGCAAGCGTTGCTCGCTAAAGATCCTTCTATCGCTGTGCAGAAATTCTCAGGTGCCTCTGGCGATCGCGGTATCGTCGATTTGCGCAAATACGATTCCAACTTGGCAGACCTCGCTCAGCAGGCACGAAATGTCAAGCGGGGAGCGCCGACCGGCAAAATTCCAGCGCGGACATCAATTTCTTCAGTTCCTGCGCCTAAGCAAACTCCGGTTCCTGCGGGTCCCTCGCTTCCCCTGCCCCCAGTTCTTGAGAAAACTCCTGCCCCTCGTGCTGCAAACCTTCCTCTACCTTCGGTTCTTCCCGAAGCCAAAACTGTTCCTCTCGAACTCAAGCCAGGGCGCATGATCTCCTCTGCTGATATCCAACGCGCTCGTGATGCATACAATCAATCTCGCGTCAACTGGGTCAATCGCCGCGGCGCGTGGGTAGCTACTTGGCCTGTCTTTGAGGCCATACGCGCGCTATGGGGAGGCCATATCCCTTGGATCCCAGCCATGGGTATTGAATCGGCCGGTACGTTCGCTATGGTCCGTGCTACTTCAGCCATGATGCAATACCCGCCCATGCTTCGTTTTTTGACCCAGGCCCGCCCCGAGGATGTTGCTTTGATCCCGCCGGAACTCCGCGGTAATTTACCCGGTTTGGTCACTATCGCTCGTCGGCAAGGAATCAAAGTGGCGCCGGCTTTGATCGCTGCGGTATCCGGGCAAGGCCAGCAGCAGCCACAGTCCATTCCACCCGCGCAAGCCATGCACGCCGTTCTTTCAGGCGCAGGAGGTACACAGTGAGAAAGCTCGTCCAGATTTTCGTCCTTCTGTCTGCCTGTTCGATCTGTACGGCTCAGATCCCCTCCGGCTACGTTCAGACCGTAGCCACAGTTTCTGCCCTCGCCAACGGCA
>CAYVGW010000275.1:0-4300 GCA_964450895.1 uncultured Occallatibacter sp. | reverse complement strand
AACAGTCCATGATTTCATAACAAAATCATATCACTTAATTACGGATAAGCTCTTAGGCCCGGGGCTGAAGCCCTGTGGTTTCAGGCGTAAATTCAGGGGCATAAATGCCCCTGCTCCCTCCAGATGATTTCAAATGCGATTGCCATGTTGTCAACCCAGGGCAATCGCATTTGGATTGAAATTTGTCGCTTTGAAAGGGCACGGCTTTAGCCGTGCCGCAAAGTAGGCAGAAAATTCTGGGCTTTAGCCCCTGAGGGATGGTTTGTGAAGCTAAAACCTTCCCTCAGGGGCTAAAGCCGGTGCATTTTTCCCCTCGCAATCGGCACGGCTGAAGCCGTGCCCTTTCAAAACCGATCATTCTCTAGATTCCAAATCCAAATGCGATTGCCCATGTTGTCAACCCATCTTGTATGGGCGCTCAGAGCCGCCATGTTGTACTATCGGGAATTGGATTCCTGAAACCGCCATGAACAACGCTGCCAGCCTACGATTTCACCGCTACCGCACGGCTCCCAACCTGTTGACGTTGCTGCGCATCTGTCTGGCGCCCTTTCTGGTGGCGGCCATTCTGGAACGTCATTTTGCGCTGAGCTTTGGGTTGTTTCTGGCCGCCGGGCTGACCGACGCGCTGGATGGCCTGCTGGCCCGTCTGCTCAAGCAGCGCAGCCTGCTGGGCGAGTATCTGGACCCAGTGGCCGATAAACTGCTTCTGAGCACGATGTTTGTGGTGCTGACCTATATGGGGTTGATCCCCATGCGTGTCACGGTCCTGGTCTTCGGCAGGGATGTGGGAATCCTGGTGGTGGCGGCGATTCTGTATGCGGCCGTGGGCAGGCGAGACTTCAGCCCCAGCCTCTTGGGCAAGGCCAACACCCTGGCGCAGGTGGCGGCCGTGGCCGCGGTGCTGCTACTGCAGATCAGCTCTACCCGCTGGGTTGTCGGCTTCCAGACCGGAATGCTTTATGCCACCATGGCGCTGACCATTGTCTCAGGGCTGCATTATTCCTGGGTGGCGGCGCGACGCGTCGGCGCTCTAGCCTCCAACGGGCATAGCGGTAAATAACACCAGCCGATCACGCTTCAGGCGTCTTCCAGACTGGATTCCGTTTCGACGCTCTCTTCGATCTCCATGTCGCGAAACTCTTCGGAGTCAAAGACTTCGCCACAATCCAGGCACTCGACAAACTCGCTGTCTTCATGCCGGGAAACGACGCGTACCTTGGGATGTTTGCAGATGCTGGCCATCATTACTTTGGTTCGGTGGAATAAACTGCCCTACCCGCAAATTGTATCGGCAATTCCATCTTTTTCCTACCGGAATCTGTTAAATATTTTGGTTCACCGCTGGAATTTCCCCCCATCAGGCTCCAACCGGATGGGGGGCGATTCCCATATTGCAACAAAAGTTTTTCCCAGGGCTTGTAATCCCGACAGAAACGGTCGTATACTGAACACGGACCGAAGAAGTCGGATATTCAATGCTCAAGCTGACCAAAAAAGCGGATTACGGATTGATGGCCCTCAAGTTTCTGGCCGAGCACCCGGAGCGCATTGCGCTCAGCGCCAAGGACGTGGCCGACGCTTACGGGATTCCGGCGCAGTTGCTGGCCAAAATCCTGCAGCAGTTGACCAAGTCCGGGCTGCTCAAATCGCACGCCGGGATGAACGGCGGCTACGCTCTGGCGCGGGAGGCGCGCACCATCTCCGCCTACGAGGTGATTCTGGCCATCGACGGGCCGTTTTTCATCACTTCATGCAGCAAGGGCAAGACGGGCTGCGAGTTGACCACCAATTGCACCATCAAGGAGCCGCTGGCGCGGGTGAACGATACCATCGCCGGCGTGCTGAAGAGCATCAGCATTCAGGATTTGGCGGAGCATGAACAGCCGGCGGCGCGGGAGAGTAAGGCGCATGAACTGGTTGCATTGACGAGCGGAGTTAGCGGTTAGCGGAGTTAGCAGAGGTATTCAGCTTTTTCAACCCCGCCAACCCCGCTAACCCCGCTAACATCGCTAACCCCGCTATCAGGAGGATGGAGACACACATGAGCACAATTACCAGCCAAGTAGAAGTGCCGGCCGGCGTACACCTTCCGATTTACATGGACAACCACGCCACCACGCCGCTGGACCCGCGCGTGCTGGAGGCGATGATGCCCTACTTTACGACCAAGTTCGGCAACGCGGCCAGCCGCAATCACTCTTTTGGCTGGGAGGCGGAGCAGGCCGTCGAGGCGGCGCGCGAGCAGATTGCGCAACTGATCGGCGCTTCCGCCAAGGAGATCATCTTCACCTCCGGCGCCACGGAGTCCAACAACCTGGCCATCAAAGGCATCGCCGAGATGTATCGCGAGCGCGGCAACCACATCATCACGCAAGTGACCGAGCACAAAGCCGTTCTGGACACCTGCAAGCGGCTGGAGAAGCACGGCTACCGCGTGACCTATCTGCCGGTGAAGGCCGACGGGCTGATTGACCTCGATGACCTGACGCGGGCGATGGACGAGAAGACGATCCTGGTTTCGATCATGGCGGCCAACAACGAGATCGGCGTTTTGCAGCCTATCGCCGAGATCGGCAAGCTCTGTCACGAGCGCGGCGTGCTCTTCCACACGGACGCGGTGCAGGCGGTGGGCAAGGTTCCCATCGACGTGCTCGCCGACAACATCGACGTGCTTTCGCTGAGCGGGCACAAACTGTACGGGCCGAAGGGCGTGGGCGCGCTGTATGTGCGGCGGCGTAATCCGCGCGTGCAGATCGCCGCGCAGATTGACGGCGGCGGCCACGAGCGCGGGATGCGCTCCGGCACGCTGAACGTCCCCGGCATCGTCGGCCTGGGCAAGGCCTGCGAGATTGCGCAGCAGGAGATGAGCACGGAGTCCGCGCGGGAGTCCGCGCTGCGCGACCGGCTGAAAGACAAGCTCGAAGCCAACCTCGACTACGTTCACGTCAATGGCTCCATGCAGCATCGGCTTCCCGGCAATTTGAATATGAGCTTTGTTTACGTCGAGGGCGAATCGCTGCTGATGGGCATCAAGGACATTGCGGTTTCCAGCGGCTCGGCCTGCACCTCGGCGACGCTGGAGCCGTCGTATGTACTCAAGGCTTTGGGCCTCGGTGACGATGTAGCGCATAGCTCGATTCGTTTCGGATTAGGCCGCTTCAACACGCAAGCTGAAGTGGATTACGTCGCCGACAAGGTAATCGAAGTGGTCCAGCACTTGCGCAAGCTATCGCCGCTTTACGAGATGGTGCTGGATGGAATTGATTTGAGCAAGATTCAATGGGCGGCGCACTAAAAGCAGGGATCAGGGTTCAGAAGTCAGGGGTCAGAAGCAACGCGTTTCAGACTACCGGCCACTGATCCCTGATCTCTGATCCCTGAACCCTGTTTCCGCGGCTTCCCCCCGCAAAAGGAGCAACACATGGCATACAGCGAGAGAGTGATCGACCACTACAACAACCCGCGCAACGTGGGCCAACTGGACAAGAGATCGACGGAGGTCGGCACGGGTCTGGTGGGCGCGCCGGAGTGCGGCGACGTGATGCGCCTGCAGATTCGCGTCAACCCCGCGACGCAGGTGATCGAAGAGGCCAAGTTCAAGACCTTTGGCTGCGGTTCGGCGATTGCCAGCTCTTCGCTGGCGACGGAATGGATCAAGGGCCGCACCGTGGACGATGCGCTGGGCATCAAGAACACCGACATCGTGAAGGAGCTTTCGCTGCCACCGGTGAAGATTCATTGCTCGGTGCTGGCCGAGGATGCAATCCGCGCGGCTATCGGCGATTGGAAGAAGAAGAACGGCAATGCGCAGCCGGTAGAGGCCGAGGCAGAAGCTCTAGCGCAGTAAGAGTGTCTGTTGTGCGGCAGGAGAACCTGTACTGTAGTGCGCGTGTGCAGTAGGAGAACCTGTACTGTAGTGCGCGTTTCTGTAGTGCAGTATATGTACCCGCGCCGTAGGCGCAGAGGTGATTAGCCCACCGTTTCAACGGTGGGAAAGGATCAATCATCATGCTGCTGGAGTCCCGTAGGGACGGCGCAACAGTTGGAAATCTGCATCTGTGAGGGGGCGAGTTATGTCGAACATGATAAGCATTGGAGCAACATCAACGCCGGATGCAATCGTGGCGCAGCCCACGGGCCTGCCGCAGGCGCCGCAGCAGGGCCTGCACGTCACCGAAAAGGCCGTCAAGCGCATCCGCATCGCGATGGCCAAGGAAGGCATTTCGCCGGAAGAGGGCGGCTTGCGCCTGGGCGTGATGGGCGGCGGCTGCTCGGGGCTTTCGTACTCGATCAAGTT
>CAYVGW010000274.1:0-4322 GCA_964450895.1 uncultured Occallatibacter sp. | reverse complement strand
AGTTCCTGGACATGATCTCCGCGCAGTACATCGCCGGCCTGGTCAGTTGGGGAGCGATCGGCGCGCGCACCACGGAGAGCCAGTTGCACCGCCAGTTGGTCAGCGGCCTCAGTTGCCCGGTGGGCTTCAAGAACGGCACCAGCGGCAGCGTGCAGATCGCCATCGACGCGATTCTCTCCGCCGCGCACTCGCACACCTTCCTGGGCCACACCAAGCTGGGCCAGTCGGCGATCTTCGCCACGACGGGCAATCCGGACTGCCACATGATCCTGCGCGGCGGGCGGCAGACGGTGAACTATACCGCCCAGAGCGTGGCCGAGACCGCTAGTCAGATGGAACACGCCGGCCTTCAGCCGCGCATCATGATCGACTTCAGCCACGCTAATTCGAGCAAGGATTTTCGGCGCCAATCCGCCGTCTGCCACGATGTGGCGGGGCAGGTAGCCGCCGGGGACAAACGCATCATGGGCGTGATGATTGAAAGCAATCTGGTGGCTGGCGCGCAACCGCTCAAAGCCGGCCAGCCGCTCGTCTATGGGCAAAGCATCACCGACGCCTGCATCGACTGGACGGAGACGTATAAGCTGCTGAAGGAACTGGCCGGAGCCGTGCGCGCGCGGCGCGGATGACATTCGCGCAGGTCGCGGTTTTGTTTTCCCAGCACCGAACACTGAATCAATGCAGAACGGCCCGGAGAGGAAGCTCCGGGCCGTTCTGCATACAGCGCCGCGCAGGGAGCGCGGGCGGCATTGGGCCGCTTACTTCACGGTGATGGTGAAGGCCTGCGTGCTCTTGCAACTGCTGGCGTTGGTGTAGGTGGCGGTGTAGACGTCGGCGCCCACGGTCAACGGAATGCTGTTGATCTGGCGCGAGGTGGACTTGTAGGAGTTGGGTCCGGTCCAGCTCCACGATCCGCCGCTGGTGGGCTGCGGGCCGAGGTCAACCTTGGCGCTGGTCGAGCTGACCGTGGCCGCGGATTCCTTGGTCCAGCTTGAGCCGCCGTTGATGGAGATGTACGGAACGATGGTGGTGGGTGTGCAAGCAGCGGTCACGGTCAAGGTCAACGTAGCCGTCTCTGTTGTTCCGCTGGCCGGTTTGCCGGTGACGGTGATGGTGTAAGTGCCCGCCGCAGCCGAGGAGGAGGCGGTGAAGGTCAGCGTGGAGGTTCCCGCGCCGGTGATCGAGGCGGGGCTGAAGGCCGCGGTGACGCCGCTGGGCATGCCGCTGGCGGTCAGGGTAACGGCGGAGCTGAAGCCGCCGGTGACGGTCTCGGTGATGGTGGAGGCTCCGGTGCTGCCGTCCTTTACCGAAGCCGCCGTGGCGCTCAACGCAAAGCTGGGCGTAACGGTGGTGTTGGACAGGGCGGTAATCAGACTCGGCGTGGGGCTGCCCCATCCGGTGACCAGATCGAAGCCAGTGACCGCCGAATAGCTGCCGGAGGTGCCGCTGGTGATGTCGTGGAAGTCGGTGGTAAACGACGAGCTTGTACCGATCGGGTAGATGGTGGGGTTAAGGAAGCCGATGGGCGATTTGCTGCTGGCCGCCAGTTGCTGGTTGACGAGGGCGATGTAACCGGCCCACATGGGCGCGGCAAAGCTGGTGCCGCCATAACTATTGGCCAGGCAGGTTGTCTGATCCGAGCAGGTGTAGAAGGTGAAGTTGGCGTTGGCCGAGACATCGGGGCCGTTGCGCAGGGTCGTCGAACCCTTGTTGCTGGAGGTGATGACGCCCGTGGCCGCCTGCCACGAGGGAATGGCGATCGAATCCGGCGAGATGCCACCACCCGAATCCGTCCAAGCCGTCTCCGAGGACCAGGCGCCGGCGGCGCTGGCCGTGACCAGGTCCGTGCCGCCCACGGAGACCACATATGCATCGTCAGCCGGCCATGCTTCGTTGCTCGACGACCAGGTCGAGCTGTCGCCGGAGGCCGCGAAGAAGTTCTGCCCCTGGGCGGCCATCGTCTTGAAATAGCCATCCAGCGAACTGGGATCGGCCGGCGTCCAGCCCCACGAGCAGCCGATGGTGCCCGGAAGCGGGCCGTCCGCGGTCGTGGTCATGGCGCTGATGATGGCCGTGTCCGTGCTGCCGACGTACATCGTCAGCCCGGTCAAGCCCGGAGCCATGCCCATCGCCTGGGTCATGTCCAGCGTCTGCTCGGTATCGTCGCAACTGGTAGTGGTCGTGCCGTTTCCGCACGTGGTCATGTTCTTCGAGGAACAGGTGCAGGTGAGGCTGGTGCCGTCCACGGAAACCAGCTTGGGGGTAAAGGGCTCGGTCTGGCCGATGTTCTTGTAATAGGTGGTGAGGTCGGCCAAATCGGTGCCGACATATTCGAGCAAGCCGACGGTCTGGCCAGCGCCGGTCAGGGCCGTGCCGCCGTAGTAGGCCGCGCGCATGTCGCTGCCCAGGAAGGAGGCCGAGGGGCCGCTGCCGGTGGTGGCGTGAGAAACAAGTTCTTCCGCCGACAGGCCATGCGCCGCCGCGTAGTCGCTCCGATTGACCAGCAGAGGATGCGGCTTGGAGTAATTGTCCAGGCCGGAGATATGCTCGATCTGGAAGGAAAGATTCATGTAGGGTTCGCGGTCCGGCGAATAGAAAACGCGGTTCTCGGTGGGATGCTGATAGGTCCACATCTGCAGGTTGAAGGCCGACTCGATAGCCGAGACCGGGCCGGAGAGCACCAAATCCCTCTTCTGCTGGCTACCGCCCAGCACGGTGAAACCATTCTCTTTGGCAAAACTGACCAGCGCCTCCCAGTCCTGCTGGGTGGGGCCGAATTTGGCGGATGTCTCAGCCGGAGTCAGAAAGTGATGGAAGTTGGGGCTGGACGGATTGTAGACATCCGCCAAAAAGGCGTCCAGTCCGGCCTGATCGCGCAGCGGCAGAACGATGTCTATCTTCATGACTTGGGTTGCGGAAAGGCGTCCCAGCGCCTTCGCCTTTCCATTGAGCACCACCTCGCGCACGTGGCGCGTCATCGGCGATTCAGCGCGGCTGTCCAGAGTACCGGCCGAGAGCATCGCGGCAAGAGTCAACACGAATACTGCGAGCTTACGATTCATCATTCCTCCTGGTTGGCTTGGTTTTAGACATACGGGCGGGGGAGTTGATCCGCCTACAAGAAGATAGGCACATTGTGCGGATGCCGGAACCCTCTGTCAAGCAAAAAATCGCTGGAGGCTCAACCTTTGATCTGTCAGATAGATTGGACGCCCAAACCGTTATGATGGTCAGCAGCACGAAAAAAATGCCCCCAACTCTCTTCATCTCGGCAGGCGAGGCCAGCGGCGAGCACTACGGCGCGCTGCTGATTGCCGCGCTTCAGAAGCGGCTCGCTGCGGCGGGTGAGACTGCCAGCTTTTTCGGAATGGGCGGGGAGCGGATGCGGGCAGGCGGCCTGGAGAGCGTGGTCCGCGCCGAGGAGATGGCGGTGATGGGCTTCACCGAGGTGGTGCGCCACCTGCCGCGCATCTACGGCGAGTTTCGCAAGCTGAAAAAGGAGATTCGCACGCGCCGTCCCGCCGTGGCCGTGCTGATCGACTTCCCCGGCTTCCACTTCAAGCTGGCCGAAGTCCTTCACCGGGAGGGCGTGCCGGTGATTTATTTCGTCAGCCCGCAGCTCTGGGCGTGGAAGAAGGGGCGCCTCCGGCTGGTTCAGAAGTACATCGACAAGATGCTGGTGATCTTTCCCTTCGAGGAGGCGTTTTACCGCGAGCACGGCGTGCAGGCCGAGTTTGTCGGCCATCCGCTGGCCGAGCTGCCGCTGCCCGCAGTGAGCCGCGCGGAGTTTGCGGAAAAGAACGGCCTCGATCCGGTGAAGACGTGGATCAGCCTGCTCCCCGGCAGCCGTCCCAAGGAGATTCGCGAACTTTTGCCGACGATGCTGCTGGCGGCGCGGGGTCTGACGAGCTTTTTGGGAGATTCGAGCGGCGGAAACGCTGGTCCTTCGACTCCGCCTGACGCCAAGAACGCGTCAGGCTCCGCTCAGGATGACAGTGCTTTATTGGAGTTTATTGTGCCACTTGCACCGACGCTGAATGCGGCGCAGCGCGAGGAGGTGCGCCGGATCGCCGCAGAGTCCGGCTCGGGCCTGATGCTTCGCTTGGTGGACGATGCTCGAGCCGCGCTGCTGCACGCCCGCGCCGCGGTCGTCGCCAGCGGCACGGCTACTGTCGAGGCGGCGCTCGCCGGCAATCCCTTTGTCGTCGTCTACCGCGTCTCGGCGCTGACCTTCGCCATCGCCAAGCGCGTGGTCAAGGTGCCGCATGTGGCCATGGCCAACCTGATCGCCGGCAAGCGCGTCGTGCCGGAGCTGATTCAGA
>CAYVGW010000273.1:0-4347 GCA_964450895.1 uncultured Occallatibacter sp. | reverse complement strand
AGGCATGGCGGAGTTCATCATCAAATTGGCCGACGAGCGCGGCCGCGTGCAGGAGCAGGTGCAGACGGCGGCCACCGCCGAGGAGCTGCGGGCCCGCTTTGCGCACGCCGGCTTCCACGTCTTCAGCGTGCGCGCGCGCACTGGCTTTGGCGGCTTCAAAAAGCGCAAGGTCAAGCTGGAGCCGTTTCTGATCTTCAACCAGCAGTTTCTCACGCTGATTCGCGCCGGATTGCCGATTCTCGGCTCGCTGGAGATGCTGGCCAAAATCCAGAAGAATGCGCACTTTGCCGCGCAGATCTACGACGTGGCGGGGCGCGTCAAGACGGGCGACTCGCTCAGCTCGGCCTTTGAGGCGCAGAGCGGCATTCCGATCATGTACACCACCACGCTGATGGCCGGCGAACGCTCGGGTAACTTACTCGAGGTGCTGGAGCGCTATGTTACTTTCCAGCGCACCTCACTTACCTTTCGCAAGAAGCTGATAACTTCGCTGATTTATCCCGGCGTGCTGCTGACGCTGGTCTTTGGGTTAGTTATCTTCATGATTGTTGTCGTGGTTCCCAAATTCAAAGATCTCTATGACCAGATGGGCTCGAAGCTGCCGGCAATGACGACCGATCTGCTGGACTTCGGCGCATTTCTTAACTCCAATTTTCTCTGGATTCTTTTGGCGGCGGCAGCGGCGGGCTTTGGCCTCTTCCGCTACGCGCAGACCGAGCGGGGGCGCGACGCGCTGGACGGCTTCCGCATCAAGCTGCCGGTCTTCGGCAATATTTGGTTGAAGTACCAGGTGGCGCTGTTTTCGCGCACGCTTTCGACGCTATTGACGGGCGGGCTGTCATTGGTTCCGTCGCTGGAAACGGCGGCGCGCTCCATCAACTCGCGGCGGGTATCGCTGGCGGTGATGCACTCGATCACCACGGTGCGCGAGGGCAAAAGCCTGGCCGACGCGCTGATTCAGACCAAGGTCTTCCCCAATCTGGCCTGCGAGATGATTTCCGTAGGCGAGCAGACCGGCGCGCTGCCGCAGATGCTCAACTCGGTCTCGGAATTTTTCGAAGAAGATGTGGCGACGGCGCTGACCGCGGCGCTGGCGCTGATTGAGCCGGCGATTCTCATCATCATGGGCGTGGTAGTGGTCTTCATACTTATCTCGCTTTACCTGCCTATCTTCTCGCTGGGGCAGGCGACAGGAGGAGGACAGTAAGCATGGCAGACGCGACTCATCTTCCTATTCCGATGCCCGCCGCGGGTCCGCTTCCCGGCTCGGCGGAGGAGCGCGCCCAGGCAGAGCTGCTCGCCCAGCGCTATCACGCCGAGTTTGTTGATCTGAAGAACTTCAAGATTCAGCACGAGCTGCTGCGCACGGTGCCGGTGGAGCTGATGTTCCGCTACAACTTCGTGCCCATTGAGCAGCAGGGCGACGCATTGGTGATCGCGGTCAGCGATCCCTCGCGGCTGATGATTCTGGATGAGATTGCTGGGCTGCTTTCGCATCGCATTCTGCCGCGCGTGGCCACGCTTTCTCAAATTACCGACTTACTGAAAAAGACCGAGCAATCGCAGCGCGTTTTGGATGAGGCCAGCGAGGGTCTGACCTTTGATGTGCTCACCGGCGACGAAAACTCCGACGAAAATATCTCGATTGAAAAACTAACTTCCGAAGAGGACATCAGCCCGATTATCCGCTTGGTGGACACGACGATCTTTACCGCGCTGGAGCGGCGCGCCTCGGATATTCACATCGAGACGAATGACGATTCGGTGGTGGTCAAGTACCGCATTGACGGCGTCTTGCAGGCGGCCATGGCGCCGATTGCGCGCGAGCATCACTCGACGATTCTGAGCCGCATCAAGATCATGAGCGAACTGGACATTGCCGAGCGGAGAGTGCCGCAGGACGGCCGCTTCAGAGTTAGATACAAGACGCGCCTGATTGATTTCCGCGTCTCCATCATGCCGACGATTCATGGCGAAAACGCCGTGCTGCGCGTGCTGGACAAAGAGTCGATGAGCGAAAAGTTTCATAAACTCACGCTCGACGTGGTGGGCTTTGCCGAAGAGGATCTGCGCCGCTTCCGCCGCTATATCCGCGAGCCGTACGGCATGGTTCTGGTAACTGGGCCGACCGGCTCCGGCAAGACAACCACGCTCTACGCAGCTCTGAATGAGATCAAGAGCGAAGAAGACAAGATCATCACCATTGAGGATCCGGTCGAGTATCAGATTCGCGGCATAACTCAAATTCCCGTCAACGAGAAAAAGGGACTTACTTTTGCGCGCGGTCTGCGCTCGATTCTGCGCCACGATCCGGACAAGATACTGGTGGGCGAAATCCGCGACAATGAGACGGCGCAAATCGCCATCAACTCGGCGCTCACGGGCCACCTGGTTTTCACCACCGTTCACGCCAACAACGTGGTGGATGTGATTGGGCGCTTTTTGAATATGGGCGTGGAGGCGTATAACTTCGTCTCCGCGCTGAACTGTATTCTGGCGCAAAGGCTGGTGCGCACGGTCTGCGAATACTGCGCGAAACCGGTGCGTTATAGCGACTTGGATTTGAAGTTGATGGGGCTGGAACCGGCGGAGTGGCAGGGCTTTGAGTTCCGCGAGGGGCAGGGCTGCATGGAGTGCGGCGGAACAGGCTTCCGCGGGCGAACCGCAATTCATGAGTTACTTGACTTGACCGACCCGATCCGCGAATTGATTTTGGAAAAGAAACCTACCTCCGAGGTGCGCAAGCTGGCGCAGAAAGAAGGCATGAGCTTCCTGCGCGAGTCAGCGCTGGACCGTGTCCGCCGCGGCCTGACCACGCTCAAAGAGATCAACAAGGTTACGTTCATCGAGGCGTCGCGATAGGGACCAGGGACTAAGGGACCAGAGACTAAGGGACCAGGGGACCAAGGGACTAGGGACCAAGGGACCAGAGACTAAGGGACCAGGGGACTAAGGGACTAGGGACCAAGGGACCAGGGGACTAAGGGTCTAAGGACTAGGGAGTGAGGGACATGGGAAGCCTTGCACAAGTCGACGTTTTGAAAGGGCACGACTTTAGTCGTGCCGCGTATGCCGCAAAAAAAATGCGGGCTTTAGCCCCTGAGGGAAGTCTTTCGGAAATGTCTTTGGTGCGACCGTCATTGATATTGAAGAATTCAATGAAGACTTCGATTTTGTACTTTTTATTTACTTTACTTACTGCTGTTTTCTTGCTCAACTCAGTTCCGTGTCATTCTCAAGTATCGGCGAAATATCGCGCTTGCGACCAGAAGGCAGGAAGCCAAGCCGAAATTAATGCTTGCGCAAAGGACGAGGATGCAAGAGCCGATTCAGAGTTAAATGAGGTTTATAGGCTATTGTTATCAAAGGCTGAGAAAGAGCCTGAAGCAACTGCAAAGGTTAAAGGTGCAGAGAGAGCTTGGATTCAATATCGTGACGCCTACCTGGAAGCAATGTTTCCGGAGGAAGACAAGATGGCATACTACGGAAGTAAGTACCCTAGTGACTTTAACCTCGTCCGTGCTTCGCTGTCTCGGGAACAAACAAAAAAACTGAGGGAATTGATAAAACAATACGAGGGGCAATGAATTCGATCTTGAGCAAAGCAAAACTCGGCTCCCAGCTAGGCGCGCGTCCGCCGGCGGCAGTGGAGTTGTCGCCGCGGGGCGTGCTGGCCGCCGCCACTCCAGGCGTGGGCAAGCCGCCGGTCTATGCCTTTGAGCCGTTGCCGGAGGGCGCGCTGGTTCCCGGCATCAGCGAGCAGAATCTGCGCGCGCCGGAGGTCATTGCCAGCGCGATGCATTCGGCGCTGGAGCAGGTTGCGCCGCGCTCGCGCTCGGTCACGCTGGTAATTCCCGACACGGCGGTGCGCGTCTTTGTGCTGGACTTTGATTCGCTGCCCTCGAAGCCCGCCGAGGCGCTTCCGGTGCTGCGCTTCCGGCTGCGCAAGATGATTCCCTTCGAGGTGGAGCACGCCGGGCTGAGTTATCAAGTGCTGACCGAGAGCAAGCACGAATGCCGGGTGCTGGCCACGGTTTTGCCGGGTCCGGTGCTGGCCGAGTATGAGTCCGTGGCGCGCATGGCCGGCTACGAGCCTGGGGCCGTGCTGCCCACCAGCCTGGCGGCGCTGGGCGCGATTGACTCCGACGAGCCGATTCTGGCCGCAAATCTGAGCACGCTGGCGCTGACCACGGCCATCACGCATGGGCAGGATTTGCTGCTCTATCGCACCCTCGACCTGCCGGAAGAGCCGGCGCAGCGGCTGGCCGAAGTGCAGCGCGGCATCGCCGTGGCCGCGGCATATTATGAAGACAAGCTGGGTGCGCGGCCCCGGCTGCTGTACTACGC
>CAYVGW010000272.1:0-4379 GCA_964450895.1 uncultured Occallatibacter sp. | reverse complement strand
GCAACCAGGTCTTTGTCTATCCCGCCTGCGACTTGGCGGTCATCGTCAGCGAACATAACCCGGCCGAGGCGCTGGACCAGAGATCAGGCGTGGATCATGCGCGCGTGATCGCCGACTGCTTTCAGCACTCGACCGTGCTGCCCTTCCGCTTCGGCACCGTCTTCCAGGATGACGAGAGCCTGCGCCGGTCGATCCGCTCCAACCACCGCCAGTTCCAGGGGCACATCGACAAGCTGCGGGGCAAAACCGAGATGCACCTCAAGATTCTGCTCGACGACTGCGGCGGCCATGCGGCGGAAAGACAAGCCTCGGCGGAGGGGCTGAGCCGGGACTATTTCAGCAGCCTGAAGGAAAACGCCGGCCGCCAGCGAGAGCGCCAGACCCGCGCCCGCGCCGTCAGCTTCCAGATGCACCGCCTCTTTGTGCCGCTGGACGAAGAGGTCAGTTGCCGGCTGACCGACAACGGCAAGATGATGCTGGACGTGGCGCATCTGATCGACCGCAGGAGCGTGGATCGCTACCTGAGCAAGTATGCTACGACCAGCGCCATGATGCGGGAGTATCAGATGCAGCTCTCGGGCCCCTGGCCGCCCTATCATTTTGTCCACCGGCTGACCAGCGGCATGCACGGCCAGCAGTCTCACGCCGCCGCTCCGATCCCCGCGGCTCTGCTGACAGCGGCTTCCACCGCACGCATTCCTGAAAGAGTTGCCGCGCAGGCTTGAATGCCTGTTCACACAAGCAAAACGGCCACTCCCGCGCGGGAATGGCCGTTCTTCACGTTGCGGCCGGAAAGCCGCCGTCCTCGCGTTTATTTGAAGGCTGCGATGGCGCCCGCTTCGTCGTCCTTGATGTCGAAGACGGTGTACAGCTTGGTCAGTTGCAGCAGATCGTGGACCTTCTTGGTCAGGCTCAGCAGCTTGACGTCGGCCTGCTGGTTCTTGGCCGTGGTAAAGGCGCTCACCAGCTCGCCCAACCCGGAGCTATCGATGTAGTTCACATCCGCCATATTCAGCAGGATGCGCTTTTGTCCCTTGCTGATGAGGCCGCGAATCGCGTCGCGCAACTGCACACTGCCCTCACCCAAAGTAATCCGCCCGTTAAGATCCAGAATAGTCACGCCGTCCAGTTCACGGGAAGCAATTGTCAATGCCATGGAAACTCCTCCTCGTTGGTGGTTCAAGAATATCACTCTCGCCTGCCCAGGCACGGGCGCAAGCGCATCAAGATTTTTTGGGGTAGGAAGCCAGATGCTTGACCAGCGTCAGTTCAAGTCCGGGTTGCAGTTGCCGAAAGTGTACCTCATCCATGAAAGAGCGCATGAGGAAGATGCCGCGTCCAGAGCCGCGCAGCAGGTTTTCCGGAGCTAGCGGATCGGGAATGGTGGCCGGGTCCAGCCCCTTGCCCTGGTCGGAGATGGTGATGATCAGCGCCGCCCCGGTATTTTCAAAGCTGGCGTCCACCTGTTTGGCCATGTCGTATTCGTTGCCGTGCAGCACGGCGTTCACCGCGCCCTCGCGCGCCGCCATCGAGACGTGGAAGCACTCGTCTTCGTCCACACCGGCCTCGGTGGCCAGTTTCTCCGCCACCGCCTCGATCTGGTTCACGCTTTCGGTTGTCGATTGGAGCGTCAGATGCAGCCGCTCCGACTTTGTTTCGCCCACCGGATTCGCCCCCTCTCCGGAATTCTTCCGGCAGCAGCCTCTACTCCCGCGCAACAGCCTAAAATGCAGTTTCATCGCTGAAGCGGAAGTGTGTCAAGACGCCAGGGCGGCCAGTTTCAGAATTTCCTGTTTGATTGCCATTTTATGCCGATGAAGAAACTGGGCCTCTGCCTCCTCGTTCGGCTCCCGGCCCATCCGCATGGCTTGAATGTCAATACAAGGAACAAATTAGGATGGCCGACAAAATTTTATTCGTGGACGACGAGCCTTCGGTCCTGGATGGCATCCGGCGCATGTTGCACAGGGAATTCCATTTGGACATCGCGGTGGGCGGAGAGGATGGACTGGAACTGATCCGGGAGATCGGCCCATACGCCGTGGTGGTTTCGGATATGAGAATGCCGGGCATGAACGGCGCGGAATTCCTGGCGCAGGTGCGGAAACTGGCGCCGGACACCGTCAGGATGCTGCTCACCGGTTTTGCCAACATCGACGAGGCCATCGAAGCGGTCAATGAGGGCAACATCTTTCGCTTCCTCACCAAGCCCTGCCAAAAGGAGGTTCTGGTCCATGCGCTCAACCTGGGCATGGAACAGCACAATTCGCTGAACGCCGAAAAGCAGCTCGTCAAAAAGGCACGCATCTTCGAGCACGCTGCCGAGGATACCGATGCCGAGCAAGTCTGTCTCTGGGACAACGGCGACAGCCCCACGGGCCTGCCCGGTCCAACCCAGGCCAGAACCCGCCTTGCCCCGCTCTTTCGCGTCGATCTGCAAGCCTATGTCGTGCTGTTGAAAATCACCATGCTGCAAACCATCCTGCA
Source organism: uncultured Occallatibacter sp. (assembly GCA_964450895.1). Taxonomy (GTDB): domain Bacteria; phylum Acidobacteriota; class Terriglobia; order Terriglobales; family Acidobacteriaceae; genus Telmatobacter. The sequence goes on along the minus strand of CAYVGW010000272.1, from coordinate 1,892 downwards.
GCGTTATGGGGAGGAAGCCGCCGGAGATTACCTGAACTTTGCCGCCCAGTTCCTCATGCAGAGCCTGCGCCCGGAGGACAAGCTCTTCCACTGGGAAAGGGATGTTCTGATGGCCGTGGTGCGCCGCCAAATGCCCGCGGCCGCCTTGCGCATGGAGATGGATCGCCTGACCCGCTCCAGCGGCGGATGCGTGCTGGACGTCAATGGAAAGAAGATTATGACCACCTGCTCGATCGCGTTTGATCTGCTGCCGGTCTCGCAGTTCTCGACCATCAACGAGATGCTCAAAGCATTTGAAGTCAAGGCGGCCAATCCCACATCAATCGCCTGATTCCACGCTTTGCAGATGCCTCCGCGCAACCAACACGTAGCGCCGACCTCCTGGTCGGCTGTCGCGTGGACCTCCCGGTCCACGCCGCACTCTGCACAGACAGAAAAAATGCCCAATAGCCGTTTAGAACGGAAACTCCCTCCCGAAGAGGCTGAACCCTTTCTTCTTTTCCGGGACCGGCGGCAGTTGCCCGCAAACCGACTCGGTCATCTGCCGGATAACCCGCGAAATCTGCGCGCCTTCCTCGCTGAGCGGAGCGGCCGTATTCTGCATCCGCCGCACGGCGGCATAATTGTTGGGAATTCTCCATTGCGCCGGCCTGTTCAGAGCCTTCTGAATATGATCTTCATCGATATCCACGCTGTGCGCGTTGCAGCGATTCAGCACCACTTCGACCTTGGGGCTGCCCACCGCCCCCAGTTGCGAAAGCAGGCGATGGGAGTTGCGCAGTTCGGGAATGCCGGCCTGCGTCACCAGGTAGATGGTGGCGGAATCGTCGAATAGATGCTTGCGCTGCATATCCAGCCGCGATCCGGCATCCACCACCACATACTCGAACTCTTGCCGGGCCAGCTCCAGCAGCTTGTCGATCGCTTCCACCGAGACATAGGTGGGCGCCAATTCATTGGGCGCCGCCAGCACGCTTAACCCGGAGTCATGCTGCGCCAGCATGGTCGTCAGCAATTGTGAATCGAGACGGCCGATATTTTGAAACGCGCTGGCTATCGAGTGTTCCGCCTTGATGCCCAGGCTGATCGCCGCGTCTCCCAGGGGGAGATTGAGATCAATCAATATCGTCCTTTTTTTGTGCTCCTGGGCCAGCGATACGGCAAAATTGCAGGCCAGGGTCGTTACGCCGGAACCGCCCTTGGCCCCAAGAAACACCAGCAGCTTGCCAACTGCCTTCTGCGCCGGACGCTCCCCGCCCAGCAGCAATGAGGCTCGATGCAGTGCCTCGGCCATCTCCCCGCAACTGAAGGGCACTGACAGAAGCTCGCGTGCCCCGGCGCGCATACAGCGCACCAAAAGGCCCGGATCGGCCTTGGCCGTATAGACCATGGCGATCGCCAGCTCCTGGCTGCTGATGGTGTGCACCAAATCCAGGGCATACTCCAGGTCGCTGTCCAGGTCCACCACCACAACTTCATAGTTATGGCCGATCACCTTCTCCACTTCGCCGGATGCCGGGTAATACGCGGTGAACTCCCGGACTGGACCCGTGTGACACCCGCTCAGCTCGTCCATCGCCGTTTTGCGCCGTTCGTCGTCCGGACTGATCACGGCAATCGACAATACGCCTTCCGTGTGCCCATCGGTGATTTGAATTGGGTCTGACATACCTGACGTGCTCTCCATCTTCGTGCTATGCTCCTGCGACATTGCATGTGCGCGCAAATTGCCTGCATCGCAGGCTGCAACTTGAAAGTCTTTAAGGCTTTCAAGTCTCCCAAAACATCCCGCGGGGGCAAATCCCATGTTGATTCTATGGGCCTTATCTCCATTAAAGTCGTACCCGGACCCCTCCGGACTCTTGAATGAGATTTTCCGCAGAATCTCCCGC